>DASTVB010000017.1:0-2058 GCA_035759315.1 Telluria sp. | reverse complement strand
CAGGCTCGTGATGTTGGCGCCGTTCAGGGTGACGTTCTCGTCGTCCCGGGTCACGGTCAGGCCGGTGTGCTCGAGCAGCTTCAGGATGGTCTTGACGTCGTGCAGGCGCGGCACGTTCGACAGTTCGACGTCGCCGCTGGTGAGCAGGCCCGCGCACAGGATCGGCAGCGCCGCGTTCTTGGCGCCGGATACGGCGATCTCGCCATTCAGGCGTTTGCCGCCAACAATTTGCAGCTTGTCCATTTAGCCTCCGTATTCTTCAGGCGTCAGGGTTTTCATCGACAGCGCGTGGATTTCTTCGCGCATGCGGTCGCCCAGTGCCGCATAGACCAGCTGGTGGCGCTGGATCGGGCGCTTGCCGGCAAAGGCAGGCGAGACGATCAGGGCCGAAAAGTGGCGTCCATCGCCCTCGACCGTCAAATGCGTGCATTGCAGGCCGTTTTCGATATAGCTGTGGATCAGTTCTGGAGTGGTCGACACGATAATTCCTAAATATTAAATATTCACTGCGTTCAATGACGCACTCAGTGGCGTAACTTATAGCCGCCGCGCAGCAGGTTGATCGCCACTGCCGCGAGCACCGCGAAGAAAGCGGACACGATGGCAAGGCTGGTCCACGGCGAGATATCGGACTGGCCGAAGAAGCCGTGGCGGAACCCGTCAATCATATAAAAGAACGGGTTGAAATGCGAGACCGCTTGCCAGAAAGCGGGCAGCGAGTGGATCGAGTAGAACACCCCGGCCAGGAAAGTCGCCGGCATGATCAGGAAATTCTGGAACGCGGCCAGCTGGTCGAATTTATCGGCCCAGATACCGGCGATCACGCCGAGCGTGCCGAGAATGGCCGCGCCCAGGATGGCGAACACGATGATCCACAGCGGCGCCGCAAAACTCAGGTGCGCGAACCAGGCGGTAATCGCGAACACGCCGGCGCCGACCGCCAGGCCGCGCACGACGGACGCCGCCACATAGGCCAGCAGGATTTCCCAGTGCGACAGGGGCGGCAGCAGGATGAACACCAGGTTGCCGGTGATCTTGGACTGGATCAGCGAGGAGGAGGCGTTCGCGAAGGCATTCTGCAGCACGCTCATCATCACCAGGCCGGGCACCAGGAAGGCAGTATAAGAAACACCGGGATACACTTCGACCCGGCCCTCGAGCACGTGGCCGAAGATCAGCAAATACAGCATGGCCGTCAGGATCGGCGCGGCGATGGTTTGCGTCGCGACCTTCCAGAAGCGCAGCATCTCTTTATAAAACAGGGTGCGGAAACCGACAGAAACGACACTCACAGCGCGCCCTTTTCCATAATCTTGATAAAAATGTCTTCGAGATCGGCCTGTTGCAGCTGCATCTCGTCGATGACGGCCCCGCTTTCGCGCAGGCGCGCCAGGATTGGTTCGACTTCGGCGTAGTCGTTGACGCGCAGGCTGTATTTGTTGCCATTGCCATGCTCGTCGTGCGAGACCAGGTGGCGCAAATCGGCCGGAAGCGCGCCGCTTTTCAGGTGCACGATCAGCTGCGAACCCGACACCCGGCGCAGCAGCGCGCTCATCGTGTCGAGCGCCACGACCTGGCCCGATTTCAGCATCGCCACGCGCTGGCACATGGCTTGCGCCTCTTCCAGGTAGTGGGTGGTGAGCACGACCGTGTGCCCGCCTTCGCGGTTCAGGCGAGAGATGAATTTCCACAGGGTCTGGCGCAGTTCGACGTCGACGCCGGCGGTCGGCTCATCGAGCACGATGACCGGGGGTTTGTGCACCAGCGCTTGCGCCACGAGCACGCGGCGCTTCATGCCGCCCGACAGGGCGCGCATGTTGACGTCGGCTTTGTTCGTGAGGTCGAGATTCTCCATGTCCTCGTCGATCCACTTGTCGTTGTTCTTGATGCCGAAGTAACCCGACTGCAGGCGCAGCGTTTCGCGCACGGTGAAGAACGGGTCGAACACGAGTTCCTGCGGCACCACGCCGAGTTTTTTTCTCGCTTCGCGGAAATCGGTGACGACGTCATGGCCGTGGATCTTGACGCTGCCGACATCGGGCCGGATCAGGCCGGCGA
>DASTVB010000016.1:0-19177 GCA_035759315.1 Telluria sp. | reverse complement strand
AACGGATGGGGAGGGAAATCGACCGCGCGCCCGATGATGCGTCGCTCTACTCGCTGCGGGCCAGGCTGAACGACGCATGCGGCTACCGCAGCCCGGCATGGCGCGACCTGCAGCAGGCGTACGCGATCGCCCCGGGCGACCGCGACGCGGCGCTGGCGGTCCACGCCTACCAGTGCCGGCATGCCGTGCGCATCGCCTGGTCCCTGTCCGATGACGACAGCGACGACGATGCGGTCGACGCACACGGCGCAGAGCTGGAGACCCAGGCCGTGGCTGGCATCTGGCGCCTGATGCGCGACTACGCGCGCGACACCGCTTTCGCGCTCAGGATCATCGCCGCGTTCGATCAGAGCGGTGCCTTGCGCCCCTGCGACAACTACGGCCTGGTACTCGCCGCCCTCGCCGCCAATCCGGCCAGCTGGGAACTGCGCAAGAAGGAAGCGCTGGTCCTTGCCTGGCTCGCGTCGATCGGCCCGGAAACCGACAACATTCCGATCGGGTATTTCGAAGACTGGTACGGCAACCGCCTGAATGCCCTCGCGGTCGACCGCGCCATCGCCGCCATCGACGCCGCCCTCCTCGAGCGCGAGGACGCCGAACTGCTCGCGGAGAAAGCCAACCTGCTGGCGGCGATGGAGCAGCTCCCGGAAGCGACCGCCACCTACAAGCGCCTGATCGCCATCTACGAGATGCAACTGGCGACTGCGTCTCCGGCGGACCGGGACGATGTCGCCGGGCGCCTCGCGTCCGCACGCAAGGCGCACGACAACTGCAAGGGCGGCGCCGGCTCTTACCTGTGCGGCCAGGAATCGGAGCTTGCAGCATCCATCGCGCAGCTCGAGAAAATGACCAGCGCACGACGGGTTGAAGAACTGAAAACGGCCGCGGATGAATGGCGCAAGGCCGCTGCCAACGTGAAGCAGGGACCGGATGCAAAGCTGAAGGCGGAGCTGGACAGGGTCGCCGGCGAAATCGCGGCGCAGACCGTCGGACTGCTGTCCGAACCCCCTGTCGTCCTGCGGACGCAGGACCTCGATGACATCGCCGGTGGCGCCTCGCCCTGGTTCGACCAGCGCGTGCCGCAGTCGGAAGTCGCCGGCCTCGCCGCGCCGGTCGGATTCGAGCACGCCGAAGCGGCCCGCAAGTTCGGATCGCACCAGGGCCGGCTCTGGGCGCATCCCGACGGCAGGCTGGCCCTGATCGCCGAAACGGCGTCGACGATCCGCCTTGTGCGCGTGATGTCGCGCTTCAGCGACGGTACGGTCCTGCTCACCGCAGGCTCGCTGGGAACCGGCCTGTACGGCGCGGGACCGAAGGTCGATATGGTGTGGGTCATGCCCGACACCCCGGTCGCCGACATGATTACGCTGCACAGCGCCCTGCTCGCGCGGCGCCTGGCCGCGCAACCGGGCCTGTTGGCGCTCCCGATCCGGAACGTGGGTGAACTGGCGCTGGCGGAGAACATCCTGCTCGCCCTCAAACACATCTTCCGCCGCGGCGTGGGCATCACGGACACCGAGATCCGCGGCATGCCCGTCCAGCACCCCGCCTATTTTTCGCGCGTGCTGAAGGCGGAAGTCGCCGCCCGGCTTGCCGCGCTGGCCCAGGACCGCGCGCCATGAACCGCACCGATTCCGACACCGATGTCCCGTGCCCGTGGGACCAGTTCGCCCGCGTCCTCACCGACCTGGCCGCGAACCCGTCCGACTGGGAACTGCGCAAGAAGGAAGCGCTGTGCATCGCGGCGCTGGCACATGTGGCTCCCGACGGCACCGCCATCGCACCGGGCTACTTCGAGGACCGTCACGGCAACCGGATCAATGCGCTTGTCATGGAGCGCGCGCTTGGCGAGATCGCGACGCTGCTCAATGAACGCAGCGATCCTGAACTGCTTGCGAAGCAGGCCGACCTGACGGCAAAGCTCGAAGACGGCGCCGATGAGCAAGCACGGCCCCGGTGGCTGGAAAAGCTCAACCTGCAGCTGAAGGCATGGATGGTCGCGAAGGCCACCCTCGAACAGATCAACGATGCGCCAACGATCCTTCACTCGACCCGTTCGGGTGACGTGACCAGGGACGTCTCCGACTGGTTCACGGAGCTCGCGCCGAGCTTGAAAGCGGCCGGGTTCTCGCTGGCGTCCCCGTTCGAGAACGTCGCGAACACCGAACGCATGGGCCAGCACCGCGGACAGCTCTGGGTCCACTCGGATCCGCGCGTTGCGCTGATCGCGGAAGCCGTCCCCGGCGTGCGCCTGGTGCTGGTGATTTCACGTCTGAGCAACGGCACCATCCTGGTCACCGGGAACAACCTGGGAGGCTTCTTCCACACCGCGGGACCGGTGCTCGACGGGTTCGCGGTCTTCCCCGGGACGCCGGTTGCAGAGATGGTCAGGCTGCACAGCGCACTGCTGGCGCGCCGCCTCGCTGGACTGGCCGGTGTGTCCGCCCTGCCGATCCTGAACCTGGCGCACCTGGCGGCAGCGGAGAACCACATGCGCACGCAGCGCACTGCGTTCCGCCGTCGCGTCGGCCTGACCGATGCGGAGGTGCGCGGGATGCCCGTCAAGCACCACGCCTATTTCGCGAAGAAGTTGAAGGCGAAAGTGGCGCGACGGCTCGCCGCCGGCGCCTGAAGCGCACCGCCTACAGATGCCCCCCTTCGGGACCATCTGGCTCGAACAGCCCCGGCTCGCGCCGTCGCCAGGAACCGACAACGGCGAGCAGCACCAGGCCGGCCGTCAGCATGCCCGCCACCGGAGGCTCGGGAATCATCTTCACTTCCCCCCTCAGCAACAGCTGCGGGCCTGACCCCTCGCTGTTCCCGAAGACGTAATTCTCGCCTGGCGCCGATAGACCGATGGTGAAGAAACCGTCGGTCGCCTGCAGCGCCTCCATCCCCGCGTCATTCAGCGGCACCCACACCATGACCGCCGAATCGATATGATCGGGCAGTAGTCCCAATGGCGGCATGGCGTATTGTTCCTCTTTGCGAAAGTGAGGCGCCAGCAGGCGTTCCACCTCCTTCGCCGCGGCGCCGGTTCGGCCGCCTGCGCTGATCGTTTTGGCCAGCCGCGCGTGTAGCTCCTTGTGCTCGGATTGAATCGACGAAGGTATGGACGGATACGCCCCGGCAGGCGCAGCCCCCTGCGCGGTGGCGACAGCTGGCAGCATCGTGATCACAGAAAACACGGCGCTGGACGCAGTATGTTTAATCGTTGACATATTCCCTCCTTACAAAGGACTGCCACAAGCCCAGGATGGTCCGGACAGGTGCAATCAGTGTAAAGAGTCCTTCCGGTTTTCGCCCGTCCGCGCCAGGCGTGCGGACCGGGCGCTGTCCAGGGAAAAAGTCAGGGTTGCACTTCCCGAAGTTTGCGCAATCAGGAAAAGCGGGAGAAGTCGGGTTTGCGCTTTTCGAAGAAGGCGGTGAACGCTTCTTTCGCTTCGCCGGCCTGCAGCATCGAGAAGAACAGCTCGTTCTCGGTCTTCATCGTGATGTTGATCGCCTCGTTACGCGAACGCTTCATCAGCGCCTTGGTGGTGCGGATCGACATCGCCGGCAGCGTTACCAGCTTCGCGGCCTGCGCACGCGCGTAGGGCAGCAGTTCTTCCACCGGCAGCACTTTCGAGACGAGGCCCATCTGCGCGGCTTCGGCGGCGCCGAACGCTTCGCCCAGCAGCAGCTTTTCGGCGGCGCGAGGATAGCCGGCGATCTGCTGCAACAGCAGGCTCGATGCGAATTCCGGGCACAGGCCAAGCTGCGAGAATGGCAGCGAGAACTTGGCGTTGTCGGCGGCGTACACGAGGTCGCAGTGCATCAGCATCGTGGTGCCGATGCCGATGGCGGCGCCGGAGACGGCGGCCACCACGGGCTTGGTCGCGCCGGACAGCGCGCGCATGAACTGGAACACGCCGCGGTCGTCGTCCGCCGTGGCCGAGTTCTTGAGGAAGTCGTCGAGGTCGTTACCGGCAGTGAAGATCTCCGGCTTGCCGGTGATGAGGATGGCGCGCACTTCGGAGTCGGCTTCGCCGGACAGGATCGCGTGCGCCATCGAGATGTACATGGCGTTGGTGATCGCGTTCTTGCGCTCGGCGCGGTTGAATTCGATGGTGAGGATGCCGGCGGATTTGGTGCTGAGGATTTCCATTGCGTCTCCAGATGTGGGAAAGGCGCTGGGGTTGGTACCTCAGCGCCTCTTGGGGGCGTGCGTATTTTACCTGTGCGTCGTATTCAGCATGGGTCCCCGCTTGCGCGGGATGACGGTGTGAAGGTGGGGGACAGTCCCCTCCCTCATTACACGCGTTCGAAGATGCCGGCGGCGCCCATGCCGGTGCCGACGCACATCGTCACCATGCCGTACTTCAGGTTGTTGCGGCGCAGGGCGTGGATCGTCGTCGCAGCGCGGATCGCGCCGGTCGCGCCGAGCGGGTGGCCCAGTGCGATTGCGCCACCCAGCGGGTTGACCTTGGCCGGGTCGAGACCGAGGTCGCCGATCACTGCCAGCGCCTGTGCCGCGAACGCTTCGTTCAGCTCGATCCAGTCCAGCTGGTCCTGGGTGATGCCGGCTGCGGCGCAGGCCGCAGGGATCGCGAACTTCGGACCGATGCCCATGATCTCGGGCGGCACGCCCTTGACCGCAAACGAGGAGAACTTTGCCAGCGGGGTCAGGTTGTGCTCACGCAGGATCTTCTCGCTGACGATCAGCAGCGCGCCCGCGCCGTCCGACATCTGCGAGCTGTTGCCGGCGGTGACGCTGCCCTTGGCGGCGAACACCGGCTTGAGCTTGCCCAGCGACTCCAGCGTGGAGTCGGCGCGCGCGCCTTCGTCGGTGTCGACGGTGCGGGTGCTCACGTCGATCTCACCCGTGCGCACGTTCGGCGTGCGGGTGATGATTTCGACCGGCGTGGTCTCGTCCTTGAAGTGGCCGGCCTGCTGGCCGGCGATCGCGCGGCGGTGCGATTCGACCGAGAACGCGTCCTGCGCTTCGCGGCTGACCTTCCACTGCTCGGCGACCTTCTCCGCGGTCAGGCCCATGCCGTAGGCCATGCCGATGTTCTCGTCGGTGAACATGTTCATGTTCATCGATGGGTGGTGGCCCATCATTGGCACCATCGACATCGATTCGACGCCGGCCGCGATCATCACGTCGGCTTCGCCCACGCGGATGCGGTCCGCCGCCATCGCGATCGCGGTGATGCCCGATGCGCAGTAGCGGTTGACGGTGACGCCGCCGACCGTCTTCGGCAGGCCGGCCATCAGCACCGCCATGCGGGCGATGTTGAAGCCCTGCTCCGCTTCAGGGAACGAGCAGCCGACGATCGCGTCGGTGATCAGCGCCGGGTCGAGGCCGGGCGCCTGCGCCATCGCGGACTGCAGCACGCGCACCAGCAGGTCGTCCGGGCGCGTGGTTTTGAACATGCCGCGTGGCGCCTTGCCGATCGGCGTGCGGGTCGCGGAGACGATGTATGCGTCTTGAAGTTGTTTGCTCATTGGATGCCTCTTGAATTCGGTTCGATCAGTTGCGCACCGGCTTACCGGTTTGCAGCATGCCCATGATGCGTTCCTGCGTCTTGGGATTGTTGAGCAGCTCCAGGAATGCCTTGCGCTCCATGTCGAGCAGCCACTGCTCCGATACCAGGCTGCCCTGGTCGACGTCGCCGCCCGACACGATGGACGCGATCATCTCGCCCAGCTTGAAGTCGTGCGCGGAGATGAAGCCGCCGTCGCGCATGTTGACCAGCTGAGCCTTGATCGTGCCCAGCGTGTAGCGGCCGCCGACCGGGATCAGCTTCTTCACCGGAGGACGGTAGCCCGCGTCGAACATCGCGCGCGCCTGCACCTTGGCCACGTGCAGCAGCTCGTACACGTTGAAGACGATGACGTCCTCTTCCTTCAGGTAGCCCATCGCCTTCGCTTCGAGCGCGGACTTCGACACCTGCGCCATGGCGGCATTGGTGAAACCGGTCTTCAGGAACTGGAGGATGTCGGTGCCCTTGGCGTCGTTCGCCGCGCGCACTGCCGCTTCCTTCAGGCCGCCGCCGGCCGGCACCAGGCCGACGCCGACTTCGACCAGGCCGATGTAGGACTCGAGCGCAGCGACGCGCTTCGAGGTATGCAAGATCAGTTCGCAGCCGCCACCCAGCGCGATGCCCGCAACCGCGGCCACAACAGGGACGTTGGCGTACTTGAGCGACATGAAGGTGTCCTGCAGCTGGCGCACCGACGGGTCGATCGCCTTGGCGCCGCCCGCCATGAATGCCGGCAGCGCTTCTTCCAGGTTGGCGCCTGCGGAGAACGGGCCGCCGTCAGCTGCGTCCGTATTCCAGATCACCAGGCCCTTGAAATTCTTCTCGGCTTCGGCCAGCGCCAGCTTCATGCCGTCGATGACGCCCTGGCCAATGGTGTGCATCTTCGACTTGAGCGACAGGATCAGCACCTCGTCGTCCATGTGCCAGATGCGCACGTTCGCATCTTCGTGCACGGTCACGCCGGCGGTCTTCGGATCGGCCGCGCCTTCGCCGAATACCGGTGCGCGGAACGGCTGGCGCAGGTAGACCGGCAGGTCCGAGCGCGGCACGAAGCTGTTGGAAGCCGCGGAGTACGAGCCTTCAGGCGTGTGCACGCCGCCCTTCTGCGCCGGCAGGCCGTCCAGCACCCACGACGGCAGCGGTGCGCTGCACAGGGCCTTGCCTTCGGCGATGTCCTGGTTGACCCATTCGGCGATCTGCTTCCAGCCGGCGGCCTGCCAGGTTTCGAACGGGCCGACGTTCCAGCCGAAGCCCCAGCGCATCGCGAAGTCGATGTCGCGCGCGTTGTCGGCGATGTCCTTCATGTGCACCGCGATGTAGTGGAAAGCGTCGCGGAAGATCGCCCACAGGAATTGCGCCTGCGGGTTGGTCGATTCGCGCATCGCCTTCATCTTCTTGACCGGGTCCTTCTCCTTCAGGATGCGGGCCACGATGTCGGCTGCCTTGCCGCCGCCTTCGACGTACTGGCCGGTGGCGAAGTCGAGCCGTTTGATGTCCTTGCCTTCCTTCTTGTAGAAGCCGGCGCCGGTCTTCTGGCCGAGCGCACCCGCTGCCACCAGTTTCGACAGCACTTCAGGCGTCTTGTAGAGGGCAAAGAACGGGTCGTCCTGCAGGGTGTCCTGCATGGTCTTGATCACGTGGCCCATCGTGTCCAGGCCGACCACGTCCGCAGTGCGGAAGGTGCCCGACTTGGCGCGGCCCAGCTTGGCGCCGGTCAGGTCGTCGACCACGTCCACCGTCAGGCCGTACTTCTCGGCTTCGTGGATGGTGGCCAGCATGCCGAAGATGCCGACGCGATTGGCGATGAAGTTCGGCGTGTCCTTGGCGCGCACGACGCCCTTGCCGAGCGTGGTGGTAAGGAAGGACTCGAGGTTGTCGAGGATCTGCGGGTTGGTCGACGCGGTCGGGATCAGCTCCACCAGGTGCATGTAGCGCGGCGGGTTGAAGAAGTGGACGCCGCAGAAGCGCGCCTTCAGTTCGTCGCCGAAGCCTTCGGACAGCTTGGTGATCGACAGGCCCGAGGTGTTCGAGGCGAAGATCGCGGTCGGGGCGATGTGCGGGGCGACCTTCTGGTACAGGTCGTGTTTCCAGTCCATGCGCTCGGCGATCGCTTCGATGATCAGGTCGCAGCCGGCCAGCAGGTCGAGGTTGTCCTCGTAGTTGGCGACTTCGATCAGCGCCGCGTCGTCCTTGTTGCCGAGCGGCGCCGGGCTGAGTTTTTTCAGGTTTTCGATCGCGCGCAGCACGATGCCGTTTTTCGGGCCTTCCTTGGCCGGCAGGTCGAACAGCACGACCGGCACCCTGGCGTTGATGCAGTGCGCAGCGATCTGCGCGCCCATCACGCCCGCGCCGAGGACGGCGACTTTCTTAACGATGAAATTGGTCATTGTCTATATCCCTATGAGGTGCAACTCGCGTTACTCCCGTCATCCCAGCGAAGGCTGGGATCCATACTGAGCTACCGAACAGGAAACTCAGCATGGGTCCCAGCCTTCGCTGGGACGACGGCGTGGTGTCTTAGAACAGGTCTGCGTCAAGCGCCATCAGGTTGGCCGATCCGGAGCGCGCCTGGCGGATCAGCATTGCGGTTTCCGGATACAGGCGCGCGAAGTAGAAGCGTGTGGTGGCCAGCTTCGCCTTGTAGAACGGGTCGCTCGAATCCTGCTTCTCGAGCGCGATCTTCGCCATCTGCGCGAAGAAGTAGCTGAACACCAGGTGGCCGACCACGCGCAGGTAAGGCACCGCCGCCGCGCCGACTTCGTCCGGGTTCTGGAAGCCCTTCATGCCTATTTCCATGGTCAGCTTGGTGACCTTTTCGCCCAGCTCGCCCAGCGGCGTGATGAACTCGGACATGTTCTCGTCCAGGCCGTTCTCTTCCACGAAGGCCTTGATCTTCTCGCCGAACTTGCGCAGCTTGGCACCGTTGTCCATCAGGATCTTGCGGCCCAGGAGGTCCAGCGACTGCACGGTGTTGGTGCCTTCGTAGATCATGTTGATGCGCGAGTCGCGCACGTACTGCTCCATGCCCCATTCGGAGATGTAGCCATGGCCGCCGAACACCTGCAGTGCTTCCGAGGTCGCGATCCAGCCGTTATCGGTCAGGAAGGCCTTGATGATCGGGGTCAGCAGCGCGACTTCGTCGGCCGCTTCCTTGCGCACGTCTTCGTCCGGATGGTGCAGCTCGCGATCGATCTGCAGCGCCATGTAGGACGAGAATGCGCGGCCGCCTTCGGCAAACGCTTTCGCGGTCAGCAGCATGCGGCGCACGTCAGGGTGCACGATGATCGGGTCGGCCGGCTTGTCCGGCGCCTTCGGTCCCGACAGGCTGCGCATCTGGATGCGGTCCTTGGCGTACACCAGCGCGTTCTGGTACGCGACTTCGGTCAGGCCCAGCGACTGCATGCCGACGCCCAGGCGCGCCGCGTTCATGAAGACGAACATCGCCTGCAGGCCCTTGTTCGGCTGGCCGATGATCCAGCCCTTGGCGCCGTCCAGGTTCATCTGGCAGGTGGCGTTGCCATGGATGCCCATCTTTTCTTCGATGGCTCCGCAGAAGATCGGGTTGCGTTCGCCCAGCGAGCCGTCCGCGTTCGGCAGGAACTTCGGCACCAGGAACAGCGAGATGCCTTTCGAGCCTTCCGGCGCGTCCGGCACGCGTGCCAGCACCAGGTGCACGATGTTTTCGGACATGTCATGTTCGCCGGCCGAGATGAAGATCTTGGAGCCGGTGATCAGCCACGAGCCGTCCGCCTGCGGCGCGGCTTTCGAGCGCAGCATGCCCAGGTCGGTGCCGCAGTGCGCTTCGGTCAGGCACATGGTGCCGGTCCATTCGCCGGTGGCCAGCTTCGGCAGGTAGACCGATTTCTGTTCTTCGGTGCCGTGCTCCTTCAGGCATTCGTAGGCGCCGTGCGACAGGCCCGGGTACATCGACCATGCCTGGTTGGAGGAGTTGAGCATCTCGTAGAACGAATTGTTCAGCGCGATCGGCAGGCCCTGGCCGCCATAGACTTCGTCACAGGCCAGCGCCGCCCAGCCGCCTTCGACGTACTGCTTGTACGCTTCTTTGAAGCCCTTCGGCGTGGTCACGGTCTTGCTGGCCGCGTCGTAATGGCAGCCTTCGCGGTCGCCGGAGTGGTTCAGCGGGAACAGCACGTCCTGCGTGAATTTCGCGCCTTCCTCGAGCACCTGGTTGATGATGTCGGCGTCGATCTCCGCATAGTGCGGCATCGCTTTCAATTCATCGGAGACCTTCAGCAGCTCATGCAGAACGAACTGCATGTCCCTGATTGGTGCGACGTATTGACCCATAATTTTCTCCTGGCGGCTAAACGGTTGGTGGCGGCGCGCCCTGTGGCGGCGCCGTGGCGTTACTGTTTCTGGTAATTCTGGATAAGGCGTTCAAAGCCGGCGCGCGCGCGGTCCACGCTGCCGGGCATGCGCAGGAATCGCGCATCGTGGTGCAGGGCGAGGATCAGCCCGTACATTTCAAAAACCAGTTGCTGGGCGTCGGTTTCCGGCTTCAGGTCGCCGACGTCGATCGACTGCTGCACCGCGCGCAGCATCGCGCTCTGCCAGGCCCGCACCATCGACACCAGCTGTTCGCGGATCGGGCCCGGGCGGTCGTCGTACTCCACCGCGCCGCTGATGTAGATGCAGCCGGACGCGATCTCCACGCTCACCTGCTTGATCCAGCGCGCGAACATCGCCTTCAGGCGCGGCATGCCGCGCGGCTCGCGGATGCTCGGGTAGAACACCTCCTGCTCGAACTGGTGGTGGTACAGCTTGATCACTTCCAGCTGCAGGTCTTCGCGCGAACCGAAGTGGGCGAACACGCCGGATTTACTCATGTTCATCCGGTCGGCGAGCAGGCCGATGGTCAGGCCTTCGAGGCCGTCGCGGCTGGCGATGTCGAGCGCAACGTCGAGGATCGCGGCCCGCGTCATTTCGCCCTTACGCATGAATTTGGCAGATGTATTGATAACGATCACCTAAGCTGGAAAAAATCCGAACGCTCGTACTATTATCCAGTGTAGTGTAAATGTCAAACAGGAAGTTTAGAGGTGCTGTTCTATTGATGGAGCGCAATTGAATTGCACAGGGGACTGTCCCCGCAGGGGACCGTCCCCCGGTGTTTGGATGGAGCCGGTTGCGTTGGCAAAAGAGGAGGGCCTGGGGACTGTCCTCGGCGTTAAATGAGGGGAGGATGAGGTGCATAAGACGGGCTAGTGGCGGGGATCGACCACCGGGGGACGGTCCCCTGCGGGGACAGTCCCCTCCCTGGGGATGACATCAGCTGCCGGCTTTGTCGATGAGGCGGCGGTCGCGCTTGGTCGGCCTGCCGCGGATGCTGCTGCCCGGCTCGGGGAACAGCCGGCGCGATTCGGCATTGCGCTCGCGCCGCACCACGCTCTCCTCGGTCTCGTCGTACAGCGTGCGGGCGATGGTCGCCGAACCGCGCGTGCCCGACACGCCCTTCACCAACACCTCCCAGCGGTCGGAGCCGTTGTCGATGTCGATCAGGTCGCCCTCTTTCACCGCGCGCGCCGGCTTGACCGGCTCGCCGCCGATGCGCACCCGTCCGCGGTCCACCGCGTCCGCCGCCAGCGAGCGCGTCTTGAAAAAGCGCGCGGCCCACAGCCATTTATCGATTCGTACGTTGTCGTTGTCCATAGCGTTCATGCGTAGCCGATCGCGAATATCCGCATCGTCAGTTTGTAGAAGGAGTAGGCCAGCCCGTATCCGAGGCGGCGCACCCAGCCGATGTTGGCGTAGTCCTCCTGCCGGATCGGGACGCCCTCGGCGATCGCCTGCTCGATGTTCTGGCGCAGCGTGCGCGCGAACGCCGGGTCCTTGACCACCACGTTCGCTTCCTGGTTCAGGAACAGCGACAGGCCGTCGCAGTTGGACGAGCCGACCGTCGCCCAGTCGTCGTCCACCACCGCCACCTTGCCGTGCAGCTGGGTCTTGCGGTATTCGATCACCTGCACGCCGGCGTCCAGCAGCTTGGGATAGAAGGAATGCGCGACCGCGTCCTGCAGCGCGAACTCGCCCACGCCAATCAGCAGCTTGACCTCGACCCCGCGCTGCGCCGCCTTGGCCAGCGCGCGCCGGAACTTGTGGCCGGGAGCGAAATAGGGATTCGCCAGCAGCACGCTCTTGCGCGCGCGGCCCAGCGCCAGCAGGTAGGCGCGCTGGATGGTGCGCCGGTTGCGCCAGTTGTCGCGCACCACGAAGGCTGCCAGGACCGGATTCTCGGCCACTGCCTTCGAGGTCCTGCGCATCTCGCGGTACAGGCGCAGGCGGTTGACGATACCGAGCCGCCCGGTGCGCGTCCACTGGGTCTGCATTTCGCGGTGGATGTGCGCCACCAGCGGCCCGCGCACCTGCACCGCGAAGTCCCAGCGCGGCGCCGACAGCGGCCGGTCGGGATGGTGTTCGCAGAACAGGTCGTCCGTGATGTTGATGCCGCCGACGAAAGCCACCGCGCGGTCGACCACGCAGATCTTGCGGTGGCTGCGCGTGACGCCGCGCCGGAACCAGGGGTTGAACACGCGGTAGTGGACGTTGGCCTCGGCGAACTCGGCCTCCATCTTCGCGCACTGGCGGTGGCCGGTGCCGAACCAGTCGGTGATCACCCGCACGTGCACGCCGCGTTTGGCCGCGCGCACGAGCGCCTCGGTCATGGCGTTGCCGATTTCGTCGCAGGCGTAGATATAGGTTTCGAAATAGACGTCGTACTCCGCGGCGTCGATCGCTTTGATCAGTGCCGGGAAGTATTCCGTGCCGCAGCAAAGCAGCCGGACGTCGTTATCTGCGACAAAATTTATAGTACGCATACGGTGGTTTCGAATGGCCACGCCCATTGTCGGGATGGCGCCCGTTTCAGGATTTACTAACCGAGCTCCAGGTTCGCGATGATAGGCGAGTGGTCCGACAGCTTCGCCCACATGGGACCATGCAGCACTTGCGCCGACTCGACTTTGAAGCCGCGCACATAAATGCGGTCCAGCTGGAACATTGGCAGCGCGGACGGGAAGGTGCGCGCCGGCGTGGGCGCCACCGGCCGCCCGGCCAGGGTGCGCACCAGGTGGCCCAGGCGCGGCCTGGCATTGAGCTCGTCGAACACTTCGCGTACGCCCAGCTCCTTGCGCAGGCGGTCGGACAGGGTATTGCGCCAGTCATTGAAGTCGCCGGCGATGATCACCGGCTCGCCATGGCCCGCGGACTTGTTGACCGCCTCGATCAGCGACGCGGTCTGGCGCACGCGCCCGGCCTCGAACAGCCCCAGGTGCACCACATAGCAATGGACCCGGCCTGCATCGGTCTTCAGCTCGCAGTGCAGGATGCCGCGCTGTTCGTAGGCGTGGTCGGAGACGTCCTGGTTGTGGGAGCGGTCGATATCGAAGCGCGACAGCAGCGCATTGCCGTGGTGGCCGTGGTCGTATTGCGCGTTCAGGCCGTAGGCGCACTGGTGCGAGTCGCCGGCGAAGAACTCGTGCTGCGCCACCGAAGGCCAGTGGCGATGGCCCCGGTTCGGGTCGCCGTACTGGGCGGCGTTGCGATCATGCTTGCCCTGCACTTCTTGCAGGAAAACAATGTCCGCTTGGAATTCCTTTATCGCGTTATTCAGGGCGACGACCCGCGGCGTACTGCGGATCGATGACACGCCCTTGTGGATGTTGTATGTGGCTACGCGAATCTTCATGGGAACAATTCTAACCGCTTAAGGCGGTATGGTCGGTTCGCCAAGCCCTATTGTGCGCAGGAACTATCCAGCCGTCATCCCCGCGAAAGCGGGGCCCATGCTGAGCGGTTCCAGCTGATTCGTATGGGTCCCCGCATGCGCGGGGATGACCTAGGGTTTGAGGCCGGTATGGGCGGGCAACTGCAGGATCGCCTCGGCGTTGGACGGCGAAAAACAGCGGTCGGCCGCTTCGAGCCAGGGATGCCAGGCGAAGCGGGTATGCTCGCGTGGGCTGAGCAGGACGGGGACGTTGTCGGGGACGCAGACGGAGAACACGTGCTCGACGTTGCGGGTGACGCCCGGGGCGTAGCGGTGGCGCCAGACCGGGTAGATTTCGTAGTTGTTGGTGAGCTGCCAGTCGAGCAGGCGGATCGCATCGCCGTCGGCGACGATGCTAGTTTCCTCGAACAGTTCGCGGGTGGCGGCCTGCAGCAGCGGCTCGTCTTCGTAGTCGAGCGAGCCGGTCACCGATTGCCAGTAGCCGGCCTTGTCTGCGCGTTCGATCAGCAATACGTCGAGCTTCGCGGTGTGCACCACGACCAGGACGGATTGCGGGATCTTGTACATGTGGGTCGGATTCGGGATCCACCGTTAACCGTGAAACCGTCACCCCAGCGAAGGCTGGGGTCCATACTGAGCTAGCGATACCGGTAGCTGTCTATGGATCCCAGCCTTCGCTGGGATGACGGTCTTCAGGCCGCCGGTACTGCTTAAGCGACCTTCGGTTCGGTGGAACGCAGGCGGATGTGCAGCTCGCGCAGCTGCTTCTCGTCCACTTCCGACGGCGCGTTGGTCAGCAGGCACTGTGCGCGCTGGGTCTTCGGGAACGCGATCACGTCGCGGATCGAATCGGAACCGGTCATCATGGTCACGATACGGTCCAGGCCAAACGCCAGGCCGCCGTGCGGAGGCGCGCCATACTGCAGCGCGTCGAGCAGGAAGCCGAACTTGAGCTGCGCTTCTTCCGCATCGATCTTCAGCGCGCGGAATACCTTCGACTGCACTTCTTCGCGGTGGATACGGATCGAACCGCCGCCCAGTTCCCAGCCGTTCAGGACCATGTCGTAGGCCTTGGCGATACATGCGCCAGGGTTCGTCTCGAGCATGTCTTCGTGGCCGTCTTTCGGCGCGGTGAACGGGTGGTGGGTCGCGGTCCAGCGGCCCGACTCTTCGTCGTAGTCGAACATCGGGAAGTCCACAACCCACAGCGGCTTCCAGGTATCTTCGAACAGGCCGGCCTTCTTGCCGAAGTCGGAGTGGCCGATCTTCACGCGCAGCGCGCCGATCGCATCGTTGACCACTTTCGCCTTGTCCGCGCCGAAGAACACCAGGTCGCCGTCTTCGGCGCCGGTCAGTTCCAGCACTTTCGCCAGCGCGTCGTCGGACAGGTTCTTCACGATCGGCGACTGCAGGCCGTCACGACCTTTTGCCTTCTCGTTGACCTTGATGTAGGCCAGGCCCTTGGCGCCGTAGATCGCGACGAACTGGGTGTACGCGTCGATCTCGGAACGTGGCATCGAGCCGCCCTGCGGCACGCGCATGCCGACCACGCGGCCGCCTTCCATGTTGGCGGCGGCGTTGAATACCTTGAATTCGACGTCCTTCATCACTTCGGTCAGGTCGGTGAACTGCAGCTTGACGCGCATGTCCGGCTTGTCCGAGCCGTACATGCCCATCGCGGTCGCGAAGTCCATGACCGGGAACGGGTTAGGCAGGTCGATGTTCAGCGTGTTCTTGAAGACGACGCGGATCATCTCTTCGAACAGGTCGCGGATCTCCTGCTCGGTCAGGAACGAAGTCTCGCAGTCGATCTGGGTGAATTCAGGCTGGCGGTCGGCGCGCAGGTCTTCGTCGCGGAAGCACTTGGTGATCTGGTAGTAGCGGTCGAAGTTCGACACCATCAGCAGCTGCTTGAACAGCTGTGGCGACTGCGGCAGCGCGAAGAAGTTGCCCGCGTTGACGCGCGACGGCACCAGGTAGTCGCGTGCGCCTTCCGGGGTCGACTTGGTCAGCATCGGGGTTTCGATGTCGATGAAGCCCAGGTTGTCGAGGTACTTGCGCACTTCCATCGACACCTTGTAGCGCAGGCGCAGGTTGTTCTGCATTTGCGGACGGCGCAGGTCCAGCACGCGGTGGGTCAGGCGGGTGGTCTCGGACAGGTTGTCGTCGTCCAGCTGGAACGGAACAGGCACGGAGGCGTTCAGCACTTCCACCGCGGTCGCGACGACTTCGATCTTGCCGGACTTGAGGTTGCTGTTGGTGGTGCCTTCCAGGCGGTTGTTGACGGTGCCGGTGATGCGCAGGCAGTACTCGTTGCGCACGTGTTCGGCCGCCTTGAACACTTCGACGTTATCCGGATGGCAGACCACCTGGACCAGGCCTTCGCGGTCGCGCAGGTCGATAAAGATCACGCCACCGTGGTCGCGGCGACGATGCACCCAGCCGCACAGGCTCACGGTTTTGCCGAGCAGCTCTTCGGTGACGAGGCCGCAGTATTCAGTACGCATGGAGGACATAGTGTTTCTCATTCCAGGTTAAATTTGATCGGATACTGCTTTATTCTTTGGCGCTTAATCTTTTGGAGCTTCGTCCGGGGCGACCACGCCCATCGAGACGATGTACTTGAGCGCCGCGTCGACGCTCATGTCCAGCTCCTGCACCCGGCTGCGTTCCATCATCAGGAAGAAGCCGGAGGTCGGGTTCGGCGTGGTCGGAACGTAGACGCTCACGAAATCGCCGGACAGGTAGTTCTTCACATCGCCGCCCGGCACGCCGGTCAGGAAGCCGATGGTGTGCGAGTTCTCGTGCGGGTAAGGCACCAGCACCGCTTTGCGGAAGGCGTTGCCGGACGAGGAGAACAGCGTGTCCGACACCTGCTTCACGCTGCCGTACAGCGAGTTGACCACCGGGATGCGTTTCAGGAGCTTTTCCCACTGGCGCAGGATGAAATTGCCGACCAGGTTATTGGTCAGCAGGCCGGTCAGGAAAATGATCGCGATCGTCAGGATCGTGCCGAGGCCCGGGATGTCGAAGCCGACCAGCGTGCGCGGCTGCCACTGCTCCGGAACGAACACCAGCGACTGGTCCATCGTCGTGATGATGATGTTCAGCACCCACGCGGTAATCGCGAGGGGAACCAGGACCAGCAGGCCGGTAATAAAATATTTACGCATTCGTTCCTCAGGTGCCGGTGGCCGGCTTGGCCGGTGCGGCGGGGGCGGATTCCGTGGTCGTCGTCTTCGTTTCGGTGCTTGCGGCCGGGGTGGCGGCGGTGCCGGTCGCCGGCGCGCTGCCGCCACGGAAGTCGGTCACGTACCAGCCGGTACCCTTCAACTGGAAGCCGGCTGCGGTCAGCTGCTTGCGGAACGACGGCTGTTTGCAGGACTCGCACACCGTCAGCGGTGCGTCCGACATCTTCTGCAACACGTCCCTGGCAAAACCGCAGGCTTCGCAGCGGTAAGCGTAAATTGGCATCTGAAATTACTCCGCAAAAATCTTCAAAACCCTGAATTATAAAGCTTTTTGACTGACTTTTGCGGGCTGTACCCACCCATTTCCGTTAGCTGCGAAACCGTCATCCCAGCGAAGGCTGGGATCCATACGCCCTTTGCCATCCGCCTGCGCATGATTGCGACGCCTCAGATGACGATCCCCAAGAGGCTCCAACATGCTTCCGGGAGGCTGGCATGGACAAGCAAAGCTACGTGTACATAATGGCAAGTGGCCTGAATGGCACCCTCTATACCGGCGTGACATAACCTGAGGGTCTGGGGCCACAAACGTGTTGTTGGTACGCGGCGGGCGTATGGATTCCAGCATTCGCTGGAATGACGGCTAAGGGCGCCGCTGCCAGAGCTGCCAGCGTTCCTTGTCCTTGAATTCGGGGATGGAATCGGTGACGGCCATGTCCTCCAGCCGCTCGAAATACGGGTTCAGCAAGGCATCCAGCTCGCCGGCGTCGATGCCGAATGGCGGACCGTGCTTCTTGTCGGTGATGAAGAAGAAGCCCCCGAGGAAGGCGCCCGGGGGCAGGAGCTCGGCCCAGCGCGCGGCGACCGCGGGGCGCATCGCCGGAGGCAGCGCGCACAGGAACGCGCGCTCATAAATGAAGTCCAGTCCCCGGTGCGGCTTCCACTCGAAGAAATCGGCCTGCTCGATCCGGTCGGCCCATTTGCCCGCACCGGCGCGCGCGACAGCCACTGCGGCCGGCGAAAAGTCGATGGCCGTAACCGGCCAGCCGGCCTCCGACAGCCACACAAGCTCGTAAGCCGCGCCGCAGCCAGGGATCAGTGTGGACAGCGGACGATCAGCCCGCGCTACGAAGCCGCGCAGCGCTTCCGGCACCCCGCCCCTGTCCCAGGGCGTGAACTTCTTCTCGAAGCGTTCGTCCCAGAAGGCGCTGCTGTTCGGATCGCGGGTCTCGAAGTCGGGCATGGCTACATCCGGTCGATTGGCAGGTATTCCATCGCGAGATAGGCCGCACCGAGCACGCTGATGACCAGCACAAGTGCGGTCATCCTCCGGTTGGTGCGGCGCTGCTCGACGATCAGCATTTGCAGCAGGATCGAATCATCCTTGCGCTCCGCCCCGACCTTGAGCGCCTGGTGCACGAGGCGCGGCAGCTCAGGGACGATGTGGGCGTAGCGCGGCGCTTCGGCCTTGAAGCGCTCGACGAAGCCGCGCCAGCCGATCTGCTCGGCCATCCAGCGTTCGAGGTACGGCTTGGCGGTCTTCCACAGGTCGAGGTCCGGGTCCAGCTGGCGCCCGAGGCCCTCGATGTTGAGCAGCGTCTTTTGCAGCAGCACCAGCTGCGGCTGAACTTCGACATTGAAGCGGCGCGAGGTCTGGAACAGGCGCAGCAGCACCTGGCCGAACGAGATGTCTTTCAGCGGTCGGTCGAAGATCGGCTCGCAGCAGGCGCGCACCGCCGCTTCCAGCTCGTCAACGCGGGTTTCCTTCGGCGCCCAGCCCGACTCGATGTGCGCTTCGGCCACGCGCTTGTAGTCGCGGCGGAAGAAGGCCAGGAAGTTCTGCGACAGGTAGTCCTTGTCGTAATCGTTCAGCGTGCCGACGATGCCGAAGTCCAGCGCGATGTAGCGCCCGAAGGTGGCCGGGTCGATCGACACCAGGATGTTCCCGGGGTGCATATCGGCGTGGAAGAAGCCGTCGCGGAACACCTGCGTGAAGAAGATCTCGACGCCGTCGCGCGACAGCTTGGCCAGGTCCACGCCTTCGGCCACCAGGCGCTCGGTCTGCGACACCGGGATGCCGTGCATGCGCTCCATCGTGATCACGCTCGACGAGCAGTAGTCCCAGTACATCTCCGGCACCATCAGCAGCGGCGAGCCGGCGAAGTTGCGGCGCAGCTGGGCGGCGTTGGCCGCTTCGCGCATCAGGTCCAGCTCGTCGTGCAGGTATTTGTCGAATTCGGCGACCACTTCCTTCGGCTTGAGGCGGCGCGAGTCCGGCCACAGGCGGGTCAGCATGTCGGCGGCGTCGTGCATCAGCGCCACGTCCTCGTCGATGAACTGCTTCATCCCCGGACGCAGTACCTTGACCGCGACTTCGGTGCCGTTCTTCAGCACTGCGAAGTGCACCTGCGCGATCGAGGCCGACGCCACCGGCTCGCGGTCGAAGCTGGCGAACAGCAGGTCCGGGTGTGCGCCCAGCGACTGGGTCACCTGTGCAATCGCGAGGTCGGACGGGAAAGGCGGCACGCGGTCCTGCAGCATCGCCAGTTCGTCGGCCATGTCGGGCGGGATCAGGTCGCGCCGGGTCGATAAAACCTGGCCGAACTTGACGAAGATCGGTCCCAGATCTTCCAGCGCCTGCCGCAACCGCACCCCGCGCGGCGCGGAAATATCACGCCAGAAAAACAGGCTGGCGATCAGCTTCGCGATGCGCG
>DASTVB010000015.1:0-8035 GCA_035759315.1 Telluria sp. | reverse complement strand
AACACATGAGATAGCACTTTCAGTGTGTCTCATAAGTACTTAATTCCACGCATTTTTTTATGTGCACTCCACTTCAGCGAAGTGCGCTAAGTCTTTGGTTTCATTAGAAAAAATCCGATTTTCGATTGGTGAAATCGCTTGACCCTAGGAATTCCTTAATCTAAAGTGGGCAAACGTGTGAAAAAGTGTAGTTTTGTGGGAGGAAATTCCCGAACCTGCACCGATCAACGTACTTACAATGAACCTCACAGCCAAGGCTAAAACGTGTTTCAAGGTGCTTCAGCGATCAATCTCGATGCAAAAGGCCGGATGTCCATCCCGGCCAAGCATCGTGACGCACTGCAGGTGCAGTGCGAAGGTCGCCTGACGCTCACCAAGCACCCGCACGGCTGCCTGTTGTTCTTCCCGCGTCCGGTGTGGGAATCGCACCGCGAGCAAATCGCCAGCTGGCCGATGTCGGCCCGCGCCTGGCAGCGTATTTTCCTCGGTAATGCCTGCGACGTCGAACTCGACTCGGCCGGCCGCATCCTGATCTCGCCCGAGCTGCGCGCAGCCGTCGGCCTGTCCAAGGATGTGATGCTGCTCGGTATGGGCACCCACTTCGAAATCTGGGACGCCGCCAAGCTGTCCGAGAACGAAGAGCAGGCCGTCGCCGGCGGCATGCCCGATGTGCTCTCCGATTTTTCCTTCTGAGGCGCCGACCATGACCACATCGGCGATGCCAGAACACCAGCATCGGACAGTCCTGCTAGACGAAGCGGTTGACGCGCTCAACCTCGTGGGCGAGCGCGCCGACGGTATCTATATAGATGGCACCTTTGGCCGCGGCGGACATTCGCGCCTGATCCTGTCGAAACTGGGCGAGGGCGCCCGCCTGTACGCGTTCGACAAGGACCTGCAGGCCATCGCCACCGCGCAGCAAATCAATGACCCGCGCTTCGAGATCGTGCACGACAGCTTCGCCACCATGCGCGAGGCGATGGCCGAGCGCGGCGTGACCCAGGTGGACGGCATCCTGCTCGACCTGGGGATCTCCTCGCCGCAGGTCGACGACGCGACGCGCGGCTTCAGCTTCCGCAACGACGGCCCGCTCGACATGCGGATGGATACCACGCGCGGCGTCCCGGCTTCCGAATGGCTGGCCACGGTTCCCGAACAACAATTGGAAAAGGTGATACGCGAATATGGGGAAGAACGGTTTGCTTTTCAGATTGCAAAGGCGATTGCTGCTGGCCGGGCAGTCGAGCCAATTTCAAGCACACGACAGCTTGCCGGTATCGTGGCAGGCGCGGTCAAGACCCGCGAAAAGGGCAAGGACCCGGCAACTCGCACCTTTCAGGCTATCCGGATTTTCATCAATCAGGAACTTGAAGACCTCGAGGCAGGCCTAGAAGCCGCCTACGCCATGCTGGCGCCCGGCGCGCGCATGGTGATCATCAGCTTCCATTCGCTGGAAGACCGCATGGTCAAGCAGTTCCTGGCCTCGAAGGCGAAAGTCGCGCAGCCGGACCGCCGCCTGCCGATCCGCGCGGTGGACCTGCCGCAGCCGGAAATGAAGCTGATCGCCAAGATCAAGCCGTCCGACGCCGAAGTTGACGCCAATCCGCGCGCTCGTTCCGCCGTGATGCGCGTCGCCGAGCGCCTGCCTGCGGGAGCGATGCAATGAGCAGCAAGGCCAACATCTTCCTCGTCGCGACCCTGGTCGCCTGCGCGCTGCTGCTGGTGAATGCGCAGTACCGCGCCCGCAACCTGTTCATCGAACTGGAACGCGCGCAGCAGAAGACCCGCCAGCTCGACATCGAATGGTCGCAGCTGCAGCTGGACCAGTCCACGCTGGGCAAGAACGCGCGTATCGAAGAGATCGCGCGCAAGGAATTGAACATGGTGCCGCTCGCTCCCGAGCGTACCCAGTACCTGACGAAAGGCGCGGAATGAGGCGCGGTTCGAACGGTTCCCAGTCGCGCGTCGCCGCGTCCAAGGGCGTCTCCTTCTCGCAGAGCCCCGTGCTGGCGCTGCGCCTGCCGTCGTGGCGTTCGCGCTTCGTCCTGTTCCTGATTTTCGTGGCCTTCGCCGCGCTGGCCGGCCGCGCCGTCTGGCTGCAGGGCGTGTCGACCCAGTTCCTGCAGAAGCAGGGCGAGATCCGCTACGCGCGCACGCTCGAACTGCCGGCCACGCGCGGCAAGATCATGGACCGCAACGGCCAGGTGCTGGCGTCCTCGCTGCCGGTCAAGGCCATCTGGGCAATCCCGAAAGACGTGCTGACCGCATCGCAGGACAAGCTGCAGGCGCTGGCGCGGCTGCTCGAGCTGTCGGACGCCGAGCTGCGCAAGAAGCTCAACGGCGACCGCACCTTCGTCTACCTCAAGCGCCAGGTCGAGCAGGAAATCGTCGACCAGGTGCAGAAGCTGGGCATCGCCGGCATCCACACCTTCAAGGAATACAAGCGCTACTACCCGCAGGGGGAAGTGGCGACCCACGTGGTCGGCTTCACCAACGTCGAAGACGTGGGCCAGGAAAGCATGGAGCTGGCGCAGCAGAAGACGCTGGTCGGCCAGACCGGCAGCCGCCGCGTGATCAAGGACCGCCTCGGCCGCATCGTCGAGGATATCGGCTCGATCAAGGAGCCGCACGACGGCAAGGACCTGACGCTGGCGCTGGACAGCAAGCTGCAATACATCGCTTTCACCCAGGTGCGCGAAGCGGTCGAGAAGTACAACGCCAGCGCCGGCGGCGCGGTGATCCTCGACGTGCACACCGGCGAGATCCTGGCGCTGGCCAACTGGCCATCGTACAACCCGAACGACCGCCGCAAGCTGACCGGCGAACAGCTGCGCAACCGCGTGCTGACCGATACTTTCGAACCCGGTTCCACCCTCAAGCCGCTGACCGTGGCGCTGGCGCTGGACAACAAGCGCGTGCGTCCCGAGACCGTGTACGACGTCTCCGGTGGGCGCATCCAGATCGGCCCGAACGTGATGCGCGACATGCACCCGAAGGAGCCGGTGCTGACGGTGGCGCAGATCATCCAGAAGTCCTCCAACGTCGGCATGGCCAAGATCGCGCTGCCGATTCCGTCGCAGGAAATGTGGGAAATCTTCACCAAGGCGGGCTTCGGCCAGCAGCCGAAGATCGGCTTCCCTGGCGCCGTCGCAGGCCGCGTGCGCCCGTACAAATCGTGGCGCCCGATCGAGCAGGCCAACATGGCGATCGGCCACGGCATCTCGGTCTCGCTGATCCAGCTGGCCCGCTCGTACATGATTTATGCCCGCGATGGCGACATCATCCCGCTGTCGTTCCTGAAGGTGGACGAGCCGCCGCAGGGCACGCGCGTGATTTCGCCGAAGACCGCCGCGCAGATGCGCGAGATGCTGGAAACCGTGGTCGGACCGGGCGGCACCGCCTCGCGCGCGCAGGTGCCGGGTTACCGCATCGGCGGCAAGACCGGTACCGCCGAGAAGCTGGTCAATGGCCGCTATTCGAAAACCAACAATATCGCGTCGTTCGTCGGCATCGCGCCGATGTCGAAGCCGCGCTTCATCATCGCCGTCATGGTGGACAACCCGACCGGCGCGCTGCGCACCGGCGGCAGCGTCGCCGCGCCTACCGCCGGCCTGCTGGCGGCCAGCGCCCTGCGCGCCGCAAACGTGCCACCCGATTCCGACGTGACCGATATCATCATCCCGGCCAACCCCGTCGAGGAGGGCATCTGATGCCAGAGCTGACGAACCAGCAGGTGTGCGAATGGATCGGCCAGAATGCCCCGAACGGCAAGCTGGCTTCCGACTCGCGCCGCGTCGGTCCGGGTGACGTGTTCTTCGCCTATCCGGGCGAAGCCGGCGACGGCCGCGCCTTCATCGCCGCGGCGATCGAGGCCGGCGCAGCCGCCTGCGTGTTCGAGGCCGGCGGTTTCGAATGGAACCCAGGCTGGAGCATCCCGCACATCGCGGTGCAGGGCCTGCGCTTCAAGGTCGGCCCGGTCGCGCACCTGTGCCTCGGCATGCCGGATGCGGACATGTACACCGTCGGCGTGACCGGCACCAACGGCAAGACCTCGTGCGCCGTCTGGCTCGGCCAGGCCTTCGCGAAACTGGGCGAAACCGCCGCGGTGATCGGCACGCTCGGTGTCGGCATGTTCCGCGGCCGCGCCGAACCGCAGTTCGATGCCACCGGCTACACCACGCCAGACCCGGTGATGCTGGCCCAGAAGCTGGCGCAGGTACGCGACGCCGGCGCCCGCGCGCTGGCGATCGAAGTCTCCTCGATCGGCCTGGAACAGGGCCGCACGCTGGGCATGCATTTCGACGTGGCGATCTTCACCAACCTGACGCGCGACCACCTCGACTACCACGGCGACATGGAAAGCTACGAGCGCGCCAAGGTCAAGCTGTTCGACTGGCCGGGACTGAAAACCGCCATCATCAACCTCGACGATCCGGCCGGCCTGCGCCTGGTGGACTACGTCAAGGCAAAGCAGGGCGACAAGCCGGCGCTGGTCGGCTACACGCTGCACGACGTGGCCACCCAGCCGGCCATCGACGGCGTCGCGATCCTGCGCGCGACCAACCTGCGCAGCCGCCATGCGGGCACCGACTTCCACCTCGATACGCCGCAGGGCCACGCCACGGTCAAGACCCAGCTGGTCGGCCATTTCAACATCAGCAATACGCTGGCGGTGATGGGCGCGCTGCTGGCCAAGGGCTGCAGCCTCAAGTCGACCGTCGAAGCGGCCGAAGCGCTGGTGCCGGCGCCGGGCCGCATGCAGCAGGTCGGCGGCCAGGACACCCCGATGGTGGTGATCGATTACGCGCACACCCCGGACGCGCTGGAAAAGACGCTGCAGGCGCTGCGCCAGGTCGCCTCCGAACGCGGCGGCGCGCTGTGGTGCGTGTTCGGCTGCGGCGGCGACCGCGATCCGGGCAAGCGCCCGCAGATGGGCCGCATCTCGCAGATCGCCGAGCACGTGCTGGTCACCAGCGACAATCCGCGCAGCGAAGATCCGCACGCGATCATCGAGCAGATCGTGGCGGGCATGGAAAAGGAACATCCGGCGTCGCGCTACCAGGCGATCGAAGACCGCGCGGCGGCGATCCTGTCGGCGATCCGCAATGCGGCCAGGCCGGACGTGATCCTCCTCGCCGGCAAGGGACACGAGCCGTACCAGGAAATCAAGGGCAAGAAGATGCCGTTCTCCGACGCCGACCACGCCGCCCTGGCGCTGGCCGCGCGCGTAACCATGATGAGGCCTGACTGATGCGCGGATCCCTGGCACACATGATTGCGTCCATGCCGGGCGCACGGATGACCCTCAACGCCAAGTTTGACGGCGTGTCCACCGACAGCCGCACGGCGACCCCGGGTTCGCTGTTCGTCGCGCTCAAGGGCGAGAACTTCGACGCCCACGACTACCTCGAGCAGGTCGCCGCGCGCGGCGTCGCCGCCGTAGTGGTGAACCGCGTGCCGGCCGGCTGGACGCTGCCCGCGATCATCGTGCCGGACACGCTGGCGGCGCTGGGACAGATCGGCAATTTCTGGCGCAGCAAATACAGCATCCCGCTGATCGGCGTCACCGGCAGCAACGGCAAGACCACGGTCAAGGAGATGATCGCGGCGATCCTGGCGCAGGCGCACGGCGAAGACAACCGCCTGGCCACGCAGGGCAACCTGAATAACGAGATCGGCGTGCCGCTCACGCTGATGCGCCTGGCGCCGAACCACAAGTCGGCGGTGGTGGAGCTTGGCATGAACCATCCGGGCGAAATCGGCCGCCTGACGAAGATCGCCGCGCCCACCATCGGCATGGTCAACAACGCGCAGCGCGAGCACCAGGAATTCATGCACACCGTGGAAGCGGTGGCGCGCGAGAACGGCTGCGTGATCGCCGGCCTGCCGGAGCACGGCGTGGCCGTGTTCCCGGGCGACGACGAGTACACCCCGATCTGGCGCGAACTGGCCGAGGCCCGTGGCGAGCGCAAGGTGATCACCTTCGGCCTGTCCGGTGCCGAAACCGTGAGCGCCACCCACATTGCGTCCGCGCAGGGCAGCGAACTGACGGTCACCGTGCGCGAAGGCGCCAACGCCGGCACTTTCACGGTGCGCCTGAACGCGGCCGGCCTGCACAACGTGCGCAACGCGCTCGCGGCGATCGCCTGCGCCTGCGCGGCCGGCATCGGCAAGGAAGACATCGTTGCCGGCCTGGAGTCGTTCGCGCCGGTCAGCGGCCGCCTGCAGCGCAAGCAGGCCGCCAGCGGCGTCACCGTCATCGACGACAGCTACAACGCCAATCCCGACTCCGTGCGCGCCGCCATCGACGTGCTGGCGCAAGCTCCGTCGCCACGCATCCTGGTGCTGGGCGACATGGGCGAAGTTGGCACCCAGGGACCTGAATTCCACCGCGAGATCGGCGACTACGCCGCATCGCGCGGTATCGACTGCGTCCTCGCGACCGGCGAGCTGGCTCGCCACATGCGGGACTCGGGCGCGCAACACTTCGATCAGTTTGACGATCTTTTGGCGGCACTGGACCAGCAACTCGGCCGGTCGGAGCGCCCAGGCGACGCAACTGTACTGGTGAAGGGCTCGCGTTTCATGAAGATGGAACGCGTGGTCCAGCACCTGCTTGGCACTCAAAACACTGGCAAGGAAGCCCACTAACCATGCTGCACTGGCTCGCACAACACCTGCAAGACGACTACGGATTCCTCCGGATCTTCAACTTCATCACCTTCCGGGCGGTGATGTCGACGATCACGGCGACCCTGATCGGCCTGTTCGCGGGTCCCGCGGTGATCCGCTACCTGACCCGCATGAAGGTCGGCCAGGCGGTGCGCACCTACGGCATGGAGACGCACCTGAAGAAGCACGGCACCCCGACCATGGGCGGCGTGCTGGTGCTGATCGCGATCGGCGTGTCGACCTTCCTGTGGATGGACCTGTCCAACCGCCTGATCTGGCCGGTGCTGGTGGTCACGCTCGGTTTCGGCGCGGTGGGCTGGGTCGACGACTACCGCAAGGTGGTCCACAAGGATCCGGAGGGGATGCGCTCGGCCGAAAAATACTTCTGGATGTCGCTGGTCGGTGTCACCGCCGCGTTCTACCTGGCGTTCTCGGTGTCGGCCGAAACCCCGGTCAAGGTTGCCCAGCTGATCCTGGCCTGGATCCAGTCCGGCTTCTCGATGGACCTGCCGCCAAAGGCCGACCTGATCGTCCCGTTCTTCAAGACCATCAGCTATCCGCTGGGCGTGTGGGGCTTCATCGCGCTGACCTACTGCGTGATCGTCGGCACCTCGAACGCGGTCAACTTCACCGATGGCCTCGATGGCCTGGCGATCATGCCGACCGTGATGGTGGGCTCGGCGCTCGGCCTGTTCGCCTACCTCACCGGCAGCGCGATGTATTCGAAGTACCTCTTCATCCCGCACATCCCTGGCGCCGGCGAACTGCTGATCTTCTGCGGCGCGATGGCGGGCGCGGGCCTGGCCTTCCTCTGGTATAACGCGCACCCCGCGCAGGTGTTCATGGGCGACGTCGGCGCACTTGCGCTGGGCGGCGCGCTCGGCACCATCGCCGTGATCGTGCGCCAGGAAATCGTCCTGTTCATCATGGGCGGCGTGTTCGTCGCCGAGACGCTGTCGGTGATTTTCCAGGTCGGCTACTTCAAGTACACCAAGAAGCGCTACGGCGAAGGCCGCCGCCTGTTCCTGATGGCGCCGCTGCACCACCATTTCGAGAAGAAGGGCTGGAACGAAACCCAGGTCGTGATCCGTTTCTGGATCGTGACCATGATGCTGATCCTGGTTGGCCTGTCCACGCTGAAGCTGCGATAAGAGAATGAACTACGAAGGAAAACACGTCCTGGTGCTGGGGCTCGGTGAATCCGGGCTCGCGATGGCGCAGTGGCTCGCCCGTTGCGGCGCGCGCGTGCGCGTCGCCGACACGCGCGAGGCGCCTGCACGCCTGGGCGAGTTGCAATCTGCCGTGCCGGCGGCGGAGTTTGTCGGCGGCGAGTTCAGCGCCAGCCTGGTCGACGGTGTCGATT
>DASTVB010000014.1:0-9463 GCA_035759315.1 Telluria sp. | reverse complement strand
CGGACGCGAAGAACGGCACCTTGGCGCGCAGCTTGGCGTGCACCTGCTCCAGGTGCTCGCTCGAACGCAGCGGACGGTGGAAGTCCACGCCCTGCGCCGCGGCCAGCAGTTCGATGCCGACGATCACAGCAGTATTGTGCGCCATATCGTGCAGGCGGCGCGCCGCGAAGGTAGCCATGCTGACATGGTCTTCCTGGTTGGCGGAGGTAGGAATGCTGTCCACGCTGGCCGGATGCGCAAGCGACTTGTTTTCCGAGGCCAGCGCCGCGGCGGTGACGTGGGCGATCATGAAGCCGGAATTGATGCCCGGCTCCGGCACCAGGAACGGCGGCAGGCCGGACAGGGTGGCGTCGATCAGCAGCGCGATGCGGCGTTCGGACAGCGCGCCGATTTCGGCGATCGCCAGCGCCAGCGTGTCGGCGGCGAAGGCCACCGGCTCGGCGTGGAAGTTACCGCCCGAGATGATGTCGCCGGTCTCCGGGAAGATCAGCGGATTGTCGGTGACCGCGTTCGCTTCGATCAGCAGCGTGCGCGCGGCATTGCCGATGATGTCCATGACCGCGCCCATCACCTGCGGCTGGCAGCGCAGGCAGTACGGGTCCTGTACGCGTTCGTCGCCGACCAGGTGCGAGGCGCGGATCGCGCTGTTCGCGATCAGCTGGCGGTAGATGCCGGCCGCCGCGATCTGGCCCGGCTGGCCGCGCACCGCGTGCACGCGCGAGTCGAACGGCGAATCGCTGCCCTTGGCCGCGTCCAGCGACAGCGCGCCGGTGACCAGCGCGCCTTCGGCCAGGCGTTCGGCCATGAACAGGCCGTGCAGCGCCAGCGCGGTCGACGCCTGGGTGCCGTTGATCAGCGCCAGGCCCTCTTTCGCCGCCAGCACCACCGGCTCGATGCCGGCCGCCTTGAGCGCCGCCGCGGCCGGCATGATTTCGCCGTTCCTGCGCACCTCGCCCACGCCCATCATGGCCAGCGTCATGTGCGCCAGCGGCGCCAGGTCGCCGGATGCGCCGACCGAGCCTTTTTCGGGGACCGCCGGCATGATGCCCGCGTTGTACAGCGCGATCAGCGTGTCGACGATCAGCGGGCGCACGCCCGAGAAGCCGCGCGCCAGGCTGCCGATCTTCATTAGCATCAGCAGGCGCACCACTTCGTCGCGCATCAGTTCACCGGTGCCGACCGAGTGCGACAGGATCAGGTTGCGCTGCAGCTCGCCCAGCTTGTCGTCCGGAATGCGGGTCTTGGCCAGCAAGCCGAAGCCGGTGTTGATGCCATAGGCCGGGCCGCCCTTGGCGACGATCGCATCCACGGCTGCCGCGGATACCTTGATGTCGGCGTATGCGGCCGGGTCGAGCGACACGGTCTGGCGCGCGGCCCATACGGCGCGCAGGTCTGCCAGCGTCATCGCGCCAGGTTTGAGGATGAAGGTCATGGTTACTTGATCATTGGAAGGTTGAGGCCATTGCGCTTGGCGCATGCGATGGCGGTTTCGTAGCCTGCATCGGCATGGCGCATCACGCCGCTGCCGCTGTCGTTGACCAGCACGCGCGCGAGGCGCTTGGCCGCGGCGTCGGTGCCGTCGGCAACGATCACCACGCCGGAGTGCTGGGAGTAGCCCATGCCGACGCCGCCGCCGTGGTGCAGCGACACCCAGGTCGCGCCGCCGGCGGTATTGAGCAGCGCGTTCAGCAGCGGCCAGTCGGATACCGCGTCGGTGCCGTCGCGCATCGCTTCGGTCTCGCGGTTCGGGCTGGCCACCGAGCCGGTGTCGAGGTGGTCGCGGCCGATCACGATCGGCGCTTTCAGTTCGCCGCTCTTGACCATCTCGTTGAACGCGAGGCCGGCGATGTGGCGTTCACCCAGGCCCAGCCAGCAGATACGCGCCGGCAGGCCCTGGAAGGCGATGCGCTCGCGCGCCATGTCGAGCCAGCGGTGCACCTGCGCGTGGTGCGGGAACAGCTCCTTGATCTTGGCGTCGGTCTTGTAGATGTCTTCCGGATCGCCCGACAGCGCCACCCAGCGGAACGGGCCGCGGCCTTCGCAGAACTGGGGACGGATGTAGGCCGGGACGAAGCCCGGGAAATCGAAGGCGTTCTGCACGCCGTGGTCGAGCGCGACCTGGCGGATGTTGTTGCCGTAATCGACCGCCTTGACGCCCATCGCGTGGAAGTCGAGGATCGCCTGCACGTGCACCGCGCACGACGCCGCCGCCTCTTCCTTCAGGCGCGCGTGCTGCGATGGATCCTGCTGCGCGGCCTTCCACTGCTCGACGGTCCAGCCGATCGGCAGGTAGCCGTTGATCAGGTCATGCGCGGAGGTCTGGTCGGTGACCAGGTCCGGCTTGATGCCGCCGGCCCTGGCGCGGCGCACCAGCTCCGGCAGCACGTCGGCCGCATTGCCAAGCAGGGCGATCGATACTGCCTCGCGCCGTTCGGTATGATGCTTGATCAGTGCGATCGCGTCATCGATATCCTTGGCCTGCTTGTCGACGTAGCGGGTACGCAGGCGGAAGTCGATGCTGCTTTGCTGGCATTCGATGTTGAGCGATACGGCGCCGGCGAAGGTCGCGGCCAGCGGCTGCGCGCCGCCCATGCCGCCCAGGCCCGCCGTCAGGATCCAGCGTCCGCCCCAGTCGCCGCCGAAATGCTGGCGGCCCGCTTCGGCGAAAGTCTCGTAGGTGCCCTGCACGATGCCCTGGGTGCCGATGTAGATCCAGCTGCCGGCCGTCATCTGGCCGTACATGAACAGGCCCTTGCGGTCCAGCTCATTGAAGTGGTCCCAGTCGGCCCACTTGGGCACCAGGTTGGAGTTCGCCAGCAGCACGCGCGGCGCATCCGGGTGGGTCTGGAACACGCCGACCGGCTTGCCCGACTGGATCAGCAGGGTCTGGTCGTCTTCCAGCTCGCGCAGCGAGGCCAGGATTTGGTCGTAGCACTCCCAGTTGCGCGCCGCGCGGCCGATGCCGCCGTATACCACCAGGTGCTTGGGATTCTCCGCAACCTGGGCGTCGAGGTTGTTCTGGATCATCCGGTACGCCGCTTCCGTGAGCCAGCTCTTGCAGTTCAGCTGGGACCCGCGCGGGGCGCGGATCTCGCGGGTGGCGTCGTAACGCGGATCTTGGTCGAGGCTGTTACTCATCGGTGCTCCTGTATCTGAAGCTATGCAGTCTAAGTTGTCTATACAACCAAGTCAAATTATTTTTGACCGAATACCTGGCGCCCTGCGACCCAGGTCTGCAACACCCCGGTTTTGTACAGGTCGTAGGCCGGAATCCGGAACAGGTCGCGGTCGATCACGATGAAGTCGGCCCACTTGCCAGGCTCCAGGGAACCCAGCATGTTCTCCTGGTGCGCGGCGTGAGCGGCATCGAGCGTGAAGCAGCGCAGCGCCTCCTTGAGCGACATCGCCTGCTCCGGGTACCAGCCGCCGACCGGCATGGCGCGCGCATCCTGGCGCGTGACCGCGGCGTGGATGCCGTAGAAGGGATTCGGCGACTCGACCGGGAAGTCGGAACCGCAGGCCACTTTCGACCCCTGGTGCAGGAAGGTGCGCCAGGCGTAGGCGCCCTTGATGCGGTCCGGGCCGACGCGCTTCTCGGCCATGTTCATGTCGGAGGTGGCGTGGGTCGGCTGCATCGACGGGATGATGCCGACCGTCCTGAAGCGCGCGATGTCGGCGGGCGTGACCACCTGCGCGTGTTCGATGCGGTGGCGCAGGTTCGCGGTGCCGGTCTTCTTGGTCTGGTCGGCGAAGGCGTTCAGCACCTGGCGGTTGCCGGCGTCGCCGATCGCGTGCACGTTGACCTGGTAGCCCTTCTTCATCGCCTTGGCGATCAGGGCGTTCATCTCGCCGTCCTTGTTGAACAGCAGGCCATGCGTGTGCTTGTCGTCGCTGTACGGGGCGATCAGCGCCGCGCCGCGGCTGCCCAGCGCGCCGTCGGAATACAGCTTCACCGAACGCAGCGCGTACATGTCGTTTGCAAAGGTCTTCAGCGGGCCTTGCTGCGCCAGCCTGTCGAAGTCCGCACCGACGCCGCCGATCATTGCGTACACGCGCGCGGTCAGCTTGCCGGCGCTGGCATACTCGCGATACAGCTTGTCCTCGGCCACGCCCATGCCGGCATCGTGCACGCTGGTCAGGCCCATGCGCGCGATTTCGGCCAGCGAAGTGTCGAGCGCGCGGCCCAGGTCGGCCTCAGTCTGGCGCGGCACCTTGGCGTTGACCAGGTCCATTGCCGCGTCCACCAGCACGCCGGTGGCCTTGCCGTTCGCGTCACGCATGATCTTGCCGCCCACCGGGTCCCTGGTCGCATCGGTGATGCCGGCCAGCTGCAGCGCGCGGCTGTTGGCCCAGCCCGCATGCCCGTCGACGCGCTCGAACCACGCCGGGCGGTCTGCCACCACCGCATCGAGTTCGGCGGCGGTCGGGAAGCGGCCCAGCTTCCAGATCTCCTGGTTCCAGCCGCGTCCCTGCAGCCAGGCATTGCCCGGATTCGCTTTTGCATAAGCCGTGATGGCGGCCAGGGCATCGGGCAGCGTGGCGGTGGACGACAGGTCGAGGCGGGTCAGCATGTCGCCCAGGCCGAACACGTGGCCGTGCGCGTCGATCAGCCCGGGGATGACCGTCTTGCCGCCCAAGTCCACGCGCTGCGCGCCGGGCGCCTTCGCCGCGACCTCGGCCGCGGTGCCGACGGCGATGATCTTGCCGTGATCATCGATCGCCATCGCCGTGAACTGCACCAGCTCGTTTTTCGCGTTCAGCGTATAGCCGTTGGCATTTTCGATGACGGTGCCCGCGTGGGCGAGCGTGCCGAGGGCGGACAAAACCGCGAGCGAGCATTGCAGGAAAATCGGGCGCATGAAATCTCCGTTCTTGTGGCGATGGGCAAAGAACAGGAGTGTAACTAACTTTGATACTGGCTATGCAACTTCCTCGATCAGGGGGCCGGCGCCCGGATGCTTTACACCCCGCGGAACCGCCGCGCCGCCAGCGCGAGGCCTGCCAGCAGCATCGCCGCTACGGAGGGCTCTGGCACTGCAGGGGCAAGCGGCGTGCCTGCGGTCGCATAGCTGACCGAATTCACACTGCCCATGATGTAAAGACTCTGGTCTCCTTCGTCCGGGAACAGGTAGATTACGCTCACGTTCGGCCCCTCGCTCAAAGGGAGATAAGGCTGGGCGGACGCGAACAGGCTGAACAAGCTCGCCTGCGTGGCCTCGGGCGAAAGATAGAAAAACGATCCGAACCCGATCAGGTCCTGCGTTCCCGGCAAGGGCATGGTGACGACATGGACCACCCTCCGGTTGGTATCGTGAGGCTCGGTGCGCACTTGCAGCACCATGCGCGACGTCCCGCTGTACTCGTAACTGGCGCCGCCAATGGTGAACACCGCGTGGGACTGTGCCCCCTCTGTATCGATCCAGTCGGGCCAGCTGCTCCACGGCGTGGTTTCGGGGAATACGCTCGTTACCTCGAGAGTAAACGGCGTGCCTGCGTCAGCTGACAGGACGCCGGGAAGCTCCCCGTCGCTCGCAATGATTCCCGACGTCCTCGATGTAAAGGTCACCTGGGCCTGGGTACTGGCGCAGAGGAAGGCCAGGACCAATCCAATCAAGAGGTGGCGGGTCTTGGTTGCACCAGCCCCAGAACGATCGCGATGAAACAATGGTCTGAACATGGCCGTCCTCCCCGGTTGCCTGGTCCTTCAGACTACCGGTTAAAACGTGCTCATCTGTCTCGCGTTCACGACAAACGCGCAGATTTCTTTCCTTCAGCTTTCTGAGGGTCATTGCCTGCTTGAACGCTTTCCCGTTCCAGCAAGGCTCGTTTGCGTTCCACGCCCCAGCGGTAGCCGGAAATCGCACCGTCGTTGCGCACCACGCGGTGGCAGGGAATCGCGATGGCGACCGGGTTGGCCGCGCAGGCGCCGGCGACGGCCCGCGCCATGTTGGCCGCACCCAAGCGCGCCGCCAGTTTGGAATAGCCCACCGTTTCGCCGGCCGGGATCGCGCGCAGCGCCTGCCACACGCGCTGCTGGAAGGCGGTGCCGCGCACATCCAGCGGCAGGTCGAGCCCCAGCCCGGGCGACTCGACCATCTCCAGCACGCGCGCCACCCACAGCTCGAACCCGGCTTCGGCGCCGACCAGCTCCGCCTTCGGGAAGCGGTCCTGCAGGTCCCGCGCCAGCTGGTCGGGATCGTCGCCGATCAGGATCGCGCAAATGCCTTTAGCGGTGGCCGCCACCAGCACCGAACCCAGCGACGATTCGCCGACCGCGAAGCGGATGGTGGCGCCGCTGCCGCCGGCGCGCCAGGCCGTCGGCTCCATGCCCAGTACCGCGTTGGACGCGGCATAGAAGCGCGCGCTGGAATTGAAGCCCGCGGCATAGATCGCGTCGGTCACGCTGGGCGCGGCCGCCAGTTCTTCCTGCATCTTTTGCGCGCGGCGCGCCGCGGCATAGGCTTTGGGCGTGATGCCGGTGTGCTGCTTGAAGATGCGGTGCAGGTGGAAGCGGCTGATGCCGCACGCCTCGGCAAGCTGGTCCAGCGAAGGTTCCTGCTCGGATGCGTCGATCAGGCGGCAGGCCTGCTCCACCGCGCGCGCATGCAGCTCGCCCAGCGCCGGGCCGTCGGGACGGCAGCGCAGGCAGGGGCGGAAGCCCGCCGCTTCGGCCTGCGCGCAGCTGGCGTGGAAGTCGACATTCTTGCGCAGGGCGTGGCGCGAAGGGCATGAGGGCCGGCAGTAGATGCCAGTGGTGCGCACGCTGTAGCAGAATGCGCCATCGGCGCTGTGGTCGCGCCGCTGCACTGCGTCCCAGCGCTGGTCGTCGGTGTCGTAGGTAGTGCTCATCTGGTGCCTCGTGTGTGCCGTTTTTTGCCATCATGCGCGGCGGGCCGGCCGCTGTCACCTCGCCCCTTGCTTTCAAATTCGCCGGCTGCCGAGCCGGTGCTAGAATCGGGCATTCCCACACTTTAGCCGGAGCCGACTTGGACCACGCCGCAGCGCAAGATGCTACGCCGATCTTCCAGCAAATCAAAGACTACCTGATCGGCGAGATCGCCACTGGCCGCTGGAAGGAAGGGGACGTGATCCCTTCCGAGCAGGCGCTGGTCAAGCAGTTCGGGGTGTCGCGCATGACGGTCAACCGCGCGGTGCGCGAGCTGACAGCGGAACAGGTGCTGACGCGCCGCCAGGGCTCCGGCACCTTCGTCGCGCCGCTCAAGGTGCAGGCCACGCTGCTGGAGATCCGCAGCATCGCCGACGAGATCCGCGCGCGCGGCCACACCCATCGCAGCAGCCTGCAGCTGCTCGAGCGCACCACCGCGGACGACGCGCTGGCCGCGCGCTTCGACATGGCTGCGGGCGCAACGCTGTTCCACTCGGTGATCGTCCACTTCGAGAACGAGCAGCCGATCCAGGTCGAGGACCGCTGGGTCAACCCGGCCTGCGCGCCGGACTACATGCAGCAGCACTTCACCCAGGTCACCCCCAACGAATACCTGAGCGCGGTGGCGCCGCTGCAAAGCGCCACCTACAGCGTCGAAGCGCTACCGCCGCCACCGGCCGTCGCCGCCATGCTGGGCATGCGCGCCGGCGAATGCTGCCTGGTGCTGCAGCGAAGCACGCGCGGCCTCGGGAAAGTCGCCTCGTACGTGACGATGTGGCACCCCGGCCACCGCTACCAGTTCGCCGGCAGCGTCGGCTGAGCGGCGGGACGCGCAGATGGCTCACGATCCCCACTTCGACATCGCGGTACTGGACAGCCTGCTCGAAGGCGACCGCCAGATGATGTGCCGCTTTGCCACCCGCTTCATCGGCGCGGCGCACAGCGCTATGGCCGAAATCGACGGGGCGCTCGCCGCCGGCGACCTGGCGCAGCTGCGCCACCTCGGCCACCGCACCCTGTCGGCCGCGCTGACCGTCGGCGCGGTTGGCATCGCCGGGCTGTGCCGGCAGCTCGAACGGCTACCGCACGACGCGCCGGACGGCCTCGGCGCCGCCCGCGTGCTGGTGGCGGACCTGCATTCCGCGCTGGCAGCCACCAGCGCCAGCATGGCCGACGCCGGCCTGTGCTAATCCGCCACATTTGGTTGCCTAAATACCACTAGTCTTTGCGAATTTTTAATTCGTGGTGGCGAGTCTGTGCATAATGTGCGGCAAATGGAAACTTCAGCTCCCCTCAGCATCCTGGTCGTCGACGACGATCCGTTCATGCTCGAGCTCATGCGCGACATGCTGGAGACGATCGGCCGTTTCGCCGTGCGGACCGAATCGAGCGCGCGCGCCGGCCTGGCCGCGCTGGCGCAGCAGCCGGACCTCCTGATCTGCGACCTGTCGATGCCGGACATCGACGGGATCGAATTCCTGAATGCGGCGGCCGAAGCGGGCTACGGCGGCCGCGTGCTGCTGATGTCGGGCATGGCGCCGGACGTGCTGAGCGCGGCCGAACGGCTGGCGACGGCGCAGGGGCTGGACGTACTGGGCGCCTACGGCAAGCCGATCGCCATGGCGGACCTGCGCGCCGCGCTCGACCGGCTGGCGCCGCCGGCGGCGCGCCGGTCCGGCCAGGCGGGCTAGCCGGACCGCCGAGGGCGATGTGATTTGTGCAATATTTTTCTACAACACGCCGACGCGGCCGAAAAAAATGGGTTATGATTCGCCCTGATTCCCCGCCTGGCCTTTCCCTGCCGCGTGCCCCTGGCATCGCCGCTGGTTGAAATTGCGCAACCCGCCACAACATTCTGGTAGCGTGACAATCCGACAAGCCGCCAAGGCATATGACCCACCTCTATCGAGGAAAACATGAGCGAAAATATCAAACACATTACCGATGCATCCTTCGAAGCCGACGTACTGAAGTCCGAGCGCCCGGTGCTGGTCGACTTCTGGGCCGAGTGGTGCGGTCCGTGCAAGGCCATCGGCCCGATCCTCGAAGAAGTCGCTAAAGAGTACGAAGGCAAGATCCAGATCGCCAAGATGGACGTGGACGCGAACCAGCAGGTACCTGCCAAGTTCGGCATCCGCGGCATCCCGACCCTGATCCTGTTCAAGAACGGCGTCGCAGCCGCGCAGAAGGTTGGCGCGATGGCCAAGGGCCAGCTGACGTCTTTCATCGACAGCAACATCTAAACAGAATAAGATACGAGGCGGCAGCGCGCCCGCGCTGCCGCTTGTTTGCCAACCAGACCCACGTAGTTCCCTCCCCTACCTTTACTTTCCCGTCACGGGACACTCATACATGCATCTATCTGAACTGAAGGCCATGCACGTCTCCGCTCTGCTGGAGATGGCGATCGGCCTCGATATCGACAACGCAGCCCGCCTGCGTAAACAGGAGCTGATGTTCGCGATCCTGAAAAAGCGCGCGAAACAAGGCGAACAGATTTTTGGCGATGGCGCCCTCGAAGTGCTGCCGGACGGCTTCGGCTTCCTGCGCTCCCCGGACGCGTCGTACATGGCATCG
>DASTVB010000013.1:0-31141 GCA_035759315.1 Telluria sp. | reverse complement strand
TCCACCGCGACTTGGCGCTTGTAGCGCTCCATCTCGACTTCGACCGCGCGCACTCCCACCAGTCCAACGCGGCGCGTCTCCTTGGCCTTGTCCAGGCAGTTGTTGACGAAGAAGCGCTCGTAGCACAGCGCTTCGCTCCGCGCATAGGCCGCTTCGATCGCGACCCGGTCGGCCTTGGCCTTGGCCAGCGCGGCATCGGCCGCGGCCACGCTCGCGGGTGCGGCCACCACCGGCGTGTCGGCCGGCGCGCGCAGGTAGCTCGCGCAGCCGGAAAGGAGCGCCAGCGCAAGCAGGGCCAGGGTCGTTACGGTCTTTGCCATCATTGTTCTTGTTCCTTGTTCAGGCGATTGCGCCGGCTGCGTCCCGGCGCTCGGATTCCATGTATTCGCGCGACTGCATTTCAATGATACGCGAGACGGTGCGGTGGAATTCGTTCGACAGCACGCCCTGCGTGTACAGCTCTTCCGGCGCAACTTCGGCCGACATGATCAGCTTGACCTTGTGGTCGTAGAACACGTCGATCAGCCAGGTGAAGCGGCGCGCTTCGGACGACATCGAGGCCGACATCGCCGGTATGCCGGACAGGATCACGGTGTGGAAGCGGCTCGCGATTTCGAGGTAATCGTTCTGCGAGCGCGGTCCGCCGCACAGGGTGGCGAAGTCGAACCACACCAGTCCCCCGGCACGGCGCAGGGCATGGATCTCGCGCTGTTCGATATGGATATGCGGGTCTTCGTCCGCGGTCTCGGCGATGCTGGCGTAGGCGTGGCGCAGGATGCTGTCCGCTTCCGCCCCCAGCGGGTAGTGGTACACCTCGACCTGTTCCAGCGAACGCTTGCGGTAGTCGATCCCGGCGTCGACGTTGATCACGTCGAGCTTTTCCTTGAGCAGCGCGATGGTCGGCAGCATGCGGTCGCGGTGCAGGCCGTCCGGGTACAGCTTGTCCGGGTCGTAGTTCGAGGTCATCACGAACGAGACGCCGTTGTCGAACAGTGCCTTGAGCAGGTTATACAGGATCATCGCGTCGGCGATGTCGGAGACGTGGAATTCGTCGAAGCAGATCAGCCGGTTCTTGCGCGCGATGCGCTTGGCCACTTCGTCCAGCGGGTTGGCGATGCCCTTGAGTTCATCGAGCTGGCGGTGCACGCCGCGCATGAACTCGTGGAAGTGGATGCGCGTCTTGCGCACCACCGGCACCACCGAGTAGAAGCTGTCCATCAAAAACGACTTGCCGCGCCCCACCCCGCCCCACAGGTACACGCCGCGCGGCACGTCGGGACGGTTGATCAGGCGCTTGAAGCTAGATGAACGCTGGCCTTTGTAATGGGTCCAGTCTTCGTACGCCTGCTGCAGGCGATCGACGGCCCGCTGCTGCGCCGGATCGGAGCTGTAGCCGCGCTGGGCCAGCGAGTGTGCGTAGAATTCCTGGACGTTCATTGGATGAGGTTCGGGCCGGATAAGCCGTCATCCCAGCGCAGGCTGGGATCCATACTGAGCTACCGAAGCTGGATGCTCAGTATGGGTCCCAGCTTTCGCTGGGACGACGCGGTGCGGCGTTTAGAAGTTGAGCGTACGCTTGTCTACGGCGAGCGCTGCTTCCTTGGTCGCTTCGGAAAGCGATGGGTGGGCATGGCAGATGCGGGCGATGTCTTCGGCCGAAGCCTTGAACTCCATCGCGACCACGGCTTCCGAGATCAGCTCGGACGCCATCGGGCCGACGATGTGCACGCCGAGGATCTCGTCGGTCGTGGCATCGGCCAGGAACTTGACCATGCCGGAAGTGTCGCCCAGCGCGCGCGCGCGGCCGTTGGCCATGAACGGGAAGGTGCCGGCCTTGTACTGCACGCCGTCTGCCTTCAGCTGCTGTTCGGTGCGGCCGACCCATGCGATTTCCGGCGAGGTGTAGATCACCCACGGAATCGTGTTGAAGTTGACGTGGCCATGCTGGCCGGCGATGCGCTCGGCTACCGCGACGCCCTCTTCTTCCGCTTTGTGCGCCAGCATCGGGCCGCGCACGACGTCGCCCACCGCCCATACGTTCGGCAGGTTGGTCTTGCAGTCGTCGTCCACCGCGACGAAGCCGCGTTCGTCCAGCGCCAGGCCGACGCTTTCCACGCCCAGGCCATTGGTGTTCGGCACGCGGCCGATCGAGATGATCAGCTTGTCGAAGGTCGCCTTCTGCGCCGCGCCCGAAGCGTCCGCGTATTCGACGGTGACGTTGTTGTCGCCCTTGGTGATCGCGCCGATCTTGCAGCCGAGGCTGACCGCCAGGCCCTGCTTGGTGAACAGCTTGTGCGCTTCCTTGGCGATCTGCTCGTCGACCGCGCCCAGGAAGGTCGGCAAGCCTTCCAGCACGGTGACCTTGGAGCCGAGGCGGCGCCAAACGCTGCCCATCTCGAGGCCGATCACGCCGGCGCCGATCACGCCCAGGTTCGCAGGCACGCCCTGGATCGCCAGTGCGCCTTCGTTGGACAGGATCAGCTGTTCGTCGAACTCCGCGCCAGGCAGCTGGCGTGCGTTGGAGCCGGTCGCGATGATCACGTGCTTGGCCTGCAGTGTCTCGGTGGCCGGACCGGTCACGCTGATCGTGTAGCCGCCGTCCACTGCGCCGGCGAACGCGCCGCGGCCATGGAAGAAGGCGACCTTGTTCTTCTTGAACAGGTACAGGATGCCGTCGTTGTTCTGCTTGACGACGGTGTCTTTGCGCTTGAGCATCTGCGGCAGGTTCAGCGACAGGCCGGCGACGTCGATGCCGTGTTCCTTGAAGGCGTGGCCGGCGTGCTCGAAGTGCTCGGACGACTGCAGCATCGCCTTCGACGGGATGCAGCCGACGTTGGTGCAGGTGCCGCCCGGTGCCGGGCCGCCCTTGGCGTTCTGCCAGGCGTCGATGCAGGCGACGTTGAAGCCCAGCTGCGCTGCGCGGATCGCGGCGATGTAGCCGCCAGGGCCGCCGCCGATCACGACGACGTCAAACTGTTTTGCGTTACTCATTCTGTAAATTCCTAGTTTTATTCTTCGGGGACGAAGATCCACATCAGGATGTAGATCAGGATGCCGGCGCCAAACGAGACCGTGAACAGCACGAAGATCAGGCGCCAGATCCAGGAGTCGAGGCCGGTGACCTTGGACAGGCCGCCGCAGACGCCACCCAGCCAGCGGTCGTTGCGCGAGCGGCGCAGGTTGTTGAAGTCCGCGCGGCCGTCGGCGGTGCCGGTGCTGGTCTGCGAGGAAATCAGCCGGGCCTTGGCCTGTTCGAACTCGGCGTCGGTCAGCGCGCCGGCCTGGTGGAGTTCATGCAAACGCTTGATTTCGTCGGCGATGTTCATGTCCATGCTCCTTCGGGTTTGGGGACTGTCCCCTTGGGGACCGTCCCCTGCTCTTTACTTGCACTACCTCGGATCACACTAAAGACCGGGGGACGGTCCCCTTCGGGGACAGTCCCCTGCCCTTGCGATTACAGGTCCAGCAGCAGGCGGACCGGATCTTCCAGCGTTTCCTTCATCGCGACCAGGCCCAGCACGGCTTCGCGGCCGTCGATGATGCGGTGGTCGTACGACATGGCGAGGTAGTTGATCGGGCGGACCACGACCTGGCCGTTTTCAACCACGGCGCGGTCTTTGGTCGCGTGCACGCCCAGGATCGCCGACTGTGGCGGGTTGATGATCGGGGTAGACAGCATCGAGCCGAACACGCCGCCGTTCGAGATCGAGAAGGTACCGCCGGTCAGGTCTTCCAGGGTCAGCTTGCCTTCTTTCGCCTTGGCGCCGAATTCGCCGATCTTCTTTTCGATCTCGGCGATCGACAGCTGGTCGGCGTTGCGCAGGATAGGCACCACCAGGCCGCGCGGCGAACCGACTGCAATACCGATGTCAAAGTAGCCGTGGTAGACGATGTCGTTGCCGTCGACCGAAGCGTTCAGGATCGGGTACTTCTTCAGCGCTGCGACAGCCGCCTTGACGAAGAAGGACATGAAGCCCAGCTTGACGCCGTGCTCTTTCTCGAACTTGTCCTTGTGCTTGTTGCGCAGGTCGATGACCGGCTGCATGTTCACTTCGTTGAAGGTGGTCAGGATCGCGTTGGTCGACTGCGATTCGAGCAGGCGCTCGGCCACGCGCGCGCGCAGGCGGCTCATCGGCACGCGTTCTTCCGGACGGTCGCCCAGGCTCACCGACGGTGCAGCTACCGACGCCAGCGCAGGCTTGGCCGGCTTGGCCGCCATCGGCGCAGGAGCAGCCGGCGCAACCGCAGGCTTGCCCGCTACCGCTGCCAGCGCGTCGCCCTTGGTGACGCGGCCGTCGCGGCCCGAACCTGCAACCTGGTCGGCGCTCATCTTGTTCTCGGCCAGGATCTTGGCCGCCGCCGGCATCGCCACGCCAGCCTTCGATGCGGTGTCGGAAGATGCCTGCGCCGCTGCTGCCGCCTCAGGCGCCGGCACCGACGACACTTCCATCGGCGAGACCTTGGCGCTGCCTTCGGTGTCGATGATCGCGATGACTTCGCCCGCCACCACGGTCGCGCCGTCAGCCTTGATGATCTGGGTGATCACGCCTGCCGATGGCGCCGGCAGTTCGAGGACCACTTTGTCGGTCTCGATGTCGATCAGGTTTTCGTCGCGCGCGACGGACTCGCCCACCTTCTTGTGCCACGCCAGCAGGGTCGCTTCGGCGACGGACTCGGACAGCTGGGGGACCTTGACTTCGATTTGTGCCATGAAAAACTCCGTTATCTGTTTTGCGATGGCGCCCCGCTCGCAGGCGGGGCGCGTTTCTTGTTATTTGGTGAGGACGAAACCCTTGAGCTTCGCGAACGCCGTGTCCAGCAGGTCCTTCTGCTGCGCGTAGTGCTTGTCGTAGTAGCCGACAGCCGGCGCGGCCGAAGCCGGACGGCCCGCGTACGCGAGACGCTGGCCCGATTCCATCGATTCGAACAGGTTGTGCTGGATCTGGAACCAGTAGCCCTGGTTTTGCGGTTCGTCCTGCGCCCACATCAGTTCGGTCGCGTTCGGGAACTTCTTCAGTTCGGCCGCGAACGACTTGTGGGGGAACGGATACAGCTGCTCGATGCGGATGATCGCGGTGTCCATCTGGTTGCGGGTCTTGCGCGCGCCGACCAGGTCGTAATACACCTTGCCGGAGCAGGCGATCACGCGCTTGACCTTCTTGGCGTCGATCGCTTCGTCGACCTCACCGATCACGGTCGCGAACGCGCCCTTGGCCAGGTCGGTCAGCGGCGAACCGGCGTCCTTGTTACGCAGCAGCGACTTCGGCGTCAGGATGACCAGCGGCTTGCGGAACTGGCGCACCATCTGGCGGCGCAGCAGGTGGAAGATCTGCGCGGCGGTGGTCGGCTGCACAACTTGCATGTTGTTGTCCGCGCACAGTTGCAGGAAGCGCTCGGGACGCGCGGAGGAGTGCTCCGGACCCTGGCCTTCGTAACCGTGCGGCAGCATCATCACGAGGCCGGAGGCGCGGCCCCACTTCACTTCGCCCGACGAGATGAACTGGTCGATCACGACCTGCGCACCGTTGACGAAGTCGCCGAACTGGGCTTCCCAGATGGTCAGCGTGTTCGGTTCGGCGGTCGAGTAGCCGTACTCGAATGCGAGCACCGCTTCTTCGGACAGCACCGAGTCGATCACCGTGAACGGCGCCTGGCCGTCGGAGACGTTCTGCAGCGGCACGTAGGTGCCCGCGTCCCAGCGCTCGCGGTTCTGGTCGTGCAGTACCGCGTGGCGGTGCACGAAGGTGCCGCGGCCGGCGTCCTGGCCGGTCAGGCGCACGGCGTAGCCGGACGACACCAGCGAGGCGTAGGCCAGGTGTTCGCCCATGCCCCAGTCGAGGTTGATTTCGCCGCGGCCCATAGTGGCGCGGTCGGCCAGCACCTTCTCGACCAGCGAGTGGGCCTTGAAGTTTTCAGGGATGACCGTGATACGCGCTGCGAGGCGCTTGAGCTCCGTCATCGGCACTGCGGTGTCGGCGCTGTCGGTCCACTTCTTGTTCAGGAACGGCAGCCAGTCGACCGCGTACTTGTTCTTGAAGTTGGAGATGACCGGGTCGACGCGGTGCTTGCCGGCGTCCATCGCGTCGCGGTAGGCCGCAACCATCTGGTCGCCCTCGTCCGCTGCGATCGTGCCTTGCGTGGCCAGCTTGTCCGCATACAGCTTGCGGGTGCCCGGGTGCTTGGCGATCTTCTTGTACATCAGCGGCTGGGTCAGCGCAGGGGTGTCCTGCTCGTTGTGGCCCAGCTTGCGGTAGGTGATGATGTCCAGCACCACGTCCTTCTTGAACTCCATGCGGTAGTCCAGCGCGATCTGGGTCGCCAGCACCACGGCTTCAGGATCGTCGCCGTTGATGTGCAGGACCGGCGCTTCGATCATCTTCACCACGTCGGAGCAGTAGGTGGTCGAGCGCGCGTCGCGCGGATCGGAGGTGGTGAAGCCGATCTGGTTGTTGATCACGATGTGGACCGTGCCGCCGGTGCCGTAGCCGCGGGTCTGGGCCAGGTTCAGGGTCTCCATGACCACGCCCTGGCCGGCGAATGCGGCGTCGCCGTGCACCAGGATCGGCAGCACTTGCGCGCCTTCCTTGTCGCCGCGGCGGTCCATGCGGGCCTTGACCGAGCCTTCGACCACCGGGTTGACGATCTCGAGGTGGGACGGGTTGAACGCCAGCGACAGGTGGACCGGGCCGCCCTGCGTTGCGATATCGGACGAGAAGCCCTGGTGGTACTTGACGTCGCCCGACGGCAGGTCGTCGCCGTGCTTGCCTTCGAATTCTTCGAACAGCTCCTGCGGCGATTTGCCCAGGGTGTTGACCAGCACGTTCAGGCGGCCGCGGTGGGCCATGCCGATGACGATCTCCTGCACGCCTTTTTCGCCGGCGCGCTGGATGGTCTCGTCGATCGACGGGATGAACGATTCGGAGCCTTCCAGCGAGAAGCGCTTCTGGCCGACGTACTTGGTGTGCAGGTAGCGTTCCAGGCCTTCGGCCGCGGTCAGGCGTTCGAGGATGTGCTTTTTCTTTTCGGCGGTGAAGGCCGGGGTCGAGCGGATCGACTCCAGGCGCTCCTGCAGCCAGCGCTTTTCGGTCGGGTCGCTGATGTACATGTACTCGGCGCCGATCGAACGGGTGTAGGTGTCGCGCAGGAAGTTCAGCAGGTCGCGCAGGCTCGCGGTCTCTGGGCCGAAGTAGGTATTGCTGATGTTGAACACGGTGTCCATGTCGGCATCGGTGAAGCCGTAGAAGGACGGGTCGAGCTCTGGAATCGGCGGGCGTTCCTGGCGCTGCAGCGGATCGAGGTTGGCCCAGCGGCTGCCGAGGTAGCGGTAGGCGGCGATCAGCTGCGTCGCGGCGACGCGCTTGCGGCCCATTTCGGCGTCGGCCGACGCGGTGACGGTGCGGATCGGACCCTGCTTGGCGCGTTCGGCGAACGAAGCGATGACCGACGCGTGCGCGACGTCAGGCTTGCTCGAGCCGTCGACCGCAGGCACATTCTGCATGGAGTCAAAATAGGCGCGCCAGTTGTCCGGCACCGAGCCGGGATTGGCCAGGTAGGCCTCGTACAGCTCCTCCACGTACGGCGCGTTACCGCCGAACAAATAGGAGTTCGAGCTCTTTTCATGCATCATCGTTGCTCACCTTTCTTCGCGCTTCGCGAGATTAGCGGGTTGTGTAAACCTTCCGCGACACGGCCTGACCGGTTAGCGGATCGCACATCAAGTTGTGGGGGAAGGACTAAATTCTGTTGCAAATATTTCTGGCAAGTTCGCCAGAATAGCACGCAATATTGTAACGCAAGTACATCAGCCTGATGAATATCAAGGAAAAATTCCAAGGTTGCGCTATTGGCACGCGCGTTGCCTATTTTTTAGGCGCAGCAGGGGGTTCCAGCGCCCGTCGCTGGTAGTCGGTGAAGAGTTCGCGCATCTCGCGGCGGATCGCCTCGTGCTCGGCGGCTGTGCTGGCCCCAGCATCAACGCCATCCTTGAAGTGACTGAAAAGTGCGGAGTTCATCGCATTGACGCCGAAGAAGATCGCCAGTACGGCAGAAATCCCGGTCACTACAATGGTACGACGCAGGCTTTTGATGTCCGCCCTGACCTCGGCGCGGAACTCGGACATCTCCGCTCGAATGCGCGCGACGTCCTCCTTGTAGGCGTGGTCACGCTCCTCCATCCGTGCGATGGATGCAGCGATACGCATTTCGGCGGTCTCAACCATCAGCTTCACTTCGTCACGCTCGATGCCCATATTGGCCTCCTTAGATGTTAGACCATCTACCGCGGCGGAGTTCAGCGAAAATGCCTGAAAAAAGTCGGTCTGAAGCGCAGATTTCGGAATTGGCCGCGACACCCGGAGATCGATGCAGATCGGCGCAGATGGGCCTGGATCGACACGGATAATTCCCAAACCGCTCGAAGAGGCGGAACATGCCCGCAGATCGAGCGAGAAGAGCGGAGATAGCGAGGGTTATTGCCAAAAGCATGAGTTGCAGTACACTCGCGTGCTTATGAGAATATCAATCGGCCACCGCCTGTTCGCCGCCGTGCTGCTCGCGATCCTCGCGGTCACGGCAAGCGGCATCGCGCTGATGCGCCACAAGGTGCTCGGCTCCTTCGCCGATTACGCCATGCAGATCGAACTGGACCGGCTGGACGAATTGGCCGCCTCGCTCGGCCGGCAGCACACGGCGCTGGGCGACTGGAGCTTCGTGCCGGCCGGCGCCGCGCTGCGCCGCGACTGGATCGCGACCGAGCTGCTGCGACTGGAGCAGAACCGCAAACTTCCCGCACCGCCCGCGCCCCCTGCCGCGCCCAGGCCGCCCGCGGCTCCGTCCCCGTCCTCGTCCCGCCCCGCGGCCGTGGCGCCGATGGCAAGGCTCCCGGTGGCCGAGCGCAAGGCCGCGGCGAACGCCGTCCAGCCGCCCTCCCCGCCGCGCGCACCCGCGCCGTTCGCCGTCACGCCACCCGAGCCCCCACCCGCGCCCGACGTTCCCGAGCTGCCGCCTTTGCCTCCGCCACCGGTGGCGCCGCGCCTGCTGTCCGACGGTCCCGCCGCCGAGGCCAGCGCGCCGCTGCAGGACCGCATCGCGCTGTACGACGCCACCGGCCGGTATGTCGCAGGCCGCGAAGCCGGCTCCGCGCCGTCGGTGCGCCGCCCGGTGATCGCCGGCGGGCAGACCGTCGGCTTCCTTACCGTTGCGCGTCCGCTGCGCCCGGGCGACGCGCTGGCGCTCGCCTTCTTGGGGCAGCTGAAGGACTCGGTGCTGCTGATCGTCGCCATGAGCGTGGCGCTCAGCGCGCTGGCCGCGATGCTGCTGGCCGCGCACTTCCGCAAACCGGTGCTGCGCCTGGCGCAGGGCACGCGCGAATTGGCGGCAGGCCGCTTCGACACCCGCCTCGACATCGCGCGCAGCGACGAGCTGGGCGAACTGGCCGGGCACTTCAACCAGCTGGCCGAACGGCTGGAGTCGGCCGAGCGCATGCGGCGCGACTGGGTCGCCGACACTTCGCATGAGCTGCGAACGCCTGTGTCGGTGCTGCGCGCGCAGATCGAGGCCATGCTCGACGGCGTGCGCCCGGCGACGCGCGAGAACATCGAAGTGCTGGCGCGCCAGGTCATGTCGCTCAACAAACTTATCGATGAACTGAATGTGCTGGCGCGCCTCGACGTCGGCGAACTCGAATACCGCAAGGAGCCGGTCGATGCATGGGCGCTGCTGGCGGCCGAAGCGCAGGCGTTCGGCGAAAAGCTCGACGCGGCCGGCCTCGCGCTCTCGCTAGGTCCGGCGCCGGCCGACGCCACCTTGCTGGCCGATCCCGACCGCCTGCGCCAGGTCTTCGACAACCTGCTCGAAAACAGCGTGCGCTACACTTCCGCCGGCGGCAAGGTCGAGTTGACCGCGGCGGTACAAGGCGCGCGCCTGCTGCTGCAGTTCGACGATTCCGCGCCCGGCGTGCCGGCCGAGGCCATGGACCGCCTCACCGAGCGCTTCTACCGGGTCGACGCCTCTCGAAGCCGTAAGGGCGGCGGTTCCGGTCTTGGCCTGGCCCTGTGCGAACGCATCGTGCAGGCGCATGGCGGCACGCTGTCGTTCGCGCACTCGCCGCTGGGCGGCCTGCGCGCCTGCCTCGACCTGCCACTGGCGAAGGAAGCCGCATGAGCGGCCATATCGTGATCGTCGAGGACGAGCCGGAGCTGGCCTCGCTGATGGCCGACTACGTGCGCGCGGCCGGCTACACGGCGGCCGTGTTCCACGACGGCGCCGCCGCGCTGGAAGCGATCCCGCACGAAAACGCGGACCTGCTGGTGCTGGACCTGATGCTGCCCGGGGTCGACGGCCTTGCGATCTGCCAGGCCGTGCGCGCCACCTCCGCAGTCCCGATCGTGATGGTGACGGCGCGCGTGCAGGAAGTCGACCGCCTGCTCGGCCTGGACGCGGGCGCCGACGACTACGTCTGCAAGCCATTCAGCCCGCGCGAACTGGTCGCCCGCATCCGCGCGATCCTGCGCCGCTCGCAGGGTGCCACCCCGGTCGCCGCCCCCGCGCTGCAAATCGACGCCGCCGCGCGCCGCATCCGCGTGCACGGCCAGGCACTGGAGCTCACGCCCACCGAATTCTCGATCCTTTCCGCGATGGCCGCGCATCCCGGCCAGGTGTTCTCGCGCGCGAAGCTGCTGGACATCGCCAGCGGCGACAGCCTGGACGTGACCGACCGCGCCATCGACAGCCACATCAAGAACCTGCGGCGCAAGCTGGCCGCCGCCGCACCGGGCTCGGAACCAATCCATTCCATCTACGGACTCGGTTACCGCTTCGACCTGTAGCGCCATCCATTTTTCCTCCACAGTTGGCGGGCACACTGCGCCCATCCCTCAACTCGCATGGAGAAGAACAAGATGAACGCTGTGCTTTCCCGCCTCCTCGCCAGCTGCCTGCTGGCCGTATCCGCCGTCGCCGGCGCCCAGGCGCGTCCCGACATGGCGGTCGACGCCGCCACGCGCACGCAAGTGATCGATGCGCTGGTCAGCCAGATGCACGCCCGCTACGTTTTCCCTGACACCGCCCGCGCAGTGGAAACCCGGCTGCGCGCCGAACAGCAGGCCGGCAAATACGACCAGGTCACCAGCGCGCGCCAGTTCGCAAAGGCGCTCACCGAGAGCCTGCGCGCCAGCACGAACGACAAGCACCTGCATGTGATGTTTTCGGCCCAGGCGCTGCCGGCCACGAAAGCGGATGACGAAGCGGAGCTGGCCCGCGAGTCCAGCCGGAACAACGGCGTGATGCAGGTGGAACGGCAGCGCGGCAACATCGGCTACCTGAAGATCGACTCCTTCCCCTTCCCGCGCTTCGTGGAGGAGGCTTACGGCGCCGCCATGACACTGCTGGCCGGCACCGAGGCGCTGATCATCGACCTGCGCTCGAACGTTGGCGGCGAACCCGAAGGCGTGGCCCTGCTGGAGAGCTACTTCTTTGGCCAGCCGACGCTGATGAACACCGTCCATTACCGCAATCACGCCAGGCCGACCGAATACTGGACCGCGCGCGAGGTGCGCGGCCGCCGCTATGGCGAGTCGAAGCCGGTCTACATCCTCACCGGGGCGCGCACCGTCTCGGGCGGCGAAGACCTAAGCTACTCCATGCAGGCGCGCAAGCGCGCCACCCTGGTCGGCGCGGTGACCGCAGGCGGAGCCAATCCAGGGGAAGTTCAACGCCTGACCGAACATTTCCAGGCCTTCATCCCGGACGGCCACGCGGTCAATCCGGTCACCGGCGCCAGCTGGGAGCGCATCGGCGTAACGCCCGACGTGCTTACCGCGCAGGACGACGCGCTGCGCCAGGCCCGCATCCTCGCCCTGACGGCGCTGCGGGCCAAGGCCGGCAGCGACGACGAACGCGCAAGTCTCGAAGCTATCCTGCAAAAAGAATCCGCCGCGCTGCAGAAATGAGCGCAAGCCTCCATTTTTCCTCCACATTCCGCCGTCACACTGATCCATCGAATCCAACACCCAGGGAGACCGAAACATGAAACCACTGCTGTCCCGCATCCTGATGACCGTCGCATTCGCGGCCGCCCCCACCTTTGCCCTCGCGCAGGCACAGCCCGACCTGGCGCTCGACGCCGGCACGCGGGCCGCAGTGATCGACGCGCTGATCGGCCAGATGAACGAAAAATACGTGTCGCCGGAAACCGCGAAGCAGGTGGAAACGCTGCTACGGGCGGAACTCAAGGGCGGCAAGTACGACCAGCTGACCAGCGCCAGCCAGTTCGCCAAAACGCTCACCGACACGCTGCGCGAAAGCGCCAACGACCGCCACCTGCAGGTGCGCTTCTCGCCCGATCCGCTGCCGGCAAGGCTGGAACCTGACGAGAACGATCCGGCGGTGGACGCCGAGATGGCACGCCGGGTCAAATTCAACAGCGGCGTGGCGCACGTCGAGCGCACGCGCGGCAATATCGGCTACCTGAAGGTCGACTTCTTCCCGCCGGCGAAGCATGTGGCCAGCGTCTACGGCGCGGCCATGACCCTGCTGAACGGGACCGAAGCGCTGATCATCGACCTGCGCTCCAACCGGGGCGGCGATCCGAACGGGGTGGCTGCGCTCGAGAGCTACTTCTTCGACAAGCCGACGCTGATGAACACCATCTTCTACCGCTCCGGAAATAAAACGGAGGAATACTGGACGTCGGCCGAGCTGAAAGGGCCACGCTATGGCCAGGCCAAGCCGGTGTACATCCTCACCAGCCAGAAGACGTTCTCCGGCGGCGAAGACCTGGCCTACTCGATGCAGGCGCAGAAGCGCGCGACCCTGATCGGCGCCAGCACCGGCGGCGGCGCCAATCCCGGCGGCGTGCAGCGCCTCCACACGAATTTCGGGGCTTTCATCTCCGAGGGGCGCGCGATTAATCCGCTCACCAAGACTAACTGGGAACGCGTTGGCGTCAAACCGGACATCGCGGCGGAACCGGACGACGCGCTGCGCCAGGCCCGCCTGCTCGCCCTCAAATCCATCCTCGACAAGAATACCGACCCGCGTGGCCGCGCCGAGCTGACCAAGCTGCTGCAGGACGAAACCGCAGCCGGCGGCGCCCGCAACTAGGAGCGCGGCAGTTGGGGACAGTCCCACGGGGACAGTCCCCAACGCGAGCGCCACGCACATAGTTCCTCCACATTTGCACGGCAAAGTAAGACCGTCAGCCAACAACATCGAGCCCACCGAAGGAGAACACCATGAAATTGCCAATCGCCCTCAGCGCCCTGCTGCTTGCCGGCGCATCCGCCGTTGCCGCCGCCCACCCGCATCAGGTGCCGCAGCCTCCTACCCCGCCAGCGCCGCCGGCGCCACCCAACATCCCGGCGCCCGTGGCGCCACCCGCGCCCGTCCATGCCGACCGCTTCGCACCGCCGGCCCTGCCGGCGCCCCCTGCTATGCCAGCCATGCCGCCGGCGCCGCCAATCCCGCCGATCCCGGATATCGACGTCCCTGACGAGGTCCTGGCGGCCTGCGAAGGCAAGGCCGACGGCGCGCGCATCACGCAGACCATCGCCAACGGCGCGCATATCACTGGTACCTGCAAGAAGCGCGGCAACGTGTACCTCTTCAAGCTGACTTCGTACGAGCATCACACCACCAGCACGCGCCAGCGCCGCTAAGCCACTTGGGCGCAGCCCCGGCTGCGCCCCGTTTGCTAGACAAAACGTTCTACATGACCTATCCTATGCTCGACCCGACCATGGACCGAGCGATGACCACCAAAGCCCAACCGCCCAAGCCGACCGCCGCCGAGCTGGAGATGCTGCGCATCCTTTGGCAGCTCGGCCCGTCGACAGCCAAGCAGGTACACCAGACCGCGGTCGAGACGCGTCCCGACATGGCTTACGCCACCGTGCTGCGCCTGCTGCAGGTGATGCACACCAAGGGCATCCTGGCGCGCGACGAAAGCCAGCGCGCGCACGTCTACTCGCCCGCCCAGGAACAGGATTCCACCCAGACCGGCCTGATTCGCGACCTGATCCAGAAAGCCTTCGCCGGCTCCGGCAAGGCTCTGGTGCTGGCCGCTCTCCGTGGCCACGTCACTGACAAGGAGCGCGAGGAGATCCAGTCCATCCTCGACCGCGAAAAATGACAGCGCAAGCCGGCGACCCGAAACCGTCGCCACCCGTCCGCCCCGAACTCGAAGACTGCTGCCTGAGCGGCTGCAACCCCTGCATTTTCGACCTGTACGAAGAAGCGCTGCAGCGCTACCGCGAACAGCTGGCCGAGTGGGAGCGCCGGCAGGCTGCCCTTCGTTAAGCACGCCATCACGCTCCTGGCGGAGCGTCGCTTTCACGCACCCGTCCCGCGTTCGCCAGCCGCAAAAACCCAACAATTGAAAAATTTGTGTTAAGTTTGTGGAAAATTGGGAACGTTTCCAATTTTCATGAATAGGGGCTGCAGCATGTCGTCGACATTACCGAAACTGACCATCCTCGCAGCCCTGCTGCTCACCACGGGACTCCAGGCGGCCGAGCCGACGCCTCCGGCCGGCAGCGCCCGTGTCCAGCAACTGCTGTCGCAGATGTCCCGCGCCGACAAAATGGCGGTGATCCGCGGGGCGCGCGAACCGGAAGAGGCCTACCAGGGCCAGGCCGGATGGACCGCCGGCGTGCCGCGCCTCGGCATCCCGGACCTGCGCTTCGCCGACGGCCCGCCGGGCGTGCTGGTGCGCCAGGCGTCGACCGGCATGCCCTCCACCCTGTCGATGGCATCCACCTTCAGCCCCGCCGACGCGGAGGCCACCGGCGCGCTGATCGGCCGCGACGCCCGCGCGCTCGGCGTCGACGTGATCCTCGAACCCTACATCAACATCTACCGCGACCCGACCTTCGAGCGCGCCTACAACACGTTGGGCGAGGACCCGGTCCTGACCGGCACCATGGGCGCCCGCTTCGTGCGCGGCGCGCAGGCGCAGAACGTGATGGCGCAGGCCAAGCACTTCATCGCCTATGAGGGCGCCGGCAACGTGCAGGTCGGCGGGCAGGCCCTGCGCGAAATCTACCTTGCGCCGTTCCGCGACGTGGCCCAGGCCGGCGTCGCTTCGATCATGTGCTCGTATAACAAGGTCAACGGCCTGCACGCCTGCGGCAACGACGCGCTGCTGAACGGCCTGCTCCGAAAGGAAACAGGTTTCCGCGGCTTCATCACCTCCGACTGGGGCGCGACCCACGGCGCCGAGTTCCTTGCGAGTGGCCTGGACATGGAACAGCCGGGCATCGGCCCCGGCGCCTTCTTCGCTATCACCAAGGAGGTTGCCGACGGCCCCGGTATGAGCGAGGAGGAAAAGGCCGACCTGCTTGAAACGCTGTCCGCCGGCGTGCCCGAAGAACAGATCCACATCGCCATCAAAGGCGACGAGATGCCGCATGCCGAACCTGAAGGCGTGTCGAAGAACCTGGGCGAGGCATTGGCGAAGGGCAGCGTCACCGATGCCGACCTCGATCGCGCTGTCGCGCGGATCCTGGGACAGATGGAAGCCTTCGGCTGGCTCGACCGCGCGCCGAACCACGCGGTCAGGCCGCAAGCGGTGGAAGAGAACGCAAAAAGCGTGCAGCGCCTGGCAGAACGCGGCGCGGTGCTGCTCAAGAACGAAGGCGCGCTACCGCTCAAGCCCGCGGACCTCGGTTCGCTGGCGCTGATCGGACCGGGCGCGCAGCAGACCTTTGCCATCGTCGCCGGCCAGGAACAGTCGTTCGGCCGCGCCGAACGCCAGGTTGGTGCATTCCACGCCCTGCAGAAGATGACCGGCAGCGCCGGCCTGCGGCTGGCCGTAGGCGACGACATGACCGGGACGCCAATTCCTAAGGAAGCCTTCAGCGGCCTCACGCGCGTCGAGGGCGCGGTACGCACCGCAAGCGCTGCGATCGACCACACGCTGCGCGCCGGACAGGCGCTGCCGCCCGGGTCCAAGGTCAAATGGGAAGGCACGCTGAACGTCCCCGCCGACGGCGACTACGACATCAACCTGCAGGTGCTTGGCGCCACCGGCAAGTTCACGCTCGATGGCCGCAAGATCGGCGGCATGGGCTGGTGGGGCGGCCACGGTGACATCGTGTTTCCCAACCGGCATAACGTGGTGCCGACCACCGACGGGCTGGACAACGTGCGCCGCTTGGTCAGCCTGAAGGCCGGGCCGCACAAGATCCAGGTCGAGGCCACCGCCGACAGCAGCGGCGCGCCGGTGCAGGTGCGCCTCGCATGGGTCACTCCGCAGATGAAGCAGGCGGCCTTCGACGACGCGGTCGATGCGGCCCGCAATGCCAAGACCGCCGTGGTGTTCGCGTGGAGCCGCAACCGTCCCTCGTTCGGCCTGCCGGGCGAACAGGATCGCCTGATCGAAGCGGTTGCCGCCGTCAATCCGAACACGATCGTGGTCCTGAACACCGGCCAGGCGGTCGCCATGCCGTGGCTGAACAAGGTACGCGCCGTCCTCCAGATGTGGTACACCGGCGACGAAGGCGGCTGGGCGGCGGCCAACCTGCTGACGGGCCGCGCCAACCCGGCCGGTCGCCTGCCGATCACCTGGCCGCGCCGCCTCGCCGACGGGCCGGCGAACAACCCGGCGCATCCCGAGCATTCGTCCAGGGGCGTCAACGGCAAGACCGTATACGGCGAAGGCATCTATGTTGGCTACCGCTGGTACGACCAGAAGAACATCGAGCCGCTGTTCCCGTTCGGCTTCGGCCTCTCGTACACCACCTTCCAGTATTCGGGCCTCGCAGTCGCGAAAGCGGCCGACGGCGGCCTCGATGCGAGCGTGCTGGTGAAGAACACCGGGACGCGCGCCGGCGACGAAGTGGTCCAGGTCTATCTTGGCGCCCCGCGTCCGGCGCCAGCCGGAGCGGCGTTCGCCAGGCGCGCCCTCGCCTCCTTTGACCGGATCACGCTCGCGCCGGGCGAACAGCGCCGCGTGCAGCTGCACATTCCGCCGGAGCGCCTGCGCTACTGGTCCGAAAAGAGCCAGTCCTGGCATGACGCCCGCACCGGCCGCATGGTGTACGTGGGCCGCTCCTCGCGCGACCTGCCACTGTCGAAGGTCCTGAAATGAAGCCGGCCCCCCAATACGATGCCATCGTCATCGGCAGCGGCATCAGCGGCGGCTGGGCCGCCAAGGAGCTGTGCGAGAAAGGCCTGAAGACGCTGGTGCTCGAGCGCGGGCGCGACGTCCAGCACATCAAGGACTACCCGACCATGAGCAATCCGTCATGGGAGTTCGCGCTGCGCGGCTCGGTCAGCCGCCAACACAAGGAACAGAACCCGAACGTCTCCCGGGCCGCCGGCTACGACGACACCACCGCGCATTTCTTCGTCAAGGATGCCGAGCATCCCTATGTGCAGGAGAAACCGTTCGGCTGGATCCGCGGCTACCAGGTGGGTGGCAAGTCGCTGACCTGGGGACGCGCCTGCGCCCGCTGGGCCGAGATGGACTTCACCGCGCCGGAACGCGACGGCTACGGCATCGCCTGGCCGATCACCTACCAGGACATTGCGCCCTGGTACAGCCACGTCGAAAAATTCGTCGGCGTGTGCGGCAGCAGGGACGGCATCGACACCATGCCCGACGGCGAATTCCTGCCGGCCTATGAACTCAATTGCGTCGAACAGCACCTGCAGACCGTCATCCGCGAAAAGTTCGGGCGCCACTACGTCTCCGGCCGCTGGGCCCAGCTGACCGAACCGACCGCGCTGCACCTCGAGCAGGGACGCGGCCAATGCCAGAACCGCAACCTGTGCATGCGCGGCTGCCCTTACGGCGGCTACTTCAGCTCCAACAGCGGCACGCTGCCGTGGGCTGCCCGCACCGGCAACCTGACCATACGGCCGCACTCGGTGGTGCACTCGATCGTCTACGACGACAAGCTGGGCGTCGCCACCGGCGTCAAGGTGATCGATGCGAACACGAAGGAAACCATGGTCTTCAAGGCCAGGATCATCTTCGTGAACGCGTCGGCGCTGAACACCAACCTGATCCTGCTGAACTCAAAGTCGAAGCGCTTTCCGAATGGCCTGGGCAACGACAACGGCCTGCTCGGCACGCACATCTGCTTCCACAATTACCGCGCCGGGATGAGCGGCGAGATCGACGGCTTCGACGACAAGTACTACGAGGTGCGCAAGCCGGCCGAGTGCATCATCCCGAACTTCCGCAACGTGCGGCGCCAGGACACCGATTTCGTCGGCGGCTACGTAATCTTCTCGGCGGCCAGCCGCCCGGGATGGAACGACAAGGGCGGCGTCGGCGCCGACTTCAAGAAGGCGGTCAGCCAGCCGGGCAAATGGACGGCCTACATGTACATGCAGGGCGAGACCATCCCGAAGGCCAGCAACCACGTGCGCCTGTCGGCCGACAAGACCGACCAGTGGGGCATCCCGCAGCTGGTGACCTCGGTCGGCTACGACGACAACGACGACCGGATGGTGAAGGACTTCCTCACCGAAGGACGCAAGATGATGGAGGCGGCCGGGTTCACCAACATCCAGGCCAGTGACAACCACCAGGCGCCGGGCCTCGACATCCACGAAATGGGCGGCGTACGAATGGGCCGGGACCCGAAGACTTCGCTGCTCAACGAATTCAACCAGCTGCACCTATGTAAGAACGTCTACGTGACCGACGGCGCCTGCTTGACCAGTTCCGGCAACCAGAGCCCGTCGATCCTGTACATGGCGCTCACCGCGCGCGCGGTGGACCATGCGGTCAAAGAGTTCAAGAAACCGTCCGTGCGAGGATAAGCCATGCAGCGTCGCGACCTGATCAAGTTCATTGCCACCGCCACCGGCTGTGCGTTCGTCGGCCTCGAAGGCGCGTTTGCCGCGCCGGCGAAGCGCCTGCCATTCACGGCCCGCGACCTCGCCATGCTCGACGAAATTGCGGAGACCATCCTGCCGCGCACCTCGACGCCCGGCGCCAAGGATGCCGCGGTCGGCGCCTTCATCGCGCGCTATTCGGCGGCATGCTACGAGCCGGCGCAGCTTCGCACCCTGAAGGAAGGCATCGGCGCAGTCGATGCGCGAATGCGCATCAAAAACGGCGTGGGCTTCCTGAATGCCTCGACCGCGCAGCGGCAAACGCTGCTGGCCGCACTTGACCTGGAAGCAAGGCAGCATGCCGCTGGCAAGGGCAATCCCGCGCCGCACTACTTCACCCTGATGAAGCAACTGACCTTGTTCGGTTTTTTCACGTCCGAGCCTGGAAGCACGCGCGTGCTGCGCTACCGGCCGGTCCCCGGCAAATACAAGGGCTGCGTCCCGTACAGGAAGGGAGAAACATCGTGGGCATGACTATTGCAAGAACGGCGCTGGCGGCACTGGTCCTGGCGCCGCTGCTCGCGGCCGCGGGCCCCGCCCAGCCCTACCTGGGCCGCTGGGACGTGACCCTGCAGGCGCCGGGCCGCGAACATTCGTCCTGGCTCGAGGTGCGCGAGGAAAACGGCCAGCCGCGCGTGCGCATGGTCGGCCGCTGGGGACATGCGCGCTGGCTGCCGCAGGCCGCGATCGTCGATGGCCGCCTGCGCTTCGTCTCGCCGAAGGAAGAGGAAGGCCGCCCGGACGACATGGTGTTCGAGGGCGTGCGCGAGGGCGATACGCTGAAAGGCACCACCACCGGCCCGGACGGCAAGCCCTGGACCTGGCGCGCCGAACGCGCCCCCGCGCTCGCGGCGGGCAAGGCGCCGCAGTGGGGCACGCCGGTCAGCCTGTTCGACGGCCACGACCTTGGTGGGTGGGAAGTGCTCAACCCGGCCGGCAAGCCCTGGCGCGTGGCCGACGGCGCGCTGGTCAGCCCCGGCGCTGGCGGCACCGACCTGCGCAGCGTCGCCACGTTCGGCGACTTCAAGCTCCACCTTGAGTTCAAGTACGAGCCGGGCGCCAACAGCGGCGTGTACCTTCGCGGGCGCTACGAGCTGCAGATCGAAAACGACCCCAAGCCCGAGGCCCACAACATGCGCACCGCCGGAATCTACGGCTACCTCGCGCCATCGACGCCCGCGCCGCGCACGCCGGGCGTGTGGCACACCTATGACGTCACCCTCGTTGGCCGCTACGTTACCGTGGTCCTGGACGGGAAGACCGTGATCGACAACCAGGAGATCCCCGGCATCACAGGGGGAGCGCTCGACAGCCACGAGGGTTCCGACGGGCCGCTTGTCCTGCAGGGCAGCGAGTACGGCCAGGTGGCCTACCGCAACATCGTGATCACTCCGGCGCTGAAGAAAAAATGAGCACGGGATCGCGCCGCGGTTTCCTGCGCATGGGCGTCGCGGCGGCGGCGGTCTCCGCCATCCCGCCGAGCATCGCACGCGCGCTCGCGATTCCCGCGGCACGGACCACCGGAACCATCGCCGACGTCGAACATGTGGTGATCCTGATGCAGGAGAACCGCTCGTTCGACCACTACTTCGGCACCCTCAACGGCGTGCGCGGACTGGGCGATCCGCGCCCGATCACGCTGCGCAACGGCCGGCCTGTATGGTTCCAGCCGGGCGAGCAGGGCCATGTCCTGCCGTTTGCCCTGCGCGGCCTCAGCGATGCGGACAACCGCGCCCAATGCCTCGAATCGGACCTGCCGCACGGATGGAAGGGCAGCCAGCGCACCTGGGCCTTCCACGATGCGTGGGTCCATACGAAGAACCGCAGCGCGATGGGCTACCTGACGCGCCAGGACCTGCCGTTCTACTACGCGCTGGCGGACGCCTTTACGATCGGCGACGCCTATCATTCGTCGCTGTTCGGACCCACCAACCCGAACCGCATGTTCCTGTTCACCGGCACCAACGGCCTGTCGGTCGGCCAGGACGGCTTCCACGCGCTCGACAACGTGGACGACGCGAACTGGATGTCGCCGATGGCGCGCGACCGCCAGGACTGGGTCTCGCCCTACACCTGGACAACCTATGCGGAACGCCTGGGCGCGAACAATATCAGCTGGAAGGTCTACCAGGAATACGACAACTACGGCTGTAATTCACTGGCCTACTTCCCGCAGTTCCGCAAGCTCGACATGGGCGATCCCGCGCAGCGCGAGCGCTACCTTCGCGGCCGCGCCTATGCCGGGGAAACCCGCGAGCTGGACGCCAACGGACGTCCGCTCAACACCAACCCCTCCGACGCCCAGGCGCTGGTCGACCAGATCGCGGCCGATGCCCGCAGCGGCACCTTGCCTGCCGTGTCGTGGATCGTGACGCCGGCGCGGTTCTGCGAACACCCCGACGTCAATCCGCCCGGCTACGGCGAATCGCTGGTCGCGCGCATCCTCGACGCCCTGACCGCCAATCCGGCCGTGTGGGCGAAGACGGCTCTCATCATCTGCTACGACGAGGAAGGCGGCTTCTTCGACCACGTACCGCCGGCGGTGCCACCGGCATCGCGCAGCGACGGCTACAGCGGCGTTTCGACCGATGGCGAGATCACCGGCGGCGAGCCGGTGGGACTCGGTGCGCGCGTGCCGCTGCTGGTGGTGTCGCCGTGGACGCGCGGCGGCTGGGTGTGCTCCGAAGTGTTCGACCACACCTCGATCCTGCGCTTCCTCGAAAAGCGTTTCGGAGTGGCCGAACCGAACATCTCGCCCTGGCGCCGCGCCGTGTGCGGCGACCTGACATCGATGTTCGACTTTGCCCGTCCGGACGCCAGGCGCCCGGATGCACTGTTCGCCGCCGGGCACCGGACCCATCTCGAGCGTGCCGCCACCCTGTGCCGCTTCCGGACCAAGGTCCCGCAGCGGCTTCCGGGCGCGCAGGCACAAAAGCTGCCGGTACAGGAACGCGTCGCCGGCAGCGACGGCACCAGGCCGGCGCGCGCCCTGCCCTACCAGCTTGCGGCCGATGGCGCGCTCGCCGGCGACGCTTTCACGATCAGGCTCGGCAATCTAGGCAAAGCGGCGGCCGCCTTCACCATCTACTCCCTGCGCCATCACGGCGGACCCTGGTATTACACGCTGCCGGCCGGCGACGCTTTCACGGAAAGCTGGCCGGTGCGCGCCTTCCTGGAGCGCGAATACGACCTGCGCGTCTACGGTCCGAATGGCTTCCTTCGCGTATTCCGCGGCACCGCCGGCAGCCGTGCAGAGGTCTCCGCCAGCTACGCCGCGCAGCGCCTGGAACTGGCGTTGGGGCTGGAAAACCGCGGCGCCCGCAGCTGCACCTTCCACATCAGGGACGCCGCCTACGGCGCCGCCGCCCGCAGCGTGGTCGTCCAGGCCGGCGAACACGTAACGCTGCCGTGGCCGGCCGCCGCGAGCCATGGCTGGTACGACCTCGAGGTTTCGGTCGACGGCGACGCCGCATTTTTCCGGCGCCTGTGCGGACATATCGGGAACGGCCTGCCCAGCCGCAGCGATCCCGCGTTTGGCGCGGCGCGCGAACAGGGCGTCTGACGGATGAACCTGTATCCGCATTTCAGTTTGCACTTCAACAGATGGAAAGGTTCTTCAATGTCCAGCACAAGAATGCGCGGCCTTATCGCTAACGCTGCGCGTGTCTCCCTCTCCTGCGCCCTGGCGCTCGGCCCGGTGTCCGCCGCCCACGCGGCACAGCCGGCGCCGGTGGCCGGCATTCCCGTGACGGCGCTCGTGCCGCAACCGCAGTCGCTTGCACTGGCAGCGGCCGAAGCGCCGTTCACGCTGGGGCACGAGGCCGGCGTCACCGCGCCCGCCGCGCTGGCGCAACCGGCGCGGCTGCTGGCCACCACGCTGGGCCTGCGCTTCACCGATGCCGGCGCAGCGCAAGGCGCGCCGCGCGGCAAGGAGATCAGCTTCGTGCTCGAGCCGATGGCGGGCGCCGTCGCCGGCGCCTACCGCATGAAGGTCCGCGAGTCCGCGGTCACCATCTACGCGGCCGAGGCCACGGGCGCGTTCAACGCCACCCAGACCCTGCTGCAGATGCTGCCTCCCGGCGACGCCGCACGCCGCACCACTACCGCGGCGCCGGTCGCGATCCCGGCGCTCGACATCGCCGACGCGCCGCGTTTCGCCTGGCGCGGCCTGACGCTGGACCTGGCACGCCACTTCTTCGAGGTCGAGACGATCAGGAACGTCATCGACAGCATGGCGGCCTACAAGCTCAATGTGCTGCACCTGCACCTGACCGACGACACCGGCTGGCGCATCCCGATCAAGGGCTATCCGAAGCTGACCACGATCGGCGCGCGCGGCGACCGCACCAATCCGGAAGGCCCGGCGCGTTTCTATACCGCCGAGCAGATGCGCTTGCTGGTCCGCTACGCGGCCGAACGCCATATCGTAATCGTGCCGGAAATCGAAATGCCCGGACACGGCGGCGCCGCCGCACGCGCATATCCGGAGTTCTTCGCGGGCTGGAATACCTGGAATCCCGCCAACCCCGACACCTATCGCTTCATCGACGCCGTCTTCACCGAGGTGACGCAGATGTTCCCCGGCCCTTACCTCCACTTTGGCGGCGACGAGGTCAACCCGCACGGCTGGAGCCTGTCCCCACAGGTGGTCGCGATGGCGCGCGCACTCGATCCGTCCTCCGCCGAACCGAATTTCAAAGCGGTCGAAGCCGAATTCGCGCGCCGCGTGGTGCAGATCATCCGCAAGCACAAACGCACGCCGATGGGCTGGGACGAAGTCATCTCCGCGGGGCTGAACGCCGACGTCATCGTGCAGTGGTGGCGCCTGGACAAGCCGGAAGTCATGCGCAAGGCGCTCGACCAGGGACAGTCGGTAGTGCTGTCGCCGGCCGACCGCATGTACCTCGACTATCCGCAGGGCCTGGGGGAACCGGGCGCGCCGTGGGAAGGCAATACCGGCGGTCCGATCTCGCTCGAGAAGATCGCGGCCTGGGAACCGATGCCGGCTGGCCTGACTCCGGTCCAGCAGTCGCGCATCCTCGGCGTTGAAGGCGCGCTGTGGACCGAATTCATCCGCACTGAAGAGTACTTCGAGTTCATGCTGTACCCGCGCCTGGGCGCCGTGGCAGAGGTGGCCTGGCGCAGGCAGGCCAATTCCACACCGGCCGCGTTTGCGGAACGCATGGTGCCGCACATCGCGCGCTGGCGTGCGCTCGGCAGGGCTGCGCGCCGCGAATCGGGCGACGCCTTCAAGTTCATGACGAATTAAGGCCAGCTGCCCGCCGCCGGGCGGCGGGCGTTCCTCCTGCTTACAGCGCAGCCCGCATACGGTTAACGAAAAAAAACGGGCGCACGATTGAAAACCCGCCGAAAGCGCCTAAGCTGAATTACCGCCCTATGGCGGTTTTCCACTTGGAGGAAATAACATGAAAAGAATACTCACCACGCTTGTGCTGGCGGCAGCGGCTGCGATTGCCCCTGCCGCGCTGGCCGAGACTACTACTTACCGCTCGACAATGAGCGGACCATCAGAGGTACCACCGAACCCCTCCCCAGGCTTCGGCGTTGCGGAAATCATCATTGACGACGTGGCCCACACGATGACCATGATGATCCCGTTCGACGACCTCCTTGGCGGTACCACCGCCGCACACATCCACTGCTGCGTAGCCACCCCGCTCGATCCGATGGGCGTCGCCGCACCGGCAACCGAAACGCCGACCCTGGCCGGCTTCCCCCTTGGTGTCACCTCCGGCGTCTATAACGTCACAATGAACCTGCTCGATCCGGGCACCTACAGCACAGCGTTCCTCACCGCCAATGGCGGTTCGGCCGCAGCTGCTGAAACGGCATTCCTGGCAGGCATCGCCGGCAATATGTCATACCTCAACGTGCACACCAACCTGTATCCCAACGGAGAAATCCGTGGCTACCTGGTGAACGTGATTCCGGAACCATCGCAATGGATGATGCTGTCCCTTGGCCTGGTTGCCACCGGATTCGCCGCTCGCAGGATGCGCCGCAAGGAATAACCAGTTAGAAACCTTCAACTCACGTCATTCCCACGACGCCGCACGCCGGCGTTCCAGCGTGCTGGCACCGCGGGAATGACAGGGATGGCTCCAGTAACACCCCCCGAACTGCCGCGTGCGCAAGCGTACAGACGCCGGGCGCAGCCGCTGCAATGATGAGATCCTTCCGTCGTTTGCGAGGCTGTAATGTTCGAGATGTCGCTTCCCTGGTGGGAATTCATCGTGCGCGCCGGCGCCGTCTATGGGGTTTTGCTGGTGATGGTGCGCATTTCGGGGCACCGCACGATCGGCCAGTTCACCCCGTTCGACCTGCTGGTGGTGCTGCTGCTGTCGGAAACCGTGTCGAACGCGCTGACCGGTGGCGACGAATCGCTGGTGGGCGGCCTGATCGGCGCGGCCACGGTGATGGCGCTGAACGTGGTGATCGCAATCCTGACCTCGCGCAGCGCGCTGATGACCAGGATTTTCGATGGCCATCCGGTGCTCATCGGACGTAACGGCGAATTCTTTCCCGAGGTGATGAAGACCTGCCGGCTGGCCGATGCGGACATCGAAGAAGCGCTGCGCGAGTCAAACTGCCAGCGGGCCGATATGGATTACGCCTTCCTCGAGATCGACGGGAAGATCACCATCCTCACGAAAAAGAAATAGGATAGCGCTGCCCCCACGCAGCCGTTGCCCGCTCCCAGAACGCCGGAAGCGAATCTGCCTGCACGCGGTCGAACCCCAGGAAACCCATCGTCTGTGCCAGTACCGCGAGCGCGGCCGCTTCGCTGTCGGCCGTGATGGCCGTCGCGCCGGTCTGCTTGGACAGCTTCTCGCCGTTCGCGTTGCGCACCACCGGCACGTGCATGTAGCGCGGTGTCCGCACGCCCAGCAGGCGTTGCAGGAAGATCTGGCGCGGGGTCGAGTCGATCAGGTCCGCGCCACGCACCACGTCGGTCACGCCCTGCAGCGCATCGTCCACCACCACCGCCAGCTGGTAGGCCCAGAACCCGTCCGCGCGCTTGAGCACGAAGTCGCCGGACTCGGCCGACAGGCGCTGCACATAATGCCCGGCGATGCGGTCCTCGAAGTCGATCACGTCGTAAGGGGCTTCCGGCACGCGTACGCGCAGGCTGCGCATCACCTTGCCCGGTCCGAGCTCGAGGCGGCAGGTGCCCGGATAGATCGCCGAACCATCCGGCGCGGTGCCGAGGCGCGAATCGGCGATCTCGCGGCGGTTGCAGCCGCAGGGGTAGATGTGGTCCGCCAGCTGGTCGGCCGCCTTGAGGTAGAGATCCTTGCGTCGGCTTTGCCACACGATGTCGCCGTCCCAGCGCATGCCCAGGCGCGACAGCAGCTCGATGATTCCCTGGTCCGCGCCCTTCACGGTGCGGCCCTCGTCGACGTCCTCGATCCGCAGCAGCCACTGGCCGCGGTTGGCGCGCGCGTCCAGGTAGCTGGCCACCGCCGCGACCAGTGAACCCGCATGCAGCGGGCCGGTCGGCGACGGCGCGAAGCGCCCCACATACTGCGGCTGCATCACTTCTTCGCTTCGTGCGCCTTGATCAGGGCCGTGACCTTATCGCCCACTTCGTTCGGGACCGCCATCGACAGCTGGTAGTGCAGGATCTCGAAGCCCTTCGCGGTCTTTCGAATGACGCCGCTGGCCATGCAGGGACCCATTTGCGTATCGAGGATCTCGTCGAACCAGATGAAACTGCCGTCCGGGGATGCGTAGATATTGCGCTGGGTGGCCTTGAAGGCCCACGCGACCGGGCGCTGGAAATACTTCTTCGCCCAGGCCTTGAATTCGTCGCGCTTCCAGTTCTCGGTCTTGTCGGTGCCGATGTAGACGCCGTCCGCGGCCATCTTGTCGAAGTAGGCCATGCGCGCGTGCGCCGCGTCGTCATGCCATTCGTCGATGAAGGCCGCGACCTCCTTCTTCACGTCGGCGCTGGCGGTTTGTGCGTGTGCGCCCAGGCACGCGAGGGAAAGGCAGCAGGCGAGAATGAGTTTTTTCATGGCGATATTGTAACCTCACCTTCAGGCCGTCTCGGGGCTGGGCCGGCGCCGATGATTTCGCCCGTGCCGCATAAGAAAACGTGATCGGGCAATAGCGCGGCGTTAATTCAAATTTGACTACATTGAATACAGATCGCCACATTTTAATAACCATAGTGCAATAGATCCTGCATTTTCCTTGACCGTATGTACTGCGGGCGACGATCATCTTGCCTTCCGCAATGCAACTTCTTTTTCCTCAAGGAAATTCGTGTTCAGCCGACTCTTCCGCAAATCCTCGATCAAGACCAAGCTCATGCTCAGCACGGGCGCCTGCCTGGTACTGTTCCTCGTCATTTCCGCCGCCCTCAGCGTCACCATGACCGGCCGCAGCCTGCGCGCCCGTGCCGTCGAGCGCGAACTGCCGGCCGTGGTCGGCGAAATCCGCAACGACATCCTGCGCCGCATCTCGGTCCCGGTCAGCACCTCGCTCGGCATCGCCAACAACACCTTCCTGTACGCCTGGGAGCGTGACGGAGCCCTCGATGAGGGCATGGCCGCGTGGACCGACTACGCCAACCGCGTGAAGACTTCATCGAAGGCAGCCACCGTGTTCTGGGCTTCAAACACCACCGGCCGCTTCATGACCGAGAAAGGCTACGACCGCACGCTGACCAGGGAAACCCCGCGTGACAGCTGGATGTACACCTTCCTCGAAAGCGGCAAACCGTATGAACTGAACGTGCAGCGCGACGTCAGCACCAAGCTGATGATGTTGTTCATCAACACCCGCGCGGACGCGGGCGACGGCAAGCTGGCTGCAGCCGGGCTCGGCCTCGCGATCGACGAGCTCGCCAAGTCCATCGAGGCTTACCAGATCGGCGAATCGGGCATCGTCTACCTGGTGCGCGCCGACGGCACCGTCATGATCCACCGCGACACCAGGCTGGTGGATACGCCGCACCAGCTCAAGCAGCTTCCCGGCTTCAACCAGGCGCTGTCGGACAAGCTGCTGGCGAAGGCGAACTTCACCTACGCCTCGACCGGCTCGCACATCATCGCTTCCTCGTTCATTCCCGAGCTGAACAGCTACGTGATCGCCGAAGTGCCGGAGTCCGAGGTGCTGGGCGACCTGGCGCGCTCGACCCTGATCACCGCCCTCGTGTCCGGTATCCTGGGCGGCGGCGTCGGCCTGTTCGTCATCTTCCTGGTCAGCCGCGCGATCGCCGCGCCGGTGGCGCGCGCCGCCGACATGCTGGGTGAAATCGCCGATGGCCGCGGCGACCTGACGCGCCGCATGCCGGTCGAGTCGAAGGACGAAGTGGGCGCGCTGGCGGAAGCATTCAACCGCTTCGTGTCCTCGCTCAACCACACCATTACCGACGTGCGCGCCAGCTCGTACACCATCGCCGGCGCCTCCGAAGAAATCGCGGCGGGCAATATGAACCTGTCCGCACGCACCGAAGCGCAGGCCTCGAGCCTGGAAGAGACCGCGGCCGCGATGGAAGAACTGACGTCGACCGTCAAGCAGAACGCCGAGAACGCACGCCTGGCGAACCAGCTGGTGATCTCCGCCAAGAGCCAGGCCGACAAGGGTGGCCAGGTGGTCAGCTCGGTAGTCGACACCATGGGTTCGATCTCGGAGAGCTCGCGCCAGATCGTGGACATCATCAGCGTCATCGACGGCATCGCCTTCCAGACCAACATCCTGGCGCTGAACGCCGCGGTGGAAGCGGCACGCGCCGGCGAACAGGGCCGCGGCTTCGCGGTTGTCGCCAGCGAAGTGCGCAGCCTGGCGCAGCGCTCGGCCGCCGCAGCGAAGGAGATCAAAGCGCTGATCGATGACTCCGTGACCAAGGTTGAAACCGGCAGCAGGCTGGTCGACAGCGCCGGCGAAACCATGGCCGGCATCGTGGAATCGGTGCAGAGCGTGGCCGACCTGATGAGCGAGATCGCCGCCGCCAGCAACGAGCAGAGCCAGGGCATCGGCCAGATCAACCAGTCGATCGCCGAAATGGACGACGCCACCCAGCAGAACGCTGCGCTGGTCGAAGAAGCGGCAGCCGCTGCGGCCTCGATGCGCGAGCAGTCGGCCAAGCTGGCGGAAATCGTATCGGTGTTCAAGCTGGAAGAAGAGACCGCTGCCACCAAGCCAGCGGCCCATGCTCTTGCGCCGGCAGCATCGCGCCACGCGCATGTCGCAGCCGCCACAGCGCCGCGCAAGTCCCTGGCGAATACGCGCAGCAGCAAGGCTGCCGTGGATGAATGGGAAGAGTTCTGACCTGGGCTACAGGGCGGAATGAAAAACGGGCTTCGGCCCGTTTTTTTTGGTCCCGTCCCATGGTTGGGTGCTTCGCGGCAAACGCCTCGTTTAACCGGGCATTTGCTCGTTTATCCCCGTTTGCTTTGCTCCTCTCGGCAGGAACTCCGAATGAAACCGCAGAACGGCCAATTGTGTCGGCGAGGAGAAACGAGGAAAAATGGATACAAAACGAGGCATTGACCGCGAAGGTCCCCCCACAGGGCTGCGCGCACCATAAAGACCCGGTTTTTGGCGGATTCGGCATATTCATGTTCGAATCCGCCAAAAGTCGCCCATCGTGTATCTTGATGCGAGCTCAGCATGGATCCCAGCCTCCGCTGGGATGACGGTTTTACCGCTATCGGTAAAAAAAAACGGGCCGAGGCCCGTTTTTTGCGTCGCAAGGCGTGGGACAGTCCCGGAGGGACAGTCCCCAATCTATTAGCGCTTGTCGATTGGCTGCACGTCGCGTGGCGCGGCGCCGATGAACAGCTGGCGCGGACGGCCGATCTTCTGCTCCGGATCGGAAATCATTTCGTTCCACTGCGCGATCCAGCCGATGGTGCGGGCCATCGCGAAGATGCCGGTGAACAGCGACACAGGGATGCCCAGCGCCGACTGCACGATACCCGAGTAGAAGTCGACGTTCGGGTACAGCTTGCGCGACACGAAGTATTCGTCTTCCAGTGCGATCTTCTCGAGCGCCATGGCCAGCTTGAACAGCGGGTCGTCCTGCAGGCCCAGCTCTTCCAGCACTTCGTGGCAGGTTTCGCGCATCAGCTTGGCGCGCGGGTCGAAGTTCTTGTAGACGCGGTGACCGAAGCCCATCAGCTTGACGCCGGAGTTCTTGTCCTTCACCTTTTCGATGAACGCAGGGATGTTCTCGACGGTGCCGATTTCCTTCAGCATGTTCAGCGCCGCTTCGTTGGCGCCGCCGTGGGCAGGGCCCCACAGGCAGGCGATACCGGCTGCGATACAGGCGAACGGGTTCGCGCCCGACGAACCGGCCAGGCGGACGGTCGAGGTCGACGCGTTCTGCTCGTGGTCCGCGTGCAGGATCAGGATGCGGTCAAGCGCGCGTACCAGCACGTCGTTGACGACGTACTCTTCGCACGGGTTGCCGAACATCATGCGCATGAAGTTGGCGCTGTACGACAGGTCGTTGCGTGGGTACACGAACGGCTGGCCGACCGAGTATTTGTAGGCCATCGCCACCAGCGTCGGCATCTTGGCGATCAGGCGGATCGCCGATACTTCGCGGTGATGCGGGTCGTTGATGTCGAGCGAGTCGTGGTAGAACGAAGCCAGCGCGCCGACGGTGCCGACCAGCACCGACATCGGGTGCGCGTCACGGCGGAAACCGCGGAAGAAGAATTGCATCTGCTCGTGCACCATGGTGTGCTTGGTGACGGTCTCGTCGAATTTCTTGCTCTCGGCGGCGTTCGGCAGTTCGCCGTTCAGCAGCAGGTAGCAGGTTTCGAGGAAGTCGCAGTTGACGGCCAGCTGCTCGATCGGGTAGCCGCGGTACAGCAGCTCGCCCTTGTCGCCGTCGATGTAGGTGATGCTCGAGTTGCAGGCGGCAGTCGACATGAAGCCTGGATCGTAGGTGAACTTGCCGGTCTGGGCGTACAGCTTGCGGATGTCGATGACGTCCGGGCCGACGGTGCCCTTGTAGATCGGCATGTCGATGGGAGTGCTGCCGTCGGAAAAGGACAGTGTTGCTTTTGTATCAGAGATGTTCATGGCACTTCCTTCTGGGAGGCGAGGTCTTCAAAATAAAAATTGCGAAACTTGTTATGCCTGGCGCAGCCGCGCAAGCAAGGCGCGTACATGCGGCAGGTCGACTTCACCTTCAGGCTCTTTGCGCGCCAGGATCAGGTCCATCAGCGGGTTGTCCGCCAGATCCAGCAGCCGCGAGAGCGCGTCGACTTCCTCGTCGGTCAGACTTTCCTCATGCGCGTCGAGGAAGCGCGTG
>DASTVB010000012.1:0-4477 GCA_035759315.1 Telluria sp. | reverse complement strand
CAGCGCCGACTGCGTCGCCAGCAAGATCCGCTCGGCCTCGACCTGCTCTTCGCGCAGCGCGCGCATCTGCATGTCCACTTGCGCCGAGCTGTACGAATCCTGCAGCATGCGCGCGACGTCGTCGTCGCCCAGGCCGTACGAGGGCTTCACGGTGATCGACGCTTCCACGCCCGAACGCGTTTCGCGCGCGGCGACCGACAGCAAGCCGTCGGCGTCGACCTGGTAGGTGACGCGAATACGCGCCGCGCCCGCCGCCATCGGCGGAATGCCGCGCAATTCAAAGCGCGCCAGCGAACGGCAATCCGACACCAGCTCGCGCTCGCCCTGCACCACGTGCACCGCCAGCGCGGTCTGGCCGTCTTTGAAGGTCGTGAACTCCTGCGCACGCGCGCACGGAATCGTCGAATTGCGCGGGATGATCTTCTCGACCAGGCCGCCCATCGTTTCGATGCCGAGCGAGAGCGGGGTCACGTCCAGCAGCAGCCAGTCGTCGCCCGAGGCGCGGTTACCGGCCAGCAGGTTGGCCTGGATCGCGGCGCCCAGCGCCACGACCTTGTCCGGATCGATGTTCGCATGCGGGATGGTGTGGAAGAACTCGGACACGGCGCGGCGCACGTGCGGCATGCGCGTCGCGCCGCCGACCATCACCACGCCGTCCACGTCTTCCACCGACACGTTGGCGTCGCGCATGGCCTTGCGGATCGCGTTCATGGTCTTGCCGACCAGGTGCTTCGTGATCTCGGCGAAGGTGTGCGCGGTGATCTTCACGTGCACCAGTTCGCCGGAATTCAGGACGGCGTCGATGGTCGTCTCGTCGTTCGAGGACAGCAGTTCCTTGGCCTGGCGCGCCTTGACCATCAGCGTGGCCGTGTCTTCTTCCGACAGCGGCGACAGCTTGGCTTGCTCGTTGATCCAGCAGAACAGGCGGTGGTCGAAGTCGTCGCCGCCCAGGGCCGAATCGCCGCCGGTGGACAGGACTTCGAAGACGCCCTTCGACAATTTGAGGATCGAGATGTCGAAGGTGCCGCCGCCCAGGTCGTAGACGGCGTAGACGCCTTCGGAGCCGTGATCGAGGCCGTAGGCGATGGCCGCCGCGGTCGGTTCCGACAGCAGGCGCAGCACGTTGATGCCGGCCAGCTGGGCCGCATCCTTGGTGGCCTGGCGCTGGGCGTCGTCAAAGTAGGCGGGAACCGTGATGACGGCGCCGACCAGGTCGTCGCCGAGCGAGTCTTCAGCCAGCTGGCGCAGGGTCGCCAGGATCTGGGCCGAGGTCTCGACCGGGCTTTTCACGCCGGCGACGGTGCGGATCTGCACCATGCCGGGGGCGTCGACGAAATCGTAGGGCAGGTTTTCGGCGTGCGCGATGTCCTTCAGGCCGCGGCCCATGAAGCGTTTCACGGACACGATGGTGTTCTTCGGGTCGGTGGTGCGGTGGGCTTGCGCCTTGTAGCCGATGTTGGCGTTGCCGTTGGCCAGGTAACGCACGACCGATGGCAGCAGCGCGCGGCCGTCCTCGTCGCTGAGCACTTCAGGGCTGCCGCTACGCACGGTGGCGACCAGCGAATTGGTGGTGCCCAGGTCGATGCCCACCGCCAGCCGGTGCTGGTGCGGTGCGGTCGACATGCCGGGTTCGGAAATCTGCAAAAGTGCCATGTTCGTGTTACCTGGTTGTTGTTTTGTTTGGTGCGGGGGCCGGTCGCACAATGCATACGCCGGTCGAACGCGTGGGCGGCATAGCCGCCCACCCTACGTCCCTGCGGCACATCGTGGCGCCGTTTTAACCTTCGATCGCCTCGTACGCGTACTGTACCTCGTCCCCGAATTTATCGAGGAACATCAGCGAGCGCACGCCCTGCGCGGCGGCGTCGAAATCGCCGGCGTCGAGCTGCTTGCCGACCTGGGCCAGCAGCGATGCGCGTTCCATGCGCACGTCCTTGTCGAGTGCGTCGAGCGCGTCGGCATCCTTGGCCGCGCGCGCTTCGCCGAGCGCTTCGCGCCACTCCATCTGCTGCATCAGGAAGGCCATCGGCATCGCCGTGTTCGATTCCGTCTGCAGGTCGACGCCGTTCAGCTCGCACAAATACTGAGCGCGCTTTTGCGGGTTTTTCAGCGTTTGGTAGGCATCGTTGGCGCGCGTGGCCCATTGCATGGCGACGCGTTTGTCGGCGTCGAGGGCATTGACGAAGCGGTCCGGATGCACGCGCCCCTGGATCTCGCGGTAGGCCGCGTCGAGCGCGGCCATGTCGACGTCGAAGCGCGCCGGCAGCTGGAACAGGTCGAAGTGATTCTGCATCTGCGACTTAGATACGGAAGCTCTCGCCGCAACCGCAATTGTCCTTGACGTTCGGGTTGTTGAAGCGGAAGCCTTCGTTCAGTCCCTCGCGAGCGAAATCGAGTTCGGTGCCGTCGATGTAGGCCAGGCTCTTCGGGTCGACGAAGACCTTCACGCCGAAGGACTCGAAGACGTTGTCCTCGGGCGCCGCTTCGTCGACGTACTCCAGCTTGTAGGCAAGACCCGAGCAGCCGGTGGTGCGCACGCCGAACCGCAGCCCGAGGCCCTTGCCGCGACGCTCGATGTAGCGACTGATGTGCTTCGCTGCTTTTTCGGTCAGTGTGATTGCCATGCGTTTCCTCTCCTGCTTGGGTCTAACGATTTATACAGTTGCGTGCTTCGTCTTGTAGTCGAGAACCGCGGCCTTGATCGCGTCTTCGGCCAGGATCGAGCAGTGGATCTTCACCGGCGGCAGCGCCAGTTCTTCGGCGATCTGCGTGTTCTTGATGGCCAGTGCCTGGTCCAGCGTCTTGCCCTTGACCCATTCGGTCACCAGCGAGCTCGAAGCGATGGCCGAACCGCAGCCGTAGGTCTTGAACTTTGCGTCTTCGATCAGGCCCTGCTCGTTGACCTTGATCTGCAGCTTCATCACGTCGCCGCAGGCCGGTGCGCCGACCATGCCGGTGCCGATCGATTCGTCACCCTTGTCGAAAGCGCCGACGTTGCGTGGGTTTTCGTAGTGGTCGAGTACTTTGTCCGAATATGCCATGGTGTTGCTCCTTGAAATACGTTATTTAGTGGGCTGCCCATTGGATCGAACTGATGTCGATCCCTTCCTTGAACATGTCCCACAGGGGCGACAGTTCGCGCAGTTTGCCGACCTTCGACTTCAACAGCTCGATCGTGAAGTCGATGTCTTCTTCGGTCGTGAAACGGCCGATGGTAAAGCGGATCGAGCTGTGCGCCAGTTCGTCGCTGCGGCCCAGGGCGCGCAGCACGTAGGATGGCTCCAGGCTGGCCGAGGTGCAGGCCGAACCGGACGACACGGCGATGTCCTTGATCGCCATGATCAGCGACTCGCCTTCGACATAGTTGAACGAGACGTTCAGGTTGTGCGGCACGCGGTGTTCCATGTCGCCGTTGATGTAGACCTCTTCGATCTCCATCAGGCCCTTGGCCAGGCGGTCGCGCAGCGCCTTGACGCGCACCAGTTCGTCGTCCATCTCGATTTTCGCGAGGCGGAAGGCTTCGCCCATGCCGGCGATCTGGTGGGTCGGCAGCGTGCCCGAACGCAGGCCGCGCTCGTGGCCGCCGCCGTGCATCTGGGCTTCGAGGCGCACGCGCGGCTTGCGGCGCACGTACAGGGCGCCGACGCCCTTCGGACCATAGGTCTTGTGCGCGGTGAAGGTCATCAGGTCGCACTTGGTCTTTTCCAGGTCGATCTCGACCTTGCCGGTCGCTTGCGCGGCGTCGCAGTGGAAGATGATGCCCTTCGCGCGGCACAGTTCGCCGATGGCGTCGATCGGTTGAATGACGCCGATTTCGTTATTCACCAGCATGACCGAGACCAGGATCGTGTCCGGGCGGATCGCGGCGCTCAGCTGCTCGATCGTGATCAGGCCGTTGTCCTGCGGCTCGAGATAGGTCGCCTCGAAACCCTGGCGCTCCAGCTCGCGCACGGTGTCCAGCACGGCCTTGTGCTCGGTCTTGACCGTGATGATGTGCTTGCCCTTGGTCTTGTAGAACTGGGCCGCGCCCTTGATGGCGAGGTTGTTCGACTCGGTCGCGCCGGAGGTCCAGATGATTTCGCGCGGATCGGCGCCGACCAGGGCCGCGACGTGGCCGCGCGCCTCTTCGATGGCGGCCTCGGCGGTCCAGCCGTACATGTGGCTGCGCGACGCGGGATTGCCGAACTGCTCGCGCAGGAACGGGATCATCTTGTCGGCCACGCGTGGGTCGACCGGCGTGGTCGCCGAATAATCCATGTAGATCGGGAAATGCGGCGCAGTCACGAAGCTCTGCTCGATTTTTTTGTCCAAAGGCGCGTTCATCAGTTCACTCCAGTTTGCTCAGTTTTGTACGGCGGCGACGGGGGTACGGTGCACCACCACGACGTTCTGTTCTTTTTGCTTCTGCTGGTCGACCAGGTCTTGCAGCGAGACCGAATCCAGGTAGTCGACCATCTTGGCGTTGAGCGTGGTCCAC
>DASTVB010000011.1:0-22979 GCA_035759315.1 Telluria sp. | reverse complement strand
GCCTCGAGCTTTTCCAGCGTGCCCGGACGGCCGTAGTGCAGCACTTGCGGCTCTTCGTGGAACACCGTGCCGATGCCGTGGCCGCAGAATTCGCGCACCACGCTGTAGCCGTTCTTTTCGGCGTGCTGCTGGATCACGTGGCCGATGTCGCCGAGGTACGCGCCGGGGCGGACCTTGGAGATGCCGAGCCACATGCATTCGTAGGTGACGTCGGACAGGCGCTTGGCCAGGATCGACGGCTCGCCGATGAAGAACATGCGCGAGTTGTCGCCGTGGTAGCCGTCCTTGATGACGGTGATGTCGAGGTTGACCACGTCGCCGTTCTTCAGGACCTTGTCGCCCGGGATGCCGTGGCAGATCACGTCGTTGACCGAGGTGCAGATCGCCTTCGGATACGGGGTGTAGCCCGGCGGGCAGTAGTTCAGTGGGGCCGGGATCGAGCCCTGCACGTTGACCATGTACTCGTGGCACAGGCGATCGAGCTCGCCGGTGGTCACGCCCGCCTTGACGAACGGCGTGATGTAGTCGAGCACTTCGGAACCGAGGCGGCCGGCAATGCGCATGCCTTCGATTTCGGCCTGCGTTTTGATTGGAATGGAGGACATAGTGGCGCTTTGCGTAAAAACAGATGGGCACGCTCTGGCGAAACCCCAGGCGCGCGAATAAGTCCAAATTATAAACGACCCGCCCTGATCGGGTGCTGGGACCCATCTGTAACTTATAAGCTACAATCGTGAAAAGGCTAGTTTTCTACTGCGACCAGAACGGACGGGAGCCCTTTGCGGATTGGCTGTCGAATTTGGAGACAAGAGCGCAAAAGCAAGGCCGAGATGGAGTGGACCAGGAGATATTCATGGACGATCTGAAGGGTTGCCGCACTTTTGATGAGTGGGCACTGGACGAGATGCGCAGTGACCGTGAATTTGCGATTGAGGTTTTCAAGGTGACCCTGGAGTCCATGGCGAAGCCAGATGAGATTCCGGGCGCACTTCAGGCGCTGCGGTCGCTGGCTGAGGCATGTGGGGGCATCGGTTCCGTCGCAACTTCCACTGGGCTCAGCCGGGAGGCGCTGTACCGGTCACTCTCCGAAAACGGCAATCCGACCATTCGGACCCTGTTTTCGGTGCTCGATGCGCTCGGGCTGCGGCTGTCGGTCGTGCCCGCCGGACAGGATTCGAGTGCGGATCTTGCCAATGACGCCCCTTCCAGTGTAGAATCTCGGGTTGCTTGAACTGGTTTTCGAGCAGATGAGTAGTAAAACCACTATTTTTATTTGTAAATCACGAATCCGGCCCCAAAGGGTGCCTTCACGGTGACTGGCCGGATTTGAGAAATTAACCCTGGAGAATTGCAATGTCCGTAACCATGCGCGAAATGCTGGAAGCCGGTGTCCACTTCGGTCACCAAACCCGTTTCTGGAACCCAAAGATGGCACCGTTCATCTTCGGTCATCGTAACAAGATCCACATCATCAACCTCGAAAAGACGATGGCGATGTATCAGGAAGCGATGAAGACCGTCAAGCAGATCGCTGCCCAGCGCGGCACCATCCTGCTGGTCGGCACCAAGCGCCAGTCGCGCGACATCATCGCCGCTGAAGCACAGCGCGCTGGTGTTCCTTATGTTGACCAGCGTTGGCTGGGCGGCATGCTGACCAACTTCAAGACCATCAAGACCTCGATCAAGCGCCTGAAGGACATGGAAGCGCAAGTGGAAGACGGTTCGGTCAACAAGCTGTCCAAGAAAGAAGCGCTGATGTTCTCGCGCGAAATGGAAAAGCTGCAGAAGTCGATCGGCGGCATCAAGGAGCTGAATGGCGTTCCTGACGCAATCTTCGTCGTTGACGTCGGCTACCACAAAGGCGCGATCACCGAAGCCCAGAAGCTGGGTATCCCGGTCATCGGCGTGGTCGACACCAACCACTCCCCAGAAGGCGTGACCCACGTCATCCCAGGCAACGACGACTCGTCCAAAGCGATCACCCTGTACGCCCGCGGCGTGGCAGATGCGATCCTGGAAGGCCGTTCGAACGCCACCAAGGACGTCGCTGACATGGTCAAGGCATCCGGCGACGAATTCGTCGAAGTTTCCGAGCAAGCTTAATGTCAGGCGGGGGTAACCCCGCCCCGGCAACAAAAAAGGGGTGCATCTGGCCCCCTTTTTTTTAAACAGAATTCCGCATCAAACCCAATTAGGAGAAATCACATGGCAGCGATTACCGCAGCAATGGTCGGCGAACTGCGCGCCAAGACCGACGCACCAATGATGGAATGCAAGAAAGCCCTGACCGAAGCCGCTGGCGACATGGACAAGGCTGAAGAGATCCTGCGCGTCAAGCTGGGCGGCAAGGCATCCAAGGCATCGGCACGCATCACCGCCGAAGGCGTGGTGGCGGCTTACATCTCCGGCAAGGTCGGCGCACTGATCGAAGTGAACAGCGAGACCGACTTCGTTGCGAAGAATGACGACTTCCTGAACCTGGCAAACACCGCTGCCCGCCTGGTGGCTGAGCACAACCCGGCCGACCTGGCTGCCCTGGCAGCACTGCCAGCCGGCGAAGGCAAGACCCTGGACGAAGTGCGCGCTGCCCTGATCGGCAAGATCGGCGAGAACATGACCTTCCGCCGCTTCCAGCGTTTCGAAACCACCGGCAAGCTGGCTTCCTACCTGCACGGCGCACGCATCGGCGTGATGGTCGAGTTCGAAGGCGAAGACCAGGTCGGCAAGGACGTGGCAATGCACATCGCGGCAATGAAGCCGGTGGCACTGTCGTCGGAACAGGTTCCTGCGGACCTGATCGAGAAAGAGCGTTCGGTTGCTGCTGCTAAAGCCAAGGAAGACGCGGAGAAGGCAGCTGCCGAAGGCAAGCCGGCCCAGTCCGAAGAAATCCTGGCCAAGCGCCTCGAAGGTTCGGTACAGAAATACCTGAAAGAGGTATCGCTGTTCAACCAGGCGTTCGTCAAGAACGACAAGCAGTCGATCGAGCAGATGCTCAAGGCAAACAACGCCAGCGTGAAAGCATTCACGATGTACGTGGTTGGCGAAGGCATCGAAAAGAAGGTCGACGACTTTGCGGCAGAAGTAGCAGCGCAAATGGCTGCTTCGAAGCAAGCGTAATGAAAGCGGGCCGAGAGGCCCGTTTTTTTAGGCCGGACGAAAAGTTACCCGTCGTCATGGCAATGTCGAGATTGTCGTCTCCGGCGCGCCGTCACCCCAGCGAAGGCTGGGGTCCATACTGAGCTACCGAAACCGGAAATTCAGCATGGATCCCAGCCTTCGCTGGGATGACGATGCGAACGCCTGTGGTGATATTTTTAAGCCAGGGGTAATAGTTTTTTGTCATACTGTCACGTCACCACCAGGAGCCCATCCATGTCCAAGCCAGCCTACAAACGCGTCCTCCTCAAACTTTCCGGCGAAGCCCTGATGGGGGACGACCCGTACGGCATCAACCGCTCGACCATCGAGCGCATGGTGGCGGACGTCGCGGAAGTGGCGAACCTGGGCGTGGAGCTGGCAGTGGTGATTGGCGGCGGCAACATTTTCCGTGGCGTCGCCCCGGGCGCGCAAGGCATGGACCGCGCGACCGCCGACTACATGGGCATGCTGGCCACCGTCATGAACGCGCTCGCGCTGGCCGACGCCATGCGCCAGCAGGGCATCACCGCGCGCGTGATGTCGGCGATCGGCATCGAGCAGGTGGTCGAGCCGTACGTGCGCCCGAAAGCGCTGCAGTACCTGGAAGAAGGCAAGGTCGTCGTGTTCGCCGCCGGCACCGGCAACCCGTTCTTCACCACCGATACCGCAGCGGCACTGCGCGGTTCGGAAATTTCCGCTGAGATCGTCCTTAAAGCAACAAAGGTCGATGGCGTATATACTGCCGATCCAAAGAAAGACCCGAACGCTACCCGTTACGAGTCCATCACGTTCGACGAAGCGATTTCCAAGCACCTGCAGGTGATGGACGCGACGGCCTTTGCGCTGTGCCGCGACCAGAAGCTGCCGATCAAGGTGTTCTCGATCGTCAAGCCGGGCGCGCTCAAGCGCGTGGTGATGGGCGAAGACGAAGGTACGCTGGTCCACGTTTAAACGAATATTTGAAAAAGAGCACAGGAGAGCAGCATGTCCACAGCCGACACCAAAAATAACGCGCAAGCGCGCATGACCAAGTCGATCGAAACCCTGAGGGCCGACCTGGCCAAGGTGCGCACCGGCCGCGCCCACACCGGCATCCTCGACCACGTGATGGTCGACTACTACGGCAACCCGACCCCGATCAACCAGGTCGCCAACCTGACCCTGGTCGACGCGCGCACCATCGGCGTAACGCCGTTCGAAAAGAAGATGGGCGCCACCATCGAAAAAGCGATCCGCGATGCCGACCTGGGCCTGAACCCGTCCTCGCAGGGCGACCAGATCCGCGTGCCGACCCCGGCCCTGACCGAAGAACGCCGCAAGGAGATGGTCAAGCTGGTCAAGAGCGAAGCGGAAGACGCGAAGATCGCGATCCGCAACATCCGCCGCGACGCCAACGAACAGCTCAAGAAGCTGGTCAAGGACAAGGCCATTTCGGAAGACGACGAGCGCCGTGCGTCCGACGAAATCCAGAAGCTGACCGACAAGTTCGTGGCCGACGTCGACAAGATGGTCGTCGAAAAAGAAAAAGAAGTGCTGACGGTCTGACCGGCTGCGTCCCATGATCTTTAAAAGCTCGACGGCCGCAGTGCCGGAGGTAGGCGAAGTTCCCCGCCACGTTGCCATCATCATGGACGGCAACGGGCGCTGGGCGACCCAGCGCTTCCTGCCGCGCGTGGCCGGCCACGTCAAGGGCGTGGAGGCGGTGCGCGGCGTGGTGGAAGCCTGCGTGCGGCGCGGCGTGGAATACCTGACCCTGTTCGCGTTCTCGTCCGAGAACTGGCGCCGGCCGGAAGAGGAAGTCTCGCTGCTCATGAAGCTGTTCGTCACCGCGCTCGAGCGCGAAGTGTCGAAGATGCACGCGAATAACATCCGCCTGAAGGTGGTGGGCGACCTGTCCCGCTTCGACGCCAAGCTGCAGGAGATGATCGCCGCGGCCGAGCGCAAGACCGCGGGCAACACCCGCCTGACCGTCACCGTGTGCGCCAACTACGGCGGGCGCTGGGACATCATGCAGGCGACCTCGCGCATGGTCCAGGCCAACCCCGGTGTGACCGACTACACCGAGGAGCAGCTGGCGCCGCACCTGGCGATGGCCTACGCGCCCGAGCCGGACCTGTTCATCCGCACCGGCGGCGAGCAGCGCATCTCCAACTTCCTCCTGTGGCAGCTCGCCTACTCGGAGCTGTACTTCACCGACACCTACTGGCCCGACTTCACCGCGGAGTCGCTCGACCTGGCCATTGCGTCGTACCGCAACCGTGAGCGCCGCTTCGGCCGCACGGGCGAACAACTCGCAGAAAAAGAAAAGGCACTCTGATGCTGTTAACCCGGGTGATCACGGCCGTGGTCCTGCTGGCGGTGCTGCTGCCAGTGCTGTTCTTCCAGAATATGCTGGCGTTTGGCGCCGTGATGCTGGCCTTCATGGGCGCATCGCTGTGGGAGGCCTACCGCATGGTGCAGCCGGGCGCGCGCTACCCGCTGCTGGTGCCGGCCATGTGGACGCTCGCGTTCGCGGTCCCGGTGCTGGCCGGCGGATCCGGCCAGGCCACGCTGTGGTGGGGCATCGCGGTCGCGGCCTGGGCGCTGGTGTTCGCGCCCAAGCTCAGGACCGGGCTGCCCGACTTTTCCGCGCCCGCCTCGCGCATCCACGGCGTGCTGTACATGCTGTCGATCGTGGCAGCCTTCATGGCGATCACCGCGCTGTACCGCCATTCGCCGGTCTACCTGCTGTCGGTGATGGCGCTGGTCTGGATCGCCGACATCGGCGCCTATTGCGCCGGCAAGGCCTTCGGCAAGCGCAAGCTGGCCCCGTCTATCTCCCCGGGCAAGTCCTGGGAAGGCGCGATCGGCGGCGCGCTGGCCGTGGTGCTGATCGCCGGCGCTTCGGTCTGGTTCGCAGGCGGCAACGCGCTGCTGGCCGACACATTCACCGCACACGTACAGGCCAAAGCCGGCTGGTTCGTGACGTTTGCCGTCCTGCTGCTGATCGTGGCCGCCAGCGTAATTGGCGACCTGGTCGAGTCGCAGATGAAGCGCCGCGCGGCCATCAAGGACAGCAGCAACCTGCTGCCTGGCCATGGCGGCGTGCTTGACCGGATCGACGCACTGGTACCGGTCCTGCCGATTGCCGCCCTGATCGACGCCTGGCTCTGAATCAAAGGTTTCCCATGCAACGCATCACCATCCTTGGCGCCACCGGCTCCATAGGCGTCTCTACTTTGGACGTGCTGGCGCGCCACCCGGACAAGTACAGCGTGTACGCGCTCTCGGCGCACAGCCGGATCGACGAACTGGCCGCGCAGTGCGAAGCGTTCCGCCCGCAGCGCGCGGTGGTGGCCGACGCCGAAGGCGCGGCGAAGCTGTCCGCGCTGCTGCGCGCGCGCGGCGTAAACACAGAAGTCGAATACGGCGACCACGCGCTGCGCTCGATCGCATCGTCACCCGACACCGATACCGTGATGGCGGCAATCGTCGGCGCAGCCGGCCTTGGCCCGGCGCTGGCCGCGGCCGCCGCCGGCAAGAAGGTCCTGCTGGCCAACAAGGAAGCACTGGTGATGTCCGGCCAGCTTTTCATGGACGCGGTGGCCAACAACAAGGCCACGCTGCTGCCGATCGACTCCGAGCACAACGCCATCTTCCAGTGCCTGCCGGCGCATTACGCGCGCTCGCCGGAAGCAGCGGGCGTCGAGAAAATCCTGCTGACGGCCTCCGGCGGCCCGTTCCTGAACCGCGCCGTCGAGACGCTGGGCGACGTGACCCCGGAGCAGGCCTGCAAGCACCCAAACTGGGTCATGGGGCGCAAGATTTCGGTCGATTCCGCCACCATGATGAACAAGGGCCTCGAAGTGATCGAGGCGCACTGGCTGTTCGGCGCCCCGGCCGAGCGCATCGAAGTGGTGATCCACCCGCAGTCGGTGATCCATTCGATGGTCTCCTACAACGACGGTTCGGTGCTGGCCCAGCTGGGCAACCCGGACATGCGCACCCCGATCGCGCACGCGCTGGCCTACCCGGAGCGGATCGCTTCCGGCGTAGCGCCGCTCGACCTGACCCAGGTCGGCACGCTGCAGTTCCAGCGCCCCGACTTCGAACGCTTCCCGTGCCTGGCGCTCGCCTTCGACGCGCTGCGCGCCGGCGGCACTGCGCCGGCGGTGCTCAATGCCGCCAATGAAGTGGCGGTGCAGGCCTTCCTCGACCTGCGCATCGGTTTCCGCGACATCGACCGCGTGGTTCGCCGCGCGATCGACGACGTGGCGCGCGCCGACGCGGTAAGCGTGGAGGCGGTGCTGGAATACGACCGCCTGGCGCGCGAGAGCGCCGCACGCACGGTGGCAAGCCTGTCGCGATGAAACCGACCCTGCCAACAGTGGGGCGATCCGAGTCGCTACCGTCATCCCAGCGAAGGCTGGGATCCATACTCCGCGTCCCGACCGGCGCAGTGTCTAAGACCACTTCAGCATGGATCCTAGCCGAGGGCGACCTTGGTCCTGGGATGACGGTCTCGCCTGCATCGGTGACCTTGCGATGAACTTCGTCCAGACCGTCCTGGCATTCCTGCTGGCCCTCGGGCCGCTGATCGTGATCCACGAGCTGGGACATTACGCGGTCGCGCGCCTGTGCGGCGTGAAGGTGCTGCGCTTCTCGATCGGCATGGGCCGGGTGGTCTGGTCGCGCAAGTTCGGGCCCGACCAGACTGAATGGGCGGTGTCGGCACTGCCGCTGGGCGGCTACGTCAAGATGCTCGACGCGCGCGAGCTGCCGCCCGGCTCGGTGGCCGGCGCCGACGTGGCGCGCGAATTCACCGGCAAGACCGTATGGCAGCGCATCGCCATCGTGGCGGCCGGGCCGCTGGCCAATTTCATGCTGGCGGTCGTGGTAATCGCCGGGCTTTATATGTATGGCGTCGAAGAGCCGTCGACCCGCCTGCGCGCGGCGCCGGCCCAGACGGTGGCCGCGGCCGCCGGGCTGCAGGGCGGCGACGTGGTCCGGTCGGTCAACGGCGAGCCGGTGGCGGTGTGGTCCGAGCTGCGCATGGCCCTGGTCGATGCGGTGCTGGAAAAGAAGGAAGTTCGGCTTTCGGTCGAGCGCGATGGCGGCACCACAGCCGCGGTACTGCCGGCGTCCGCGCTGGCCCGCCTGAGCGTGGAATCGGACATCGCCGGCGAGCTCGGCCTGTCGGTATGGCGCCCGAAAGCCTCGGTCGGCGCGGTGCCGGCCGGTGGCGTGGCCGAAAAGGCCGGCTTGCGTAGCGGCGACGTGGTGCTGGCGGTGAACGGCAAGCCGGTTGCCGACGGCATCGAATTCATCGACCTGGTGCGCGCCAGCGCCGGCAAGCCGCTCGCGCTGACCATCGAGCGGGCAGGGCGCACGCAGCAGCTGTCCCTGACCCCGGAGCTCGACCCCAAGACCGGCAAGGGCCGCATCGGCGCCGAATTGTCGCTCGCGCCCGAGCTGGTCAAGGTGTCTTCGAACCCGGTGGCGGCCACCGGCAAGGCTTTCGCCACCACCTGGGACACCATCACCCGCACCCTGTCGATGATCGGCAAGATGATTACGGGGGAGGTCTCCTGGCGCAATGTGACCGGCCCGATCACGATCGCCGACTATGCTGGCCAGACCGCCCGCATGGGACCGGAAGTCTTCCTGAACTTCATTGCCTTCATCAGCATCAGCCTGGGCGTGATGAATTTGTTACCAATCCCCGTTCTTGATGGGGGGCTTTTACTGTATTATTCGCTGGAAGTTTTGACCGGCCGCCCCTTACCGGCGCGAGTCGGTGAGTTTGCCCAGCGCGCAGGGGTGGGTCTGCTGTTCACGCTGATGTTACTGGCGGTTTTCAACGACATCATGCGCCTCTTGTGAACTGCCTACGCCGTAGGGCCGCGCAGCAATCCGTATTGAACCATTGATTAGCCAATGAAATTACATTCCGAACGTTTTGCCTTGCCTATCTTTAGCCGCAGTCTCATTGGTGCAGCCGTCCTGGCACTGTGTGCCGGTCCCGTCCTCGCAGTCGAGCCATTCGTCGTCAAGGACATCCGCGTGGAGGGCATCCAGCGTACCGAAGCGGGCACCGTGTTCTCCTACCTGCCGGTGCGCGTGGGCGAGACGTTCAACGATGAAAAAGGAATTGCCGCGGTCAAGGCGCTGTACGCCACCGGCATCTTCAAGGACATCCGCCTGGAAGAAGACAATGGCGTGCTGGTGGTGCTGGTCGAAGAACGCCCGGCGATCGCCAGCGTCGACTTCACCGGCACCAAGGAATTCGAGAAGGACCAGCTGATCAAGGCGCTCAAGGAAATCGGCGTCGGCGAAGCGAAGACTTTCGACAAGGCGGCGGTCGACCGCGCCGAGCAGGAACTCAAGCGCCAGTACCTGTCGCGCGGCCTGTACGGCGTGAAGGTCACCACCACCATCACCCCGCTCGAACGCAACCGCGTCGGCATCATGCTGAACGTGGACGAGGGCGACGTCGCGCGCATCAAGCAGATCAACTTCGTCGGCAACAAGCAGTTCAGCGACAAGGAACTGCGCGAGGTGCTGGAGCTGTCCACCAGCGGCTGGTTCACCTGGTACTCCAAGGCCGACCAGTACTCCAAGCAGAAGCTGACCGGCGACATCGAGTCGATCAAGTCCTTCTACCTGGACCGCGGCTACCTCGAAGCGAACGTGGAATCGACCCAGGTCGCGATCACGCCGGACAAGAAGGACATCTACCTCACCATCAACATCACCGAAGGCGAGAAGTACACCGTCTCGGACGTGAAGATCGAAGGGGAGATGTTCGGCCGCGAAGAAGAACTGAAGTCGCTGATCCTGCTGAAGCCGGGCCGCGCGTACTCGGGCATCCTGCAGACCGAATCGAACAAGCGCATCGCCGACCGCATGGCCACCTTCGGCTACGCCTTCGCCAACGTGAACGCGAACCCGGAAGTCAACCGCGAGAAGCGCGAAGTGTCCTTCACCTTCTACGTCGACCCGGGCCGCCGCGCGTATGTGCGCCACATGAACATCGCGGGCAACACCACCACCCGCGACGAAGTGATCCGCCGCGAGTTCCGCCAGTTCGAAGGCGCATGGTACGACGCCAACAAGGTCAAGCTCTCGCGCGACCGCGACGACCGCCTCGGCTACTTCAAGGACGTCACCATCGACACGCCGGAAGCGCCGGGCACCTCGGACCAGGTCGACGTGAACATGACCGTGGTCGAAAAGCCGACCGGTAACTTCATGATCGGCGGCGCATTCTCGCAGGCCGAGAAGTTCACCTTCTCGGCGGCGATCCAGCAGGCCAACTTCGCCGGCTCCGGCAACACCGTGGGCATCGAACTGAACACCAGCCGCTACGGCCGCACGGTGGCGTTCTCGCACATGAACCCGTACTACACCGAAGACGGCGTGTCGCGCGCGTTCGAAATCTACACCCGCACCTCGCGCCCGCCGGCGCTCAACATCGGTTCCTACACCGTGCGCCAGCAGGGCGGCCGCGTCAGCTACGGCGTGCCGTTCTCCGAAGAAGACACCGTGTTCTTCGGCCTCGGCGTCGAGCGCACCGCGATCGAGACCGACGAGACCTCGCCGCTGCGCTTCAAGGACTATGTCGCCGAATTCGGCAACTCGCCGACCGGCATCGGCAAGGCCACCACCGACGCGTTCCCGCTGACCGCGGCATGGGGCCGCGACACCCGCGATTCGGCCACCACGCCGTCGGTCGGCCAGTACCAGCGCGCCAACCTCGAGCTGGATATCTTCGGTAATTCGAAGTACTACCGCGCGGTCTACTCGCACGAACTGTACAAGCCGCTGACGCGCTGGATGACGCTGGCGGTGAAGGGCGAAATCAACTACGGCCACGGCCTGCGTGGCAGCAAGTACCCGGTCTTCAAGAACGTGTACGCCGGCGGCATCGGCTCGGTGCGCGGCTACCTCGGTTCCTCGCTCGGCATCGTCGATCCGATCAACGGCGTCGACGCGCTGGGTGGCTCGACCCGCCTGATCGGCAACGCGGAACTGCAGTTCCCGTTCCCCGGCAGCGGCAAAGACCGCAGCCTGCGCTGGTTCGCATTCAGCGACGCCGGCCAGGTCTACCAGGAAGGCAAGAAGCTGCGCACCTCCGAGCTGCGCTTCTCGGCCGGCCTGGGCGTGAGCTGGATTTCACCGGTGGGTCCGCTCAAGTTGAGTTATGCTAAGCCTTTGAACGACAAACCGGGCGACCGCCTGGAACGCTTCCAGTTCCAGATGGGTACCGGTTTCTGATTGGATTGCGACAGACACATATGAAAACCGCATTTGCATCGCTGCCCCTGGCCCTGGCCATCGCCCTTGGCGCGGCCACGGCTGCGCAGGCCCAGGCTCCGTCGCCGGTGTACACCGCGCGCATCGGCTGGGTCAGCACCGAGCGGCTGTTCACCGAGTCGAAGCTGGCGCAAAAGGCCGATTCGCGCATCGAGGAAGAATTCTCGAAGCGCCAGAAGGCGATGCAGGAACAGATCGCGCAGTTTAAAAAACTGTCCGAGAAATTCGATGCGGACAATCCAAAGCTCACCGAAGCGGAGCGCACGCGCCGCACGCGCGAGCTGATCGACATGGAAAAAGACCTGCAGCGCAAGCAGCGCGAGTTCCGCGAAGACCTCACCCAGCGCAAGAACGAGGAACGGGCGAACATTTCGCAGAAGGCCTACCAGCTGATCCAGCAGATCGCGCGCGAGGAAAACCTCGACGTGGTGCTGCAGGATTCGGTGTGGTTCAATCCGCGTATCGACATCACGGACAAGATCCTCAAGCAACTCGACAAATAAGGTTTTCAGGATGGGCACTCGACTGGCCGAATTGGTCGAACGCTTTGGCGGACAACTGGCGGGCGACCCGGACCTGGAAGTGTCGGGGATTGCGCCGCTGGCCGACGCCGGCGCTTCGCACATCAGCTTCCTCTCGAACAGCAAACTGCGCGCGCAGGCGCTCGCCACCCGCGCCGCCGCGCTGATCCATGCTCCCGGCGACGAGGAAGCGCTGGCGGCCGGCTACAGCGGCGCGCGCATCGTCACCAGGAACCCATACGCCTACTTCGCCCGCGTGGCGCAGTACTTCGTCGCGCTGGTCGAAACGCCGCCGGCGCCGGGCATCCACCCGAGCGCCGTGGTCGCGCCGGGCGCGCGGGTCGACCCCAGCGCCCACGTCGGGCCGTTCGTCACCATCGAGGAGGGCGCGCAGATCGCCGCCGGCGTGGTGATCGGCGCCGGCTGCTTCATCGGCCGCGAGGCGGTGATCGGCGAAGGCACCTACCTGTTCCCGAACGTGACCTTCCACGCGAAATGCATCATCGGCAAGCGCGGCATCCTGCACTCGGGCGCCGTGATCGGCACCGACGGCTTCGGCTTCGCCAATGAAGGCGGGGTGTACATCAAGATCCCGCAGACCGGCCGCGTGGTGATCGGCGACGACGTCGACATCGGCGCCAACACCACCGTCGACCGCGGCGCGCTGGCCGACACCGTGGTCGAAGACGGGGTCAAGCTGGACAACCAGATCCAGATCGCGCACAACTGCCACATCGGCGCGCACACGGCCATGGCCGGCTGCGTTGGCGTGGCGGGCAGCACCAGGATCGGCAAGCACTGCACTTTTGGCGGTGCTGCCATGATCAACGGGCATATCGAGATCGCCGACCACGTCCACGTGACGGCGGCCACGATGGTGCCGAATTCGATCCGCGAACCGGGCCAGTACACCGGCTACTTCCCGATCGCGCCGAACAGGGAATGGGAGCGCGCCGCCGTCCTGGTGCGCAACCTCGAGAAGATGCGCGACAAGATGCGTGAACTCGAAAAACAGATTAAAGAACTCAAAGAAACCAAATGACCACTACCGAAAACAAGACCCTCGATATCTGCCAGATCAAGGAGATGCTGCCGCACCGTTATCCACTGCTGCTGGTGGACCGCGTGCTGACCTGGGAAGCGAACAAGACCATCACCGCGATCAAGAACGTCACCGTTAACGAAGAATTCTTCAACGGCCACTTCCCGCACAAGCCGGTCATGCCGGGCGTGCTGATGATCGAGGCGATGGCGCAGACCGCTGCGCTGCTGTCGTTCCTGACCATGGGCGTCAAGCCGGACGAGAACTCGGTGGTGTACTTCGTCGGCATCGACAACGCGCGCTTCAAGCGCCCGGTCGGTCCTGGCGACCAGCTCAAGATGGACGTCGAAATCCTGCGCGTCTCGCGCGGCATCTGGAAGTACAAGGCCGTCGGCTCCGTGGACGGCCAGACCGCCGTCGAAGCGGAACTGATGTGCACCATCCGTTCCACCGCCGACGCGAGCCAGGCAGCGGGGCTGTAATGGCGACGATTCACCCGACCGCCATCGTCGATCCGAAGGCGGAGCTCGACGCATCCGTCGAGATCGGCGCGTACTCGATCGTCGGCCCGAACGTGAAGATTGGCGCCGGCACGGTCGTCGGCCCGCACGTGGTCATCGAAGGCCACACCACGATCGGCTGCGACAACCGCCTGTTCCAGTTTTCCTCGATCGGCGCCCAGCCGCAGGACAAGAAGTGGGCGGGCGAACCGACCCGCCTGGAAATCGGCGACCGCAACACGATCCGCGAATTCTGTACCTTCAATACCGGCACGGTCCAAGACAATGGCGTCACGCGCCTTGGTAACGACAACTGGATCTCGGCCTATGTGCACCTGGCGCACGACTGCGTGGTCGGCAACAACACGATCTTCTCGAACAACGCCCAGCTGGCGGGCCACGTGGAGATCGGCGACTGGGTGATCATGTCCGGCTACGCCAACGTGCACCAGTTCTGCAAGATCGGCCCGCACGCCTTCGTCGGCATGAGCACCAGCCTGACCCAGGACGTGCCGCCGTTCGTGCTGCTGTCCGGGAATCCGGCCGCGGCCCACGGCGTCAACATCGAAGGCATGAAGCGGCGCGGCTTTTCCCGTCCGCAGATCGACGGCGTGCGCGCGGCGTACAAGGCGATCTACCGCTCCGGCCTGACGCTGGAAGAAGCCAAGCAGGCGCTCGCGCAAATGGAAACCGACATGCCGGAAGCGGCCGCGCAAATCCGCTCGATGCGCGAGTTCCTGGGCGTCGCGACGCGTGGCATCGTCCGCTGACATATCGGTAGCGCTGGTCGCCGGCGAAGTCTCCGGCGACATGCTCGCGGGCCGGCTGCTGGCCGGCCTGCGGCCGATGCTGCCGGGGGCGCGCTTCCACGGCATTGGCGGACCGCGCATGATGGAGCAGGGCTTCGTCTCCGACGTCCCGATGGAAAAGCTGACCGTGCGCGGCCTGTTCGAGGTGATCCCGCGCTACCGCGAGATCAAGGGCATCCAGAACGAACTGCGCGACCGCCTGCTGGCCGAGCGTCCCGCCGTGTTCATCGGCGCCGACTACCCCGGCTTCAACCTGGGCCTGGAAATGCAGCTCAAGCAGGCCGGGATCCCGACCGTGCACTTCATCAGCCCCCAGATCTGGGCCTGGCGCGGCGGGCGCATCAAGAAAATCCAAAAGGCGGTCTCGCACATGCTGGTGGTGTTCCCGTTCGAGCAGGAGATCTACCAGAAAGCAGGCGTCCCGGTGACCTACATTGGCCATCCGCTTGCCGAAATGATACCGATGGAGCCCGACCAGTCGGCTGCGCGCCACACCCTGGGCCTGCCTTGGGATGCAAAAGTCGTCGCAATCCTTCCCGGAAGCCGCATGGGCGAACTAAAATACCTGGTGGAGCCGTTCCTGAAGGCGGCGCGCCTGCTCTACCAGCGCGACCGTTCGCTGCGCTTCGTCGCGCCAATGGCCGGGGAGCGCCAGCGCGCCTTCTTCATGGAACTGGTGGCGCGGCACGGGCTGCAGGACGTGCCGGTCGAGCTGGTGGACGGTCAGTCGCACGCGGTGATCGCGGCGGCCGACGCAGTGCTGGCGGCATCCGGGACGGCGACACTGGAAGTGGCGCTGTTCAAGAAGCCGATGGTGATCGCCTACAAGGTGCTGGGCGCCTCGTACCAGATCATGCGGCACATGGGCTACCTGCCGTGGATCGGCCTGCCGAACATCCTGGCGCGCGAGTTCGTGGTGCCGGAACTGGTGCAGCACGCGGCCACCCCGGAAGCGCTGGCGGAAGCGATGTGGAAGCAGCTCACCGACGAACGGAACCGCCAGGCGCTGCGCCAGCGCTTCACGGAGATGCACCACAGCCTGCTGCGCGACAGCAGCAGGGAAAGCGCACAGGCAGTCATGAACATCATTGAATCGACAAGGCAGCGGGCAGCATGAAGAACGACCAGGCGGGGCTTTTTGACTTCGACCCCGACAATGTGGGCGACGAGATCGTCTGTGGCGTGGACGAGGCGGGCCGCGGCCCGCTGGCCGGCCCGGTATTCGCCGCGGCGGTGATCCTCGACCCGTCGCGCCCGATCGACGGCCTGCGCGACTCCAAGAAGCTGACCGCCGACCGGCGCGAGGAACTGGGCCTGCTGATCCGCGAGAACGCGCTGGCCTGGGCCGTCGCGAAGTGCTCGGAAGCCGAGATCGACCGCCTCAACATCCTGCAGGCCTCGATGTTGGCAATGCGCCGCGCGGTCAACGCGCTCAAGACCATTCCGACGCTCGCGCTCATCGACGGTAACCGCTGCCCGGTGATGAAGATCCGCTCGATCGCGATCATCGAGGGCGACGACAAGGTGCACGCCATCTCGGCCGCATCGATCCTGGCCAAGACCGCGCGCGACGCCGCACTGCGCAAGCTGCACCGCAAGTACCCGCAGTACGGATTCGACCAGCACAAGGGCTACGGCACCGAGCTGCACCTGGAGATGCTGCGCCTGCACGGCCCGTCGCCGGTGCATCGCCGCTCCTACGCGCCGGTGCGCGCGCTGCTTGGGCTGCCGGTGGCGCCGGAAGAGCTGGAGCTGCTGGTCCCGGTTCCGGAACAGAGCGCGTTCCTCGAATGAAGTCAGTCACCTCGCGCGACAACCCGGCCTACAAGGAACTCAAGCACCTTGCCACCAGCTCGCAGGCGCGCCGCAAGGCCGGGCGCACGCTGCTCGATGGCGTGCACCTGTGCCAGTCCTACCTCGACCTGCGCGGATCGCCCTTGCACTGCATCGTCTCTGACGACGCACTGGCGAACCCCGAGGTGGCCGCCATCGTCGCGCGCTGCGAGCAGGCCCACGTGCACGTGACCTCGCTGCCGGAAGCGCTGTACGGCGCCCTGTCGCAGGTGGAGCACGGGGTCGGAGTGCTGTTCCTGATCGACTCGCCGCATCGCGAGACACCCGGGGCGTTGACCGTCAACAGCGTCCTGCTCGATAACGTGCAGGATCCGGGCAACGTGGGTTCGATCCTGCGCAGTGCGGCAGCGGCCGGCGTGAAGCAGGTGTTCTGCGCGCCCGGCACCGCGTTCTGCTGGTCACCCAAGGTGCTGCGCGCGGCCATGGGCGCCCACTTCGTGCTCGACATCTTCGAGAACGTGGAGCTGGAGGAGCTTGTGCGCGGCGCCGGCATCCCGGTGCTGGCCACCAGCGGCTACGCGAAAGACCGTATTTACGATGTCGACCTGCGCGGCCCGGTCGCGTGGGTATTCGGCCACGAAGGGCAGGGCGTGTCGGACCAGCTGCTTGGCCTGGCCAGCCGCACGGTGGTCATTCCCCACCTCGGCAAAGTCGAGTCGCTCAATGTCGCCGCCTGCGCAGCGGTGTGCTTTTTCGAGCAATTGAGGCAAAATCAGGCCTGACGGCCTGACATTCACCCGGAGTCATCATGGACATCTCGCACTTGCACTTTTTGGTAGCCGAAGGAGACCCGGTCCAGCGCCGTTCGCTCGCGGACATGCTGGGCGGCCTCGGTGCGAGCCGCATCACGGAGGTGCAGGACGGGATGGCCGCGCTGCGCTGCTTCGAGGACTCCTTCACGCCGCCGCTGGACCTGGCGATCATCGACCTCGACCTGCCCGGCATGGACGGGGTCGACCTGCTGCGCATCCTGGGCGGGAACCAGACCCGCGTGCCGGTGATCGTCACCGGCGGGCAGGGGCGCGACATCATGTTCTCGATCGAGACCCTGGCCGCCGCCTTCGGGCTGGAGCTGCTCGGTACCATAGCCTGGCCGCTCACCGAACAGAAGCTGCAGGCGCTGCTGGAAAACTACGCGGCGCCGGCGCCGCCGGTGCGCACGGCCGGGCCTTCGTTCACCTTCGCCGAAGTGGGTGAGGGACTGCAGAAAGGCCAGTTCGAGCCGTTCTACCAGCCCAAGATCGAACTGGCCACCGGCCAGGTGAAAGGGCTGGAGACCTTCGCGCGCTGGCGCCATCCGAAGTACGGGGTGGTTGGCCCCGGATCGTTCATCGATGCGCTGGAACAGAACAACCGGGTCGACTTCCTCGACTGGACAATGATCGAGCTGTCGGTGAAGGGCTGCCGCACCCTGCAGGACAAGGGCCTGCCGATGCCGGTGTCGATCAACCTGGCGCCGCAGACGCTGGCGCATCCGGACTTCATGGAGCAGATCAAGGCCTGCGTCGAGCGCCACCACGTGCTGCCCGACTACATCACCTTTGAAATGCCGGAATCGTCGGTGCTGACCAACGATGCGGGCTTCCTCGAGCGGATGGTGCGCCTGCGCATGCTGGGCTACGGCCTGGCGATCGACGACTACGGCACCGGCCGATCCAACCTGCAGCTGCTGGCGCGCATTCCGTTCTCGGAGCTGAAGATCGACCGCAGTTTTGTCGATGGCGCGTCCAAGAAGCGGCCGCTGTCGACGGTGCTTTCCACCTGCCTAGGGCTGGCGCGCAGCCTGGACCGGCAGTCGGTCGCGGTCGGCGTCGAGACCAAGGCGGACTGGGACTTCCTGCAGGGGCTGGGCTGCACCTACGCGCAGGGCTATCACATTGCCGCGCCGATGGACAACAACGCCTTCCCCGGCTGGCTCGCCGACTGGCGCCTGTTCTTCTAAGACGGGATCGGGACGAAAGAAAAGGGGCTCGCGCCCCTTTTTTGCGTTTACCTGTCATCCCCGCGAAAGCGGGGACCCATGCTGATTCGGCCTGTGCGATAGCCGCACCTATGCCGGATGCTCATGATGGGTCCCCGCTTTCGCGGGGATGACAAGTGTCAGTACTCGCGGCGGTCGGGCTTGATCTCCTGCAGGATGGTGGTGGCGATTTCCTCGATCGACTTGGTCGTGGACGACAGCCAGCGTATCCCTTCGCGCCGCATCATCGCTTCGGCCTCGTTGATCTCGTAGCGGCAGTTCTCCAGCGACGCGTATTTACTGCCCGCGCGGCGCTCGTGCCGGATCTCCGAGAGCCGCTCCGGCGTGATGGTCAGCCCGAAAATCTTCTCCCTGAATGGCGGCAGCGACGATGGCAGCTTGCCGCGCTCGAAATCGTCCGGGATCAGCGGATAGTTTGCAGCCTTGATCCCGTACTGCATCGCCAGGTACAGGCTGGTCGGCGTCTTGCCCGACCTCGACACCCCCACCAGGATCACGTCCGCCGCCGCCAGGTTCTTGTGCGACTGGCCGTCGTCGTGCGCCAGCGAGAAGTTAATCGCCTCGATCCGGTTCTTGTATTCCTCGCTGTCCACCACGTTGTGCGAGCGCCCGATGGTGTGGGTCGACTTGACGCCCAGCTCCTGTTCGAGCGGCGCCACGAAGGTCTGGATCAGGTCCATGTGCATGCCGTTGGCCTGCCGGATCACGTCCGACAGGACCGGCTGCACCAGCGTCGAGAACACGATCGGCCGCTGGCCGCTCGAGGTGTAGACGTCGTTGATGCGGCGGACCGCCTCTCGCGCCTTGTCGACGTCGTCGATGAAGGGCAGGCGGATCTGGCGGAAGCGCATTTCGAACTGCGTCAATACAGCATGGCCGAAGGTTTCGGCGGTAATACCAGTTCCGTCCGAGACGAAGAATACGGTGCGCGCCGAAGTCGGGAGTGATTCCCTTGGGTCAGTGGTCATAAATTCCTGTGAGGCTGTAAAATGCTCTTAATACAGTTTCAATTGTGCTGCACGACCCTAAGAATAACAAGAATCCCGTTGCCAGGCCGCGTACCAGTTTCCATCATAGTAAGGGTGTTTAACCATGACCAGCATGTCAAATGCAGCACTAAAGGAGGAGAGCGACGCAGCTTATGTGGCGTCGTTCGAAGACTTGCGCATGACGGATGTCGAATCCGTCGGCGGCAAGAATGCATCCCTGGGCGAGATGATCAGTCAGCTCGCACACGCGGGCGTGCGCGTGCCGGGCGGCTTCGCCACCACGGCGGCCGCCTTCCGTGACTTCCTGATGCACGCGCAAAGCGGCGGCCTGCCGCTTGGCGAGCGCATCGCAACCCGCCTCGAAGGCCTGGACATCGACGACGTGCGTTCGCTCGCCGCCGCCGGCGCTGAAATCCGCAAATGGATCGTCGAAACCCCGTTCCAGCCGCGCCTGGAACAGGAAATCCGCGAATACTACGAGCGCCTGGTGGCCGATTCGGCCACCGAAATGTCGTTTGCCGTGCGTTCCTCCGCCACCGCGGAAGACCTGCCGGACGCTTCGTTCGCGGGCCAGCAGGAGACCTTCCTGAACGTGGTCGGCATCGACAACGTGCTTGAAGCGATGAAGCACGTGTTCGCATCGCTGTACAACGACCGTGCGATCTCCTACCGCGTGCACAAGGGGTTCACGCACGCCGAAGTGGCGCTGTCGGCCGGCGTGCAGCGCATGGTGCGCTCCGACCTGGGCGCAGCCGGCGTCATGTTCACCATCGACACCGAATCGGGCTTCAAGGACGTGGTATTCATCACCTCCAGCTACGGCCTGGGCGAGACGGTGGTGCAGGGCGCGGTCAATCCGGACGAGTTCTATGTCCACAAGCCCATGCTCGAACAAGGCAAGCTGCCGGTCATCCGTCGCAATATCGGCTCCAAGCTGATCAAGATGGAGTTCACGGCTGAAGCCAAAGCCGGGCGTTCGGTGCGCACGGTCGACGTGCCGGTCGAGCTGCGCAACCGCTATTCGCTGAACGACGCCGAAGTGGTGGAGCTGGCCAAGTACGCTGTCATCATCGAGAACCACTACGGCCGTCCGATGGACATCGAGTGGGGCAAGGACGGCCGCGACGGCAAGCTGTACATCCTGCAGGCGCGCCCGGAGACGGTCAAGTCGCAGATCAAGACCACCGACGCGCAGCAGCGCTTCAAGCTCAAGGGCAGCGGCACCGTGCTGGCGTCGGGCCGCGCGATCGGCCAGCGCATCGGCGCGGGCCCTGTGCGCGTGATCCACGATCCGTCCGAGATGGAGCGCGTGCAGCCGGGCGACGTGCTGGTGGCCGACATGACCGATCCGAACTGGGAGCCGGTGATGAAGCGCGCCTCCGCGATCGTCACCAACCGCGGCGGACGCACCTGCCACGCGGCGATCATCGCGCGCGAGCTGGGCGTGCCTGCCGTCGTTGGCTGCGGCGACGCGACCGAGATGCTGAAGGACGGCACGCTGGTGACGGTGTCGTGCGCCGAGGGCGACGAAGGCCGCATCTACGACGGCCTGCTGGAAACCGAGATCTCGGAAGTGGCGCGCGGCGAACTGCCGCCGATCCCGACCAAGATCATGATGAACGTCGGGAACCCGCAGCTCGCGTTCGACTTCCAGTCGATCCCGAACGGCGGCGTGGGCCTGGCCCGCCTCGAGTTCATCATCAACAACAACATCGGCGTGCACCCGAAAGCGATCCTCGAGTACCCGAACATCGACGGCGACCTGAAAAAGGCGGTCGAGTCGGTCGCGCGCGGCCACGCGTCGCCGAAGGCCTTCTACATCGACAAGCTGGCCGAGGGCATCGCCACCATCGCGGCGGCGTTCTGGCCGAAGCCGGTGATCGTGCGCCTGTCCGACTTCAAGTCGAACGAGTACAAGAAGCTGATCGGCGGTTCGCGCTACGAGCCGGACGAAGAGAACCCGATGCTGGGCTTCCGCGGCGCGGCGCGCTACCTGGCCGAGGACTTCAGGGAATCGTTCGAGATGGAGTGCACGGCGATGAAGCGCGTGCGCGACGACATGGGCCTGACCAACGTCGAGATCATGGTGCCGTTCGTGCGCACGCTGGGGCAGGCCGAGAAGGTCGTCAACCTGCTGGGCAAGAATGGCCTCAAGCGCGGCGAAAACGGCCTGCGCCTGATCATGATGTGCGAAGTGCCGTCGAACGCGATCCTCGCCGAGCAATTCCTGGAGCACTTCGACGGCTTCTCGATCGGCTCGAACGACCTGACCCAGCTGACGCTGGGCCTGGACCGCGACTCGGGCATGGCGCTGCTGGCGGCCGACTTCGACGAGCGCGACCCGGCGGTCAAGGCGCTGCTGTCGATGGCGATCCAGGCTTGCCGCAAGCAGGGCAAGTACATCGGCATCTGCGGCCAGGGACCTTCCGACCATCCGGACTTCGCCGCATGGCTGATGGAGCAGGGCATCGAGTCGATGTCGCTGAATCCTGACTCCGTGATCGACACCTGGCAGAAGCTCGCCGCGAAGTAAGCGCAGCAGCCAGCGAAAAGAACCCTCGCCGCCGAAAGGCTGCGAGGGTTTTTTCATGAATACGCCCACAGGCCGCCGTCATCCCGGCGAAGGCTGGGACCATATTGGGCGTCCCGCGCGGCGCATTCGGGAGATCCGGTTCTGCATGGATCCCAGCCTGCGCTGGGATGACGGTCTCCCGTGTAACGGTGGCAACAAAATTGTTGACTCAGGGTGAAAAACCGCTAGACTGGTATCGTTCGATTAAGCAGAAAAGACAATATCAAGCCCACGTATTTATCGACGCTGTGCCCTCGTCGCCCTTAACGGGTACGGGGGCTTTTGTATTCTGGACGACTGATAAGGAGTGACATGGCGGACTGGGGAAACTGGCTGGTGGCAGCCGGCGTGCTGATCGTACTGGAACTGTTCACTGGTACGTTCTACCTGCTGATGATCGCGATCGGCCTGGCGTTCGGCGCACTGGCCGCGCTGATGGGATTCGATCTGCCGGCGCAGGCCATCGTGGCCGCCGCCGTCGGCGTGGTGGCGACCGTGCTGCTGCGCCGTAGCCGCTGGGGACGCGCCGAACGCGGCGACGCCACGCGCGACCCGAACGTCAACATCGACATTGGCCAGGAGCTGGTGGTCGACGTCTGGCAGCACGGCCGCGCGCGCGTGATGTACCGCGGCGCGATGTGGGACCTGGACCTGGCGCCCGAAGCCAGTCCCGAAGCGGGGCGCTTCCGGATCGTCGAGGTGCAGGGCAGTCGCCTGATCGTCACCAACTCGTAACAAGCACTTGAAATAATCTTTCAAAAAAAGGCAAAAAATGGAATTTAATTTCGGTAGCGTGGCGCTGATCCTTTTCGTTATCGCGCTGGTATTCGTCTTCAAGACCATCAACGTGGTGCCGCAGCAGCACGCCTGGGTGGTGGAACGCCTAGGCAAGTACCATGCGACGCTGGCGCCCGGCCTGAACATCGTGATTCCGTTCATCGACCGCGTCGCCTACAAGCACTCGCTGAAGGAGATCCCGCTCGACGTGCCGCCGCAGGTCTGCATCACGCGCGACAACACGCAGCTGCAGGTGGACGGCATCCTGTACTTCCAGATCACCGATGCGATGCGCGCCTCGTACGGCTCGTCCAACTACATCCAGGCGATCACGCAGCTGGCGCAGACCACGCTGCGTTCGGTGATCGGCAAGATGGAGCTCGACAAGACCTTCGAAGAGCGCGACCACATCAACACCACCATCGTCAACGCGATCGACGAATCGGCCGCCAACTGGGGCGTCAAGGTGCTGCGCTACGAGATCAAGGACCTGACGCCGCC
>DASTVB010000010.1:0-2587 GCA_035759315.1 Telluria sp. | reverse complement strand
GCGGGCGTGCACATCGTCGGACCGACGTGGATTGGCCACGGCAGCCATATCTGCGAAGGGGCGGAGGTTGTCCGCAGCGTCTTGTTTGAATATACTCGCGTGTTGCATGACGTGACACTCAACGAAATGATCGTTTTCAAGGAATACAGCGTCGACCGCGCCGGGGAGATGAAGCATGCATCGGAATACACGTCCGAGGAATGGGTGAACGCGCGCGACCGCCGCCGCAGCAGCCGTAGAGAAACCGCTGGCCAAAAAAGTAATAATCGGTAATAACCGGTAATAACCGATAGAAAGCAAACGCATGAAAATTTATCCAGTGATCCTCTCCGGCGGCGCCGGCACCCGTCTGTGGCCGCTGTCGCGCGCCGTCCTGCCGAAGCAGCTGCTGCCGATCGTCGGCGCCAGCACCATGCTGCAGGACACCGCGCTGCGGGTCGCCGGCCTGCCGGGCCTGATGGCGCCGCTCGTCGTGTGCGGCAACGACCACCGCTTCATGGTGGCCGAGCAGCTGCGCGCCGCCGGGATTACGCCCTTGGGAATCCTGCTCGAACCGGTCGGGCGCAATACCGCCCCGGCGGTCGCTGCCGCTGCCCACTTCCTGAAGGCGATCGATCCGGAAGCGGTCATGCTGGTGCTGCCGGCCGACCACGTGATCGACAACCAGGAAGCGTTCAAGGAAGCGGTCACCCGCGCGGCCAGCCTGGTGCAGGGCGGCGGGCTGGCAACCTTCGGCATCGTGCCGAAGGCGCCGGAAACCGGGTATGGCTATATCCGGCGCGGCGCGGCCCTGCCGCACGCCGAAGGCTGCTACAAGGTCGAGCGTTTCGTCGAGAAGCCGGACCTGGCCACCGCCGAAACCTTCATTGCCGATGGCGGCTATTACTGGAACAGCGGCATGTTCATGTTCTCGGCCGAGCAATACCTGAGCGAGCTGGCCACCTTTGCGCCGGCCATCGCCGGCGCCGCCGAAAAAGCGGTGTCCACCGGCTACCGCGACCTCGATTTCTGCCGCCTCGACGAAGCCGCCTTCTCGAGCTGCCCGTCCGATTCGATCGACTACGCCGTCATGGAGCGCACCGCGAACGCGGTCGTGGTGCCGGCCGATATCGGCTGGAGCGATGTCGGCTCCTGGTCGGCACTGTGGGAAGTGCAGCAGCACGACGAGAACGGCAACGCCCACCGCGGCGACGTCTACCTCGACGGCGTGAAGAATTCGCTGGTGCGCGCCGAGAGCCGCATCGTGGCCGTGGTCGGCCTGGAAGACGTGGTCGTGGTCGAGACCAACGACGCCGTGCTGGTGGCGCACAAGTCGCAGGTCCAGCGCGTCAAGCAGGTGGTCGACCACCTGAAGTCGAAAGAACGCACCGAGCACCTGCACCACACCAAGGTCTACCGTCCCTGGGGCCACTACGAAGGCATCGATGCGGGCGACCGTTTCCAGGTCAAGCGCATTACCGTCAAGCCGGGCGAGAAACTGTCGCTGCAAATGCACCACCACCGGGCCGAGCACTGGGTCGTGGTATCGGGCACGGCGCGCGTAACCTGCGGCGAAAAGGTCAGCCTGTTGTCGGAAAACGAGTCGACCTATATCCCGATCGGCATGAACCACCGTCTCGAGAACCCGGGCAAACTGCCGCTGCACATCATCGAAGTGCAGTCGGGCAGCTACCTCGGCGAGGACGACATCGTGCGTTTCGAGGACATCTACAAGCGCTCGTGATCGGCTTCGACCAATAGAAAAAGCGGACGGCAACGTCCGCTTTTTTTTCGCCTGTTGCGTCCATGCCCAAGCAAGGTTTCCAAGTCAACAGTGTGAAGCTCCGCCGCACAGCGGCATACAATGGTTTGTCGGTGAACCCCGCACGGAGGTGATCATGAAGACCCTCGTTGCCGGCGCGCTCGCGCTGGCCTTCGCTGCAAGTCCCGCCCTTGGCCAGACCGGCGCGCCGCCGCTGGACCCCGTGCTCGAAGGCCAGCTCGAACGCTGGCTCGGCGCCGGCGACCTCATTTTCGACAACGTCTACACGCGCCAGGGGGCGGCCGACGATTCGCTCGACTTCCACGCCGCCGCCGATGGCCGCGGCCCCACCTTCACGCTGCTGCGCGTGAGCGATGGACCGGGCCGGGCCTGGCTGGTCGGCGGCTACAATCCGCAAAGCTGGGACAGCGACGACGGCTGGCACTTCACGCAGCGCGACTTCCAGCGCACCGCCTTCCTGTTCAACTACACGGCGCCGGCCGTCTACCGCCAGGTGCCGAGCAGCTTCGAGCTGCCCAGCCAGGGCAGCTTCCAGACCTTCAACGCAGGCGACCAGGGCCCGACCTTCGGCGCCGGCCCCGACCTGTTCGTCGACGAGACCCTGCGCGCCGCGCTGTCCTGGCGCCTGAGCTATGGCGACCCCGCAGGGGAAGGGCGCAGCATCATCGACGGCTCGGTGGGCGGGCGCTTCTTTGCCGTCGATGCGCTGGAAATCTATGCGGTGTCGCCGATTCCCGAGCCGGCCGGCGCGGCGATGCTGGCCGGCGGCCTGGCGCTGACGGCACTCGCCGCCCGCCGGCGCCGCCAGCGCGGCGCACAGTCGGT
>DASTVB010000009.1:0-11117 GCA_035759315.1 Telluria sp. | reverse complement strand
GCTGAAGGTGGTTCCGCTCCCGGGCCCGTCGGCGGTGGTCACTGCGCTGTCGGCCAGCGGCCTGGTCAACGACCAGTTCCACTTCGTCGGCTTCCTGCCCGCCAAGGCCAAACAGCGCGAATCGGCGCTGGAAAAGCTGCTGACCGAAGCCGCCACGCTGGTGTTCTACGAAGCGCCGCACCGGATCGCCGACTGCGTCGAATCGCTGGTGGCCGTGTTCCCGGGCGAGCGTCAGGTCGTATTCGCGCGCGAACTGACCAAGATGTTCGAGGAAATCCACCGCTGCCCGCTATCGGACGCGCTGGCGTGGGTCAAGGCCGACCAGCACCGCGAGCGCGGCGAATTCGTGGTGCTGGTGGAAGGTGCGCCCGCGGAAACCGACGCCGCGGAAGCTGAGGCGGAGCGCGTGCTGCGCATCCTGCTGGAAGAGTTGCCGGTGAAGCAGGCCGCGGCGCTGGCCGCCCAGATCAGCGGCGCGAAAAAGAACGCGCTGTACGACAAGGCGCTCCAGATCAAAAGTGCGCAGGATAATTAGCGCAACTTCGACGAACCGGCCGGGTCAAATCCCTGTGTGACGCGGATCGGTGTCGCGTGCAGCGCGATAGGTTCGGGGGCGTGCGGTACGAACGTCGGTTCGTGTCACCACTTGCAGCCGTGGTCTTTCTTGTCAAACAGGAGAATGATTGGGGCCAGCAGGCCACCCGGTATTCCGTCCTTGCAGTCGGCGCGCCCTGCGTTCGCGATGGCGCGCTCGGACTTGGTCAGCTGCGGCTTGACCCGGTCGCGCTCCTTGTCGAACTGGGCGACCGGCATGTCCGCACGCGCCGGGTCGGGCGAGGTTGCGATCCTGCGAGCGGCGGCGCGGGCGGCGTCGATGTCGAATGCTTTTTCCTTCGGCGCAGGCGGGACGTAGAAGGGATCGGGCGCGGTGGCAGGTGTTGGCTCGACCGCAATGACGGTTTCCGTTGTCGGCGCGTCGTCTTCCTCCCTCGCGGTGTCTTTGGTGGTGGCTGGCCGTGCCGTCGAAGCAGGTTTCTTCACCGGTTCGGCCCGTGCGACCACCGGGGCAGGTTCGGGCGGCTTGGGCTTGACCAGGATGACCAGTGATTCGACCGGCGGAGCCTCTTCAGGCGCGATGGCGGGCAGCGACTCGATCCGGTAGGCCAGCAGCAGGATGGCGTGCGCGACAATCGACGCGCCAATGCCGAGCGCGAGTCGGCCCGGCCTGGTCGGCATAAGTTCCGGACGCTGCAGTGCTGATTCCATCAAATTCCTGTTTTCGAGGTCGGTGTTCACCCGGCTGTATCGTCGCACAGATTGCGATGTTGATAAGGGCCGCTTACATTTGGTTGCCAGCCGCGAGCCACGAGAAATTAGATGGGCCGGGTCTTGACCGTTAACCCAAAGAACTGTATTATCTTGCTTCTTCGGAGTGTGGCGCAGTCCGGTAGCGCACCTGGTTTGGGACCAGGGGGTCCAAGGTTCGAATCCTTGTACTCCGACCAAGATTTACGAAAAAGGCTGAACTTAGTTCAGCCTTTTTTCGTTTACCGCGTCATCCCAGCGAAGGCTGGGATCCATACGTCAGCACGATCCCCTTAGCGGGGCTGACGGACGGGATACTCTGTATGGATCCCAGCCTTCGCTGGGATGACGGTCTTGCGGCGAGTGTCTATTCTGAAGCACGTCGGGCGGCCAGGGCGTTGCCGGCGCGGCTCACGCCTTTGCGGCCGAGTACGCCGGTGATGAACAGGCCCGCGTCCACGACCTTGTCCAGGTCGATCCCGGTCTCGATCCCGAGGCCGTTCATCATGTAGACCACATCCTCGGTCGCCACGTTGCCGGTCGCGCCTTTGGCATACGGGCAGCCGCCAAGTCCCGACACCGACGAGTGGAAGATCGACACGCCGATCTCCATGCTGGCGTAAATGTTCGCCAGCGCCTGCCCATAGGTGTCATGGAAGTGACCGGCAATGCGCTCGAGGTGGAATTCGCGCGCGGCGGTCTCCATCACGGCCTGCGTCTTGCGCGGCGTCGAAACGCCGATCGTATCGGCGATGTCGATTTCGTCGCAACCGAGGTCGCGCATGCGGCGCACCACGTCCGCCACCGCTTCCAGCGATACCTCGCCCTGGTACGGGCAGCCGAAGGCCGTGCTGATCGACGCGCGCAGGCGCAGCCCGTGGTCCTTGGCCGCGCGCGCCACCGGCTCAAAGCGCGCGATCGATTCCGCGATCGAGCAGTTGATGTTCTTTTGCGAGAATGCCTCGGACGCCGCGCCGAAGATCACCACCTCGTCGGCCTTGGCCGCCAGCGCCGCCTCGAAGCCCTGCATGTTCGGCGTCAGCGCGGAGTAGATCGTGCCGGGGCGGCGCGCGATGCGAGCCATCACCTCGGCGCTGGTCGCCATCTGCGGCACCCACTTGGGCGAGACGAAGGACGCGGCTTCGATGTTGGCGAAGCCCGCCGCGGTCAGCATGTCGACCAGCCTGACCTTGTCGTCCGCCGACACCGCCTCCTTCTCGTTCTGCAGCCCGTCGCGCGGACCCACTTCGACGATCTTGACCTTGCCTGGCAGTGCGTTCATTTCAGTATCCTCGTGTGCGGTCGACCACGTCGGCGACCGGTTCCTGGCGCGCCAGCGCGCGCATTTTTCCTGCGATCTGTTCGATGCTTTCCCTGCGCAGCGTCAGCGCGGACACGTGCGGCGTTACGGTGACGCGCGGCTCGGTCCAGAACGGATGGTCCGGCGCCAAAGGCTCGGTCACGAACACGTCCAGCGTCGCGCCCGCGATATGGCCCGACTGCACCAGCCCAAGCAGGTCATTTTCCACTATATGCGCACCGCGCGCCACGTTCACAAGGTAGGCGCCGCGTGGCAGCTTCGACAGCCGTTCGTGGTCCAGCATCGAGTGGGTCTCCGCCGTCAGCGGCAGCATGTTGACCAGAACCCGCGAGCCGGACAGGAATTCATCCAGCGACCCGGTACCGGTAAAGCTCTCGACGCCGTCGATGTTCTTCGGCGAGCGGCTCCAGCCGCGCACCGGAAAGCCGAAGTGGCGCAGGGCGTCCACTACGCGCATGCCGAGCACGCCGGTGCCCAGCACGCCCACGGTGAAGTCTTCCTTGCGGTACTGCGGCAGCTGCTTCCACTCGCCGCGCTTCGCCTGCGCCTCGTATTCCGGCATGCGGCGGTAGTAGCCGAGTACCGCGTGCGTCACGTACTCCGCCATCTGGATCGCCATGCCGGCGTCGGCCAGGCGGATGATCGGCACGTCGGGCAGGCGCTCATCGAATTTCATGATGCCGTCCACGCCGGCGCCGGTCAGGAAAATCGCCTTCACGCGATGAAGTTCAGGCACCAGCGCTTCGGGCGGCGACCACAGGACCGCGTAGTCGCAAGCTTCGATTGCTTCGCCTTCGCGCCAGACCACGACTTCGGCTTCCGGCAATGCCTGTGCGAAGTCGGCCACCCATGGTGCGGTATTCCCGTCCGCACGGTGCAGGAGGATGCGCATCGCCGCCCTTACGCGGCCTTGAAGGCGATCAGCGGCGAACCGTCCGCCACCTGGTCGCCCACGTTGTACAGGACCTCTTCCACCAGGCCGTCGCCCGGCGCCGAGATGGTGTGCTCCATCTTCATCGCTTCCATGATGATGAGCGGATCGCCCTTCTTCACTTCCTTGCCCTTGGCGGTGATGACGGCAACCACCTTGCCCGGCATCGGCGCGGTCAGTCGGCCGCCACCCGCTTCCAGCTCGCCTACATGAGCCATCGGATCGTCGTACGCCAGCGTGAAGTGGCGCCCGCCGGTGAACACGTGGAACAGGTCGCCGTCGCGGCGCACGGTAGCGTGCATCGAAGTTTCGCCCAGCTTGATCGAGTATTCCGCGCCCTTGCGCGAAGCCAGCGACATCGGCACCTCGATCCCGCCGTAGGACAGGTGCCAGCCGTGCGCGTCGTAGACCACCGTGACGCTGTAGGTCTTGTTATCGTCGCTGAAGGTGAGCTGGCGCTGGTAGGCGGCGTTCAGGCGCCATCCGCGCGCGTTGCCCCACGGGTCGGCCGGATTGACCGCCACGCCTGCCGACTTCTCTTTCTCGCCTTCGATCAGCGCGATCGCGGCCAAGGCCAGTGCGCCCAGCGGCACCGAGCGCGGCGGCGGGAACAGGGTGTCGGCGTTACGCTCGATCAGGCCCGTATCCAGGTCCGCGTTGGCGAACGCATCGCCTTCGACCAGGCGCTTCAGGAATGCGATGTTCGTGGCGAGGCCGACGATCTGGAACTCGGACAGCGCCTGCGACATGCGCGCCAGCGCCTGCGTGCGGTCGGCGCCCCAGACGATCAGCTTGGCGATCATCGGATCGTAGAACGGCGAAATCGCATCGCCTTCGCGCACGCCGGAATCGACGCGCACCGGCGCCGGGGCGACGCCAGGCGTTCCGCCCAGCTCGAACGCGACCGCGTCCGGCGTATCCATGTGGCGCAGCTTGCCGATCGACGGCAGGAAGCCCTTCTCCGGGTTCTCCGCATACACGCGCGCTTCGATCGAGTGGCCCTGGATCGCCAGTTCTTCCTGCTTCTTCGGCAGTGGCTGGCCGGCGGCGACGCGCAGCTGCCATTCCACCAGGTCGGTCCCGGTGATCATTTCGGTGACGGGGTGCTCCACCTGCAGGCGCGTATTCATCTCCATGAAGTAGAACGAGCCGTCCTGGTTGGCGATGAATTCCACCGTGCCCGCGCCGACATAGCCGACCGCCTTGGCCGCGTTGACCGCGGCCTGGCCCATGGCGGCGCGGCGTTCGGCCGTCATGCCCGGCGCCGGCGCTTCTTCCAGCACCTTCTGGTGGCGGCGCTGCACCGAGCAGTCGCGCTCATGCAGGTAGACGCAATTGCCGTGCGTGTCCGCGAACACCTGGATTTCGATGTGGCGCGGGCGGGTCAGGTATTTTTCGGCCAGCACCTTGTCGTCGCCGAAGGAGCTGATCGCTTCGCGCTTGCAGGATGCCAGCGCCGCCTTGAAGTCCTCCGACTTCTCGACCACGCGCATACCCTTGCCGCCGCCACCGGCGCTGGCCTTGAGCAGCACCGGATAGCCGATACGGTCGCCCTGCTGTTGCAGGAAGTCCGGGTCCTGGTCGTCGCCGTGGTAGCCGGGAACCAGCGGCACGTTGGCGTTTTCCATCAGCGTTTTGGCGGCGGACTTGGAGCCCATCGCGCGCATCGACGATGCCGGTGGGCCGATGAACACCAGGCCGGCCTGCTCGCACGCTTCCGCAAACTCAGCGTTCTCGGACAGGAAGCCGTAGCCGGGGTGGATCGCCTCTGCGCCGGTGGCCAGCGCCACGGCGATGATCTTGTCGCCGCACAGGTAGCTTTCCTTGGCGGCGGCCGGCCCGATCAGGACCGCCTCATCGCATACCGCCACGTGCTTGGAATTGGCGTCCGCCTCCGAGTACACGGCCACGGTGCTGATACCCATGCGGCGCGCGGTCGCGGCGACACGGCAGGCGATTTCGCCACGGTTTGCGATGAGGATTTTCTTGAACATGCGCTTGTCTTTCGGTTCGTAATTCGAAGTTATCGGCAATGTAAGGCGATCAGCAGCCGCACTTTTCCTTGGGTGCGGAATCGAGCGTCGCGGCGCGGGTGGACAGGCCCAGGCGCGCCAGCAGCGCGCGGTCGTCTTCCGCTTCCGGGTTCTGCGTGGTCAGCAGCTTGTCGCCGTAGAAGATCGAGTTGGCGCCGGCCATGAAGCACATCGCCTGCACCGCTTCGCCCATCTGGCGGCGGCCCGCCGACAGGCGCACGCGCGCCTGCGGCATGGTGATGCGCGCGACCGCGATGGTGCGCACGAATTCGATCGGGTCGAGTGGGTCGATGCCGTGCAGCGGCGTGCCTTCCACCTGCACCAGGTGGTTGACCGGCACCGATTCCGGATACGGGTTCATATTGGCCAGCTGCGCGATCAGGCCGGCGCGCTGCTCGCGCGTCTCGCCCATGCCGACGATGCCGCCGCAGCAGACCTTCAGGCCGGCCTGGCGCACGCGGCCCAGCGTATCCAGGCGGTCCTGGTATTCGCGGGTCGAGATCACGTTGTCGTAGAAGTCGGGCGCGGTGTCGATGTTGTGGTTGTAGTAGTCCAGGCCCGCGTTCTTCAGGCGGTCGGCCTGGCCTTCCTCCAGCATGCCGAGCGTGGCGCAGGTCTCGAGGCCGAGCGCCTTCACTTCACGCACCATCGCCTCGACCTTTTCCATGTCGCGTTCCTTGGGGCTGCGCCATGCCGCGCCCATGCAGAAGCGTGTCGCGCCGTGGGACTTGGCTTCGCGCGCGGCGTCCAGCACCGTGTCCAGGTCGAGCAGCTTCTTCGCTTCCACGCCGGTGTCGTAGCGCGCGGCCTGCGGGCAGTAGCTGCAGTCTTCCTCGCAGCCGCCGGTCTTGATCGACAGCAGGGTGGCCAGTTCGACGTCGCCGTTCGGGAAGTTCGCGCGGTGCACCTGCTGCGCGCGGAACATCAGTTCGTTGAAAGGCAGCTCGAACAGCGCCATCACGTCGGCCAGCGGCCAGGCGGCGGCCGGAGGCAGCGTCACAGGACGGACGGTTGGGTGGAAAGTTACAGCTTCGGTCATGTCGGTTCCTTTGTTGTCATGCTCTGCGGGCCGGCCATCCGGGCAGCCCTGCAAGGTCGAGGTACTCGGCAGCATGCGCTGCCGTCGGGTGTCTGAGGTGCGGCACGCGGCCCAGGAAAGGGGCCGGGATGCGCTGCATGAGCGCTTCGATGTTTTCGTCACCGAAGTCCATGGACTTGATGTCGTTCGCGACCCAGCCGGCAATCACCAGCCCGCGCGCGGTAATCGCTTCGGCGGTCAGCAGCGCGTGGCTGATGCAGCCGAGCCGCATGCCGACCACCAGGATCACCGGGAGGTCGAGCGCGTTGGCCAGGTCGGCGGTGTCGAGCGTATCGTTGAGCGGCACGATGAAGCCGCCCACGCCTTCCACGACCACCGCATCGGACGCCGCGGCGATCTCCGCATAGGCGGCGATGATCGGCACCATGTCGATGGTTACGCCTTCCAGCCGGGCGGCGATGTGCGGGGCCGCCGCTTCGCGCAGCATGTAGGGCGTGGTGATGTTGGGCGGAAGCGTGACGTTGCCCGCTGCGCGCAGCATGTCCGCATCGTCGTTATGCAGTTCGCCGTCTCGCATTTCGGCGCCGGCGGCGACCGGCTTCATGCCGCACGCGCGCACCCCCGCCTGCACCAGCGAATGCAGGATCGCGGCGGAGACCAGCGTCTTGCCGATTTCGGTGTCGGTGCCGGTGACGAAGCAGGCGAAGCGCGAAGGGACGCCGTCCAGCACCGGCATTGGCTCCGGATCGGCAACGAGTGAGGGCGCGACGACGGTTTCTTCGAGGCTCATGTCATTTCCCGTTCCAGTTGTTCGATCGCTGTGCACAGCCGGCCGACGTCGTCGGCGGCGTGCGCGGCGGACAAGGTGATGCGCAGGCGCGCCGTATCGGCCGGCACGGTGGGCGGCCGGATCGACGCCACCCACATGCCCTGCTCGTACAGCCGCGCGCCGGCGCGCATGGTCGCTTCGTTACTGCCGATGATCACCGGCTGGATCGCCGTGTTCGATTCCGCGTGCTTCCACGTGCGAAGATTCAGGCCTTCGCGCACCTGGCGGATCAGCGACTGCAGGTGCGCGCGGCGCTCGCGGCCTTCCGCGCCGGCGATGATGTCGACACTGGTGAGCAGCGCGTGCGCGAGCGCCGGCGCCGGCGCCGTGGTGTAGATGTAAGGGCGGGCGCGCTGCACCAGCAGTTCGATCACGCTGGCGTGCGCGGCCACGAAAGCGCCGCCGACGCCGGCCGCCTTGCCGAGCGTGCCGACATAGACGAGGTTCGGCGAGCGCACGCCGAAGTGCTCGAGCGCCCCGCGTCCATGCTCGCCCAGCACGCCGAAGCCGTGCGCGTCGTCCACCACCAGCCATGCGCCGTGGCGTTCGCACAGCGCCAGCAGCGCCGGGATGGGCGCCAGGTCGCCGTCCATCGAGAACACGCTGTCGGTGACCACGATCTTGGTGGCCGCACTGCTTGATTCGAGCTGCGCGGCCAGCGCCTGCAGGTCCGCGTGCGGATACACGCTGACGCCGGCGCGCGCCAGGCGGGCCCCGTCGATCAGGGACGCGTGGTTCAGCGATTCCGAAAAGATCTGCGCATCCGCGGACGAACCGAGTGCGGTGAGCACGGCAAGGTTCGCCATGTAGCCGGTGCAGAAGTACAACGCGCGCGCCGCTTCGAGGTTGGGCGAGACGAATTCGGCCAGGCGCTCCTCGAGCACCTCGTGGGCGCGGCTATGGCCGCTGATCAGGTGCGAGGCGCCGCTGCCGGCGCCGTACAGCGATGCGCCTTCGCGCAGCGCTTCCACCACCGCCGGATGCGCCGCCAGTCCAAGATAGTCGTTGCTGCAGAACGCCGTGATCGCGCGGCCATCCACCGTCATGTGCGGCGCGCACGGGGTTTCCACCGTGCGGCGCTTGCGGGTGAGGCTGCGGGCGTCGAGGTCGCGCAGCTGGCTGTCGAGGGCGGCGATCAGGTCCATGTCAGTTCTCGATGACCGCTTCGAATGTGGCGAGCGAGCGCTCGGCCAGCAGCTGCGTTTCTTCGTCGTTCAGCACGTACGGCGGCATCAGGTACACGGTGCGGCCGATCGGGCGCAGCAGCAGTTCGTTCTCCACCGCCTTGGCAAAGAAGCGGCGCGAGAAGGTCGCGGCCTTCGCAGCGTCTTCGACGGCGTCGAAGGCCCAGATCATTCCCTTGTTGCGGAAATTGCGCACGCGTTCGTGCGAGGCGAGCGGCGAAAGCGCCGCAGTCAGTTTTTCTGCACGGACGCGGTTGCGCGCGATGACTTCATCCTCGCGGAAGATCGCCAGCGTCGCCAGCGCCGCGCGGCAGGCGAGCGGGTTGCCGGTGTACGAGTGCGAGTGCAGGAAGCCGCGCGTCACGTCGTTGCTGTAGAACGCCTGGTAGATGCTGTCGCGCGTGAGCACCAGCGACAGGGGCAAGTAGCCGCCGCTGATGCCTTTGGACAGGCACATGAAGTCCGGCCAGATGCCGGCCTGCTCGCTGGCGAAGAAGGTGCCGGTGCGCCCGCAGCCGACGGCGATCTCGTCGCAGATCAGGTGTACTTCGTATTTGTCGCACAGCCCGCGCACCAGTTTCAGGTACAGCGGATCGTGCATCGCCATGCCGGTCGCGCATTGCACCAGCGGCTCGACGATGAAGGCCGCGATCCGGTCGGCGCGTTCGGCGAACAGGCGCTCAACATCCTGCGCAGCGCGGCGCGCCACGTCTTCCGCGCTTTCCCCGTCGCGCGCATTGCGTGCATCGGGCGAAGCGACCGTGCGCGAGGCGCGCAGCATCGGTCCGTAGGCGTCCTTGAACAGCGCCACGTCGGTCACGGCCAGCGCGCCGATGGTCTCGCCGTGATAGCTGCCTTCGAGGCAGACGAATTCCTGCTTCTCGCCACGGCCGCTGTTGCGCCAGTAGTGGAAGCTCATCTTGAGCGCAATCTCGACGGCCGACGCGCCATCCGACGCGTAGAAAGCGTGGCCCAGCACATTGCCGGTCAGGTCCGACAGCTGTTCCGACAGGCGGACCACCGGCTCGTGCGTAAACCCCGCGAGCATCGCGTGCTCCAGCGTTTCCAGCTGCTCGCGCAGTTCCGCGTTGATGCGGCGGTTGGCGTGGCCGAACAGGTTGACCCACCAGGAGCTGATCGCATCGAGGTAGCGCTTGCCCTGGTGGTCGTACAGCCACACGCCGCGGCCATGGCTGACCGGGATCAGCGGAACCGTTTCGTGGTGCTGCATTTGCGTGCAGGGGTGCCACACGCTTTTCAAGCTGCGCGCGACCCAGTCCTGCTTTGCGTCTTTCAGATCAACCATGACGGCTTGCGCTTCTCCAGGAACGAAGCCACGCCTTCGCGGCCTTCGGTGGATGCGCGGATGTTCGCGATGCGCTCGGCCGTATCGGCCAGCAGTTCGGTGGTGACCTGGCGGCCCGGGATCTCGCGCACCAGGTCCTTGGCCAGCTTGACCGCGTTCGGGCCGTTGCTGACCAGCGCCTTGACGATGCCCGCGACGACACTATCGAGCGTATCTGTGGTCGCCGTTTCATGCACGAAGCCGATGCGGTGCGCTTCCTGCGCGGTAAAGCGCTCCGCCGTCAGGAAGTAGCGGCGCGACGCGTTCTCGCCCATTGCCTTGATCACGTACGGCGAAATGGTGGCCGGGATCAGGCCCAGCTTCACTTCGGACAGGCAGAAATGCGCCTCTTCGACCGCCACCGCGATATCGCAGGCGGCGACCAGGCCCATTCCGCCGGCGTAGCAGTCGCCCTGGATGCGGGCCACCACCGGTTTCGGGCAGGTGTAAATCGTGAGCAGCATGTCGGCCAGCGCCATCGCATCCGCGTTGTTCTCCGCGTGCGAGTAGCCAGCCATCTTCTTCATCCAGTTCAGGTCCGCGCCGGCGCAGAAGGCCGCGCCTTCCGCGGCCAGCACGATCGCGCGCACGAACTCGTTGCGGCTTAGCTCATCGAACACCAGCGCCAGCTCGGCGATGGTCTTCTCGTTGAAGGCATTGCGCACGTCCGGGCGCGTCAGGGTGACGGTGGCGACCTTGTCGGCGATGGCGACGGAGAGAGTGGTGTAGTCCATGTCGTGCCCTTACATGCGGAAGACGCCGAACTTCGTTTCCGGGATTTCCGCATTGAGCGCGGCGGACAGGCCCAGGCCCAACACCATGCGGGTGTCGGCCGGATCGATCACGCCGTCGTCCCACAGGCGCGCGGTGGCGTAGTAAGGGTGGCCCTGGTGTTCGTACTGGTCCTTGATCGGCTGCTTGAAGGCGGCTTCTTCTTCGGCCGACCACTGGCCGCCCTTGCCTTCGATGCCGTCACGCTTGACGGTTGACAGCACGGACGCGGCCTGGTCGCCGCCCATCACCGAGATGCGCGCATTCGGCCACATCCACATGAAGCGCGGCGAGAACGCGCGGCCGCACATGCCGTAGTTGCCGGCGCCGAAGGAGCCGCCGATGATCACGGTGAACTT
>DASTVB010000008.1:0-43206 GCA_035759315.1 Telluria sp. | reverse complement strand
AGCACATCATCGGTACCGGCGTCGGCGCTGCCGGCGGTGCGATGACCGGTGCTGCCATCGGTTCGGCCGCGGGCCCGATCGGTACCGTTGCAGGCGCAGCCATCGGCGGCATCGCCGGCGGCCTGGCAGGCAAGGGCGCGGCGGAAGTCGTGAATCCTAAAGCTGGCGACGAACTGCACGAGCATCACCTGGCCAAAGGCGTGGGCGCAGGCTCCGGCGCTGCGGTCGGCGCGGCTGCGGGCGCAGTTGGCGGCCCGGTCGGCATGGCTGCCGGCGCTGCAATCGGCGCAGTGGCTGGCGGCATGGCCGGCAAGGCAGCTGGCCGCGTGGTCAATCCGGAAGAAGAGCAGGCGTACTGGAAGTCGAACTACCAGACCGCGTCCTACTACACCCCGGGCTACACCTACGACGACTACGGTCCTGCATATGAGCTCGGCTATAACAGCCGCGGCCGCTATCCAGGCTCGTTCGACAGCGTCGAGAACGACCTGTCGGATGACTGGGAACGCGTCAAGGGCAAGTCCCGCCTGACCTGGGAGCAGGCCAAGTCGGCTTCGCGCGCAGCGTGGGATCGCGTTGAGCGCGCAATGCCAGGCGACTTCGACAACGACGGCCGTTAATTTCCGAGCCGCATTTGTTTGAATCAGGGCGGGTCACTTCGGTGGCCCGCTTTTTTTTCGCCCTGTCACCGATAGCTGTGGAGCCGCCGTCATCCCAGCGAAGGCTGGGATCCATACTGACCATCCGGCTTGGGCACAGGTCGGATGAACGCAAACGGCGTATGGAACCTGCCGAGGGCGCCTTGGTCCTGGGATGACGGCGGTTTATGTTAGCGTTCCGAAACTAAAACATTTTGGGGGCGGAATGAAACGTGCAATGGTCATTGGTCTGGCTGCCTGCATCTCCATGCCGGCGTGGGGCGCGCCAACGCTGTCCGGCATCGGCTGGCTGGAAGGATGCTGGGCCGCGGTGGGCGGCGAGAAGGGCTCGGGCGAACAGTGGATGGGCCCGGCGGGCGGCACCATGATCGGCATGTCGCGCACTGTGGCCAAGGGCAAGACCGTGCAGTACGAATTCATGCGCATCGTCGAGAAGGAGAAGGGCAAGCTGGCTTTCATCGCGCTACCGTCTGGGCAGGCGGAGACCAGTTTCGAACTGGTTCGGTCGGACGCGGACACGCTGGTGTTCGAGGCGAAGCACCATGATTTCCCGCAGCGGGTGATCTATCGCCGCGGCGCGGGCGGCAAACTGGACGCGCGCATCGAGGGCAAGATGGACGGCAAGGATGCCGCGATGGACTTCCCGATGCGCCGCACCGCCTGCGCCGCGAAGTAGCCACAAACCGTCATCCCCGCGAACGCGGGGACCCATGCTGCGCATATCGGCACGGGGGTGCTGCGCCACCTTGCAAACTCACGATGGGTCCCCGCGTTCGCGGGGATGACAGGATGGGGCAGCGCCCTCGATTACTGCTGCTTGATCGCTTCGACTTCGATCTGCAAGCGCACGGTCGGCGCGTGCGTCGGCACGCCGAAGCTGATGCCGAAGTCAGTGCGGTTGAATTCGGCCGACGCATCCGCGCCGCACACTTCACGCTTCATCTGCGTGTTCATGATGCACTTGAACTTGTTGATGGTCAGCTTGAGCGGGCGCGTCACGCCGTGCAGCGTCAGTTCGCCGTCAACAGTCGCCGGCACGTCGCCGTTGAAGGTCATCGACTTGCCCTTGTAGACCGCGGTCGGGAATTTTTCGACGTCCAGCATGTCGGCGGTCTTGATGTGCGCGTTCAGGCGGTCGTGGCCAAAGTCCACCGAAGCGGCGTCGATCGTGATGTCCATGGTGCCGGTCCTGGCCGCGCGGTCCAGCGTGATCGTGCCTTCGGTCTTGTTGAATTTGCCGCGCAGGACCGAGATCCCCTTGTGGTCCACTTCGATGCTTGGATAGGTGTGGCCAGGGTCGATCATGTACACGTCGGCCGCGACCGCGCCGGTGGACAGGACTGCGCTCAGGGCTGCCGCGAGAATCTTCTTCTTCATGTTCATCCTTCTGTGAGGGGTTTACTTCGCCGCGGTGACGCGGAATTTGATAATGACTTCGTCGGCTACCATGGTGGTGTCGAGCCAGTCGCCTTCGCCGACGCTGAAGGCCGTGCGCCGGATCGGCAGCTGGCCTTCGAACACGTATTTGCTGCCGTTCTGGCGCACCGTCAGCGGGAAGCTCACGTTCGCGGTGCGTCCCTTGATAGTGAGCTTGCCGTCGACCGCGAGCTTGCCTGCGGCGCCCGCGCGGATCGCGGTGGAGACGAACGAGGCGCGCGGATACTGGGCGGTGTTGAACCACTCCTTCTTGGCCACTTCCTTGTTCATGTCCTCGTCGCCGACGTCGAGCGTGGTGGCGTCGATCTGCACGTTGGCCTTGGACGCCTGCGGCTGCGCCGGATCGTAATCGACACTGGCGGTGAAGCGGCGGAAGGTGGCTTCCACCGGCACGTTCATCTGCTTGAACACGGCGGTCACGCTGCTGTTGGCGGGATCGGTCTTGAGCGGGGCTGCCAGCACGGTGCAGCTCACGGCCAGCAGGGTCGCCATTACGGTTAAGCGTTTCATGTGAACTCCAAAGATCAGGTGCGGACCGGCAGCATGCGCCGCAGCACGCTGTCGCGGTCGATGAACTGGTGCTTGAGCGCCGCCAGCACGTGCACGGCGACGGTTGCGGCCAGCAGCAGGTTGAGGCCGAAGTGGGTGGTTTCGAGCACTTCCTTCAGTGCGGGGTCGCGGCCGATCAGCACCGGCAGCTCGATCACGCCGAAGTACACCACCGGCACGCCAGCGGCGAGGGTGTAGAAATAGCCCGACAGCGGAACGGCGAACAGCAACACGTACAGCAGCAGGTGCGAGCCATTCGCGGCCAGCTTTTCCCAGCGCGGCATGGTGTCGGGCAGGGGCGGGGCGGGATGCTTCAGTCGCCACAGCAGGCGCACGGTGGCCAGCAGCAGGATCGTCACGCCGGCCCATTTGTGCCAGGAGAAGTAACGCAGCTTGGTGGGGGTCAGTCCGGGGATGTCGACCATCACGACGCCGAGGGTGAAATTCGCGATGATCATGACGGCCATCAGCCAATGCAGGGCGATGGCGGTCGAGGTGTAACGCTGCATTGAAGCGGTCTCCATCGGGGCTTTGTTCTAGTTCTCGTTAGAACTAATGGTAGCAAAGAATTCAGATGCCCGTGGATTCCGCCAATTGGTTCGAGGGTTCGCCTTCCGCCATCCCAGCGACGTCATCCCAGCGAAGGCTGGGATCCATACCGAGTGTGCCGTCCGATAGCTACCGGGATACCACCTCAAGGGTTCGCCTTCCGCCATCCCAGACGTCATCCCAGCGAAGGCTGGGATCCATACTGAGTGTGCCATCCGATAGCAATCGCTACCGGGATACCAACCTCAGCATGGATCCCAGCCTCCGCTGGGATGACGGTCTTGCGTATAACGGTGGATCAGATCTCGCGCGCGAGCTTCTCGGCGATGCCGATGTAGTTCATCGGCGTCATCGCCAGCAGCTGGTCCTTGGCTTCCTGCGGCATCGCCAGCCCGGTGATGAACTCGCGCAGCGCATCCTTCGAGATGCCCTTGCCGCGGGTGAGTTCCTTGAGCTGCTCGTACGGATTCTCGATGCCGTAGCGGCGCATTACGGTCTGCACCGGCTCGGCCAGCACTTCCCAGTTCGCGTCCAGGTCCTGCTCGAGGCGGGCGGCGTTCACTTCCAGCTTGTTCAGGCCGCGCAGGCAGCTGTCGTAGGCCAGCAGGGTGTAGCCGAAGGCCACGCCGATATTGCGCAGCACGGTCGAATCGGTCAGGTCGCGCTGCATGCGCGAAACCGGCAGCTTCTCGGCCATGTGGCGCAGCACCGCGTTGGCCAGGCCCAGGTTGCCCTCCGAGTTCTCGAAGTCGATCGGGTTGACCTTGTGCGGCATGGTGGACGAACCGATTTCGCCGGCCTTGGTGATCTGCTTGAAGTAGCCGAGCGAGATGTAGGTCCAGATGTCGCGGTTCAGGTCCAGCAGGATGGTGTTGGCGCGCGCGGTGGCGTCGAACAGTTCGGCCATGTAGTCGTGCGGCTCGATCTGGATCGTGTACGGGTTGAAGGTCAGGCCGAGGCGCTGTTCGATCACGTTCTTCGAGAACGACGCCCAGTCGAAACCGGGGTAGGCCGACAGGTGCGCGTTGTAGTTGCCGACCGCGCCGTTCATCTTGGCGAGGATCTCGACGTCGGCGATGCGCTTGGCCGCGCGCTGCAGGCGCGCCACCACGTTGGCCATCTCCTTGCCGAGCGTGGTCGGGCTGGCGGTCTGGCCGTGGGTGCGCGACAGCATCGGCAGCGCCGCGTTGTCGTGCGCGATCTGCGTGAGCTTGGCGATGATCGACTGCAGGGCCGGCAGCATCACGCTGTCGCGCGCTGCCTTGAGCATCATGCCGTGCGAGGTGTTGTTGATGTCTTCCGAGGTGCAGGCGAAGTGGATGAATTCGGTCGCCGCGACCAGTTCCGGGATGTCCTTGACCTGCTCCTTGAGCCAGTACTCGACCGCCTTGACGTCGTGGTTCGTGACGCGCTCGATGTCCTTGATGCGCGCCGCGTCGGCTTCGCTGAAGTTCGCGGCGATGCGGTCGAGGTGTGCGTTGGCGGCGGCCGAAAACGGCTTGATCTCGTCGAAACCGGCCTGCGACAGCGCCTGCAGCCACGCGATCTCGACCTTCACGCGGTGGTGCATGAAGCCCGCTTCGGACAGGATCGGGCGCAGCTTGTCGGTCTTGGCGGCGTAGCGGCCGTCCAGCGGGGACAGGGCCGACAGCGTGGAGTAGGGAGTCGTGGTCATGGCTTGAGTGGGTCGCGCAAAAGTGAAGATTTTACCACCGAAGGGGGGCGCCTTCCGGATGTATGCGGGCGGCCACAATCGCGGCGGAGCCGGCGGTGGCCGCTGGGCCGGATGCTATACTGAAGCCCAATCTGTCATGGCGCATTTATGAAACTCATCGGTTCCAACACCAGTCCTTATGTCCGCAAAGCCCGCGTCGTGCTGGCCGAAAAGAAGCTCGATTACCAGTACGAGCTGGAGAATGTCTGGGACGCCGGAACCCGCATCCACGAAGCCAACCCGCTGGGCAAAGTCCCGTGCCTGATGCTGGACGACGGCACCGCGCTGTACGACTCGCGCGTGATCGTCGAATTCCTCGATACCATGTCCCCGGTCGGCAAGCTGCTGCCGCCGAACGGCCGCGAACGCGCCGACGTCAAGTGCTGGGAAGCGCTGGCCGATGGCGTGCTGGACGCCGCGGTGCTGGTGCGCCTGGAGCGCACGCTGCGCCCGGCCGAGCAGCAGAGCGACGCCTGGATCGAGCGCCAGATGCACAAGGTGCAGGCCGGGCTGGGCATGATGTCGGCCAACCTGGGCGACTCGCACTACTGCTGCGGCAACCACTATTCGCTGGCGGACGTGGCGACCGGCTGCGCGCTGGGCTGGCTGTCGTTCCGCTTCCCCGAGATCGGCTGGCGCGAGGAATTCCCCAACCTGGGGCGCCTGTTCGACAAGCTGTCGGAGCGTCCGTCGTTCCGCGACACCGTTCCGCACCTCTGACGTCATCCCCGCGAACGCGGGGACCCATGCTGAACCTGCCTGTGCTACTGTCCAGCGAACTCACCATAGGTTCCCGCATACGCGGGTACAAACAAAAAAGGGCGCCGAAGCGCCCTTTGTTACATCTGGCTCTGCAGGTAGTTCTGCAAGCCGATCTTGTTGATCAGGTCCAGCTGCGTCTCCAGCCACTCGATATGCTCCTCGGTGTCGTCGAGGATCTCGATCAGCAGGTCGCGCGACACGTAATCTCCCACCTGCTCGGAAGCGGCGATGCCTTCCTTGATGGTGACGTGCGCCGCCTGTTCCAGCTTCAGGTCGCATTCCAGCATTTCCGGCGTCGATTCGCCGATCAGCAGCTTGTGGAGCGCCTGCAGGTTGGGCAGGCCTTCCAGCATCAGGATGCGTTCGATCAGCTTGTCGGCGTGCTTCATCTCGCCGATCGATTCCTCGTATTCCTTCTTGCCGAGTTTTTCGAAGCCCCAGTGACGGTACATCCGCGCATGCAGGTAGTACTGGTTGATCGCGGTGAGCTCGTTGGTCAGCTGCGCGTTGAGCAGCCGGATGATGTTCTTATCGCCCTTCATGAGGTGTCTTCCCGGGTTTTGTTGTCGTGTCAGCCATCATATCAAATCCACGGGGAGGGGACTGTCCCCGCAGGGGACCGTCCCCCGGTGTCTGGATGAGCAGTCAGCCGGATCGGAACTTCGGGGGACAGTCCCCTTTGGGGACAGTCCCCTGGCTTTGGCATACCCAGGGGGGTATATGGCAGGGAAGGGGTATTCCGGGATACCCCGGGGGGTATGCCAGCGGGCGTCAGGCGCCGGCAGGCTCGCGGCGGAACGACAGTTCGGTGGCGGCGATCGTGCTGCGCTCCATGTGGTCGTGCAGCACCTGGCGCGCGCAGCTGACGCACTTGCCGCAGCAGGTGCCCACGCCCAGGTCGCGGCGCAGGTCGCTCATCGAAGACAGGCCCAGGTCGGCCGCTTCGCGGATTTCACGGTCGGAGATGTTGTTGCAGACGCAGACGATCATGGTTCGCTAAATTCCGGTAAAGCTCACTGTGAAGGCGGGAACTTGCTCATTCACTAATGAGAATCATTATCATTAGCGTTTATTTTCCAAGAATCCTGAATCCAACGCAAGCGTTTTGTTGCTGCCGGACCGCGGTAAATGGAAATAATTCGCATTTAGGCTTATCATGGCGGGGTAGCGCGGCCCCTGCGCCGCGCCGGCATTCACCAAGGCCTGACCAATGACCCTCGCACCCACCCTGACGACGCTCGCTACCCTCGCGGTAGGACAGAGCGCGACCGTGATCCACCTGGCTCCCAGCGCCGACCTCGCATGGGGCGGCGTCGACGTCTCGCGCCGCCTGATGGAACTGGGCTTCGTGCCGGGCGAGCGGATCCGGGTGCTCAAGCGCGGCTTCCCGGGCGGCGAGCCGGTCGCGGTCAAGGTTGGCCAGTCCACCTTCGCGCTGCGCGGCTTCGAAGCGGCCCTGGTGTCGGTCACGGCGGAGTAATCGATGGGCGTGATGGAGCAAACGCTGGCCGCCGGCCAGCCGCTGGTGGCACTGCTGGGCAATCCCAACTGCGGCAAGACCGCGCTGTTCAACCGCCTGACGGGCGCGCGCCAGAAGGTGGCCAACTACGCGGGCGTCACGATCGAACGCAAGGAAGGCGGCTTCACCTCCCCGTCCGGCCGCAGCTACCGCGTGCTGGACCTGCCGGGCGCCTACAGCCTGACGGCGCAGACCCCGGACGAAGCGATCACGCGCGACGTGGTGGCCGGCCTGCGCGCCGGCGAAGCCGCACCGCAGGCGCTGGTGATGGTGGCCGACGCCACCAAGCTGCGCCTGAACCTGCGCCTGGTGCTCGAAGTGCAGCGCCTCGGCCTGCCGATGGTGCTGGCGCTGAACATGACCGACGTCGCCAGGAAGCGCGGCATCCAGATCGATACCGCCATGCTGTCGCGCGAGCTGGGCATCCCGGTGGTCGAGACCGTGGCCGTGCAGAGCGGCGGCGAGCAGTCGCTGGTGCAGGCGCTCGACGCGCTGTCCTTCGACGGCGCCATGCGCATCCGGCCGCTGTCCGCGATCGACGCGGTGCCGGTCGAGGACACGCAGCGCGAAGTGCGCCGCATCCTGGCCGCCGCCACCAGCGATGCCAACGACACCGGCAACCTCACCGAAAAGATCGACAACGTGGTGCTGCACCCGGTGGCCGGCCCCATCATTTTCGCCGCGCTGATGTTCCTGGTGTTCCAGGCCGTGTTCAGCTGGGCCGTGGTCCCGATGGACATGATCACCGCCGGCGTCGACACGATCGGCCAGTGGGTTTCGGCCCACATGGGCGAAGGCGTGCTGCGCAGCCTGCTGGTCGAAGGCATCCTGAGCGGCGTCGGCAGCGTGCTGGTGTTCCTGCCGCAGATCCTGATCCTGTTCTTCTTCATCCTGGTGCTGGAAGATTGCGGCTACCTGCCGCGCGCCGCCTTCCTGCTGGACCGCATGATGGGCGGGGTCGGCCTGTCCGGGCGCGCATTCATCCCGCTGCTGTCCAGCTTCGCCTGCGCCATCCCGGGCATCATGGCCGCGCGCACCATCCAGAATCCGCGCGACCGGCTGGTGACGATCATGATCGCCCCGCTGATGACCTGTTCGGCGCGGCTGCCGGTGTACGCGCTGGTGATCGCCGCCTTCATCCCGCAGCGCGAAGTCGGCGCCGGCTTCAGCCTGCAGGGCCTGGTGCTGTTCTGCCTGTACGCGGCGGGCATCGTGAGCGCGATGGCGGTGGCCTGGTTCTTCAAGCATTCGATGGGATCGAAGTCCAGGCAGCCGCTGATGCTCGAACTGCCAAGCTACCACCTGCCGCACCTGCAGAACCTGGCGTTGGGCCTGTGGGAACGCGCGCGCATCTTCCTGGCGCGGGTCGGCACCCTGATCCTGACGCTGATGATCCTGGTGTGGTTCCTCTCCAGCTTCCCCGGCGCGCCGGAAGGCGCCACCCAGCCTGCGATCTACTACAGCATCGCCGGCATGATCGGCCGCGCGATGGCGGTGGTGTTCGAGCCGATCGGCTTCGGCTGGCAGATCTGCATCGCGCTGGTGCCGGGCATGGCCGCGCGCGAAGTCGCGGTCGGAGCCCTCGGCACCGTGTACGCGCTGTCCGCCTCCGGAGGCGCCGACATCGAGACCACCCTGGCGCCGCTGATCGCGCAATCGTGGTCGCTGGCGACCGCGCTGTCGCTGCTGGCCTGGTACGTGTTCGCGCCGCAGTGCCTGTCCACGCTGACCGTGGTGCGCCGCGAAACCAACAGCATGCGCTACCCGCTGATCATGGCCGGCTACATGTTCGCGCTGGCCTACGTGGCCTCGTTCATCACCTACCGCACCGCGCTCGCGCTGGGCGGAGGCTGACATGCAGGAACTCGCGGTCGCGCTGATCGTCGCCGTGGCCTTTGGCTGGGTCGCGATGAAGTACATGCCGGCCGGCCTGCGCCGCAGGCTGTCGGTGCGGCTGGCGCGGCATCCGCGCGTGGCGCGCTGGTTCGGCCAGCAGGCCGGCTGCGGCAGCGGATGCGATACCTGCGGCACCTGCGAGACCACTCCCGCGCCTGAATCCCCGTCGGCGCCGCCCACCCGCGTCATCCCCATCCATCCCCGCGACTGAGCCTCGCTCCGCTTGGCTCCACCTGCGGAGGGCTTGGTTCCCCCGTAAATGGCGTTTATCCCAAGATCCTTTGCTGGCGCGCCGCTCCGTGCGACGATGCGCTCCTGATCACTGACAGGGAACGGCCATGAAATGGATTCGCAGGGTGGTGATCGCGATGGTGCTGCTGATCGGGGTACTGGTTGCCCTTGCCGTGTCCACCGCCCTGCGGCCGGAGCGGCCGGTCGGCTTCCAGCCCGTCACCGCAACCACCGCCGGCGGGCAGCGCTTCGCCATGGGCGTCTGGTATCCAACCACCTCCAGCACCAGGCCCACCACCCTGCTCGGACTGGTGCTGATGGACGTCGCCCCCGACGGCAACGTGGCCGGCAACGGGCTGCCCCTGGTAGTGATTTCGCACGGTAACGGCGGAGGCCCCGGCGGCCATGCCGACCTGGCGCTGGCGCTGGCGACCGCCGGCTATGTGGTCGCCGCCCCGATGCACACCGGCGACAACTACGCAGACCAGGGCAGCGTCGGATCGGCCTCCTACCTCGGTAGCCGCACCACGGAACTGAGTGCGGCCATCGACCACATGCTCACGCGCTGGCCGGAACGTGCCCGCATCGACCCGAACCGCATTGGCGCCTACGGCTTCTCCGCCGGCGGGCTCACGGTGCTGACCGCGGCGGGCGCCAGGCCGGACCTGGCCTATGTCGCCACCTACTGCGCGAAGGCGAAGGAATTCGCCTGCGACCTGCTGCGCCAGGCCGGGTCGCCTTTGCTCGACGCGGGGGCAAAGGTGGACGACAAGTGGGCCAGCGACGCACGCATCAAGGCCGCCGTTGTCGCGGCCCCCGGCCTCGGGTTCGCCCTGCGCGCGGACGGCTTTGCAAACGTGAACGTGCCAGTCCAGCTCTGGAGCGCCGAACACGACACCAGCGTTCCGTATGCGACCAACACCGGTCCGGTGCGCGAGGCGCTTGGGCCAAGGGCGGAGTACCACGAGGTGCGCGGCGCCGGCCACTTTTCCTTCCTGGTCCCATGCGGGCTGCTCGGCCCGCCCCTGCTGTGCAAGGACGCGGAAGAATTCGACCGCAAGGCCTTCCATGCAGCGATGAACAGGAGCGTCGTCGCGTTCTTCGACCGGCACATGCCGGGCCGTTAGATCCCCAGCCGGTCCATCAGCTTGCGCGCGTCGAACGGCGCGTGTACCTTGATGTCGTTGTCGAAGTAGCAGAACACGTCGCGGCTGGCGCGCTTCGGCGGCGCGGTTGCGGAGATGGTGCGCGCATCCTCCGGCTGCCCGCCGCGCGACCACGCAGCGATGCGGGCCGCCCAGCGGTCCAGCGCTTCGTCGGTGTAGCCTCCGGCGTACAACTCCTTTTCGCCGTGCAGGCGCAGGTACATGAAGTCGGCCGTCACGTCCTCGATGTAGGGCCACTTCCCGGTGGTGTCCGCCACCACCACGGCCACCTTATACTTGCGCAGCAATTTGACGAAGGCCTCGTCCATGAAGCTCTCGTGGCGGACTTCCACCGCATGGCGCATCTTGCGCTTCCTGTCGATCTCCAGCGCGCTGCGGCCTTCCATGCGCGGCTCGTGGTGGCGGGCCAGTTCCAGCGCCTGTTCGGTGTCGTGCGGCAGGATGCTCAGGAAGTGCTCCATCCGCTCCGGATCGAACTTGAAGTTGGGTGGAAACTGCCACAGCATCGGGCCGAGCTTCTCGCGCAGGTTCAAGACGCCGGACGCCATGACGTTGGCGAGCGCCGGATCGACGTCGCGCAGGCGCAGGATGTGGGTGATGTAGCGATTGCCCTTGGAGGAGAACACGAAGCCGGACGGGGTGGCGTCGTACCAGGCGGCGTAGCTTTCGGGCTTCTGCAGGGAGTAGAACGAGCCGTTGATCTCGATCGTGGGCAGCTGGCGCGACGCGTATTCCAGCTCGCGGTGCTGCGCCAGGTCTTCCGGATAGAACACGCCGCGCCATGGCACGTAGCGCCACCCGGAGATGCCGATGTAGATTTTTGCGCCCATGCCGCCCAGCTTAGGGACGGCGGGCGCGCTTATCTGTTCGGCATGCCACACAGGGGACCGTGCCCAGATCTTTGGTCCGATATGCCGGCTTAGAGCAGGGGACGGTCCCCTGCGGGGACAGTCCCCGGGGTGCGATTACTGGACTTCGATCTTGCCGAAATAGCCGTATTGCAGGCTGCCCGCGATGCGCCGGGCGACCGTCATGAACTCGTCCGCATCGGCAGGGGAGAACAGCCGCGCCACCGTCGTTTCGAAGATGGCGAGCCAGCGCCGGAAATGCTCGGGTTCCACGCCCTTGATCTGCATGTGGGTGCCAAATACGTTGCCTTGGAACTCGCGCGTGCCGAGCATGACGGTGGACCAGAAATCGACCAGCTTGGTGAGATGCTCGTCCCAGTGGTCGCCGATCGCGCCGTTGAAGACGGGACCGAGCACCGGATCGGCGCGCACTTCGTCGTAGAACTCGTCGACGAGGCGGGTGAGGGAGGGACGGTCGAGGGAAAGCGTGGACATGGAAAAGCCGGGAATAAAGATGCAAACGAAATGCTACATTTATTCCCGGCCCCGTGCAAGCGCCACGGGCTGCCTGCTTACTGCACGATTGGCAGTTCGATCATGCTCTGCGCATCCTTGGCGTGCCAGATCCGCTGGGTGGCCTTGCGGTAGTCGGCCGGCTTGGCGTGGAAGATGTTCGGCACGAAGGTCTGCGGATTGCGGTCGTACAGCGGGAACCAGCTCGATTGCACCTGCACCATGATGCGGTGGCCCGGCAGGAACACGTGGTCCGCATTCGGCAGCGCAAAGCGGTAGCGCTCCACCTTGTTGGCCGGGATCGCGCTCGGCGCCTCGAAGCTGTTGCGGTAGCGGCCGCGGAAGATGTCCATCGAAATGCCCAGCTGGTAGCCGCCCATCTGCGGCTGGTTCGGCATCTCGTCCGGGTACACGTCGATCAGCTTGACCACCCAGTCGGCGTCGGTGCCGCTGGTCGATGCGAACAGGTTCACCATCGGCGCGCCGGCCACATGCACCGGCGCCGTGAGCGGCTCGCTGACGTAGGTGAGGACGTCCGGGCGGTCCGAGAACGAGCGCTGGTCGCTGACCAGCCACGGGCGCCACACTTCGGAGTCGTTGGCGCGCACCGGGCGCGGCACGAACGGCACCGGCTTGGCCGGATCGGACACGTATTCGTCGAAAGACCCCGCGGCGGCCGGCTTGTCGAAGCCAAGCTTGCCGCCGGTAGACAGGTACAGCGGCTTGCTCGCCTGCGCGAGCGGCCACTGGCCTCGGTGGCGCCAGCGGTTGGTGCCGGTCTCGTAGGACAGCACGGCCGGCGTCTGCGCTTTTGGAGCGCCATCCTTCAGGTACTGGTTAAAGAAGGGCAGCATATAGTCGCGGCGGAATTCCTGCGCGGTGTCGCCGGCGAACTTGAACGCGCCCAGCGAGGAGCCGTCGTAATTCACGCCGCTGTGGCGCCACGGGCCGACCACCAGGTAGTTCATGTCGTTGTTCCTGTCCTTCGCTTCGGTCGAGGCGTAGGCGGCGTAGGCGCCGTAGATGTCTTCCTGGTCCCAGCGACCCACCACGTACATGGTCGGCACTTTCAGCGGGCGGTTGGCCAGGATGCGGTCCAGCGCCTGCTCCTGCCAGTACTTGTCGTAGGCGGGATGCTCGAACACCTTCTTCGTATAGGGCAGCTGGTCGATGCCCAGCTGGCGCGCCATGTCGGCCGCCGAGCCGGCGCGCAGGTAGCCTTCGTAGTCGTCATAGACGCCGGTGGTCACCGTGTCGCCGCTGCCGCGCGCGGTGGTCTGGTCGGCGAAGTAGAACAGCATCGGCAGGCGGAATGCGCCGTTGTGGAACCAGTCGTCGCCGCGCCATCCATCCACCATGGGGCTCATTGGCACCGCGGCCTTGAGCGCGGGGTGCGGATCGGCCAGCGCCATCAGCACGGTGAAGCCGTCGTACGACGAACCCACCATGCCGACCTTGCCGTTGCTCTCGGCGACATTCTTCACCAGCCAGTCGATGGTGTCATAAGCGTCGGTCGAATGGTCGATCGGGGTCTCGTTCAGCGGGCCGCGGACGGGGCGCGTCATCACGTACTCGCCCTCGGATCCGTACTTGCCGCGCACGTCCTGGTAGACCCGGATATAGCCGTTGGCGATGAACTGGTCGTCCCCCTCGGGCAGCATGGACGTGATGTTCGGGCTGACGTTGCGCGAAGAGCGGCGCGCGGCATTGTAGGGAGTCCGGCTCAGCATCATCGGCGCGTTCACCGCGCCCTTCGGGATCACGATGATGGTGTTCAGCTTGACGCCGTCGCGCATCGGGATCATCACCACGCGCTTGATGTAGTTCGCATTGGCGACCGCGCCATTGAAGGAGGCGGGGATGTCCGCCTGCATCGGCGGGGTGCTGCCCGCCAGCGCGACGCAGCTGGTGGCGGCGAGGGTGCAAATCAGGGCGAAGCCTGCGAAGGAACGGCGCGGCATTGAGTCTCCAGAATGTGAAATGGCTGGCGCGCGATGTCGTATTTATATGATCGCGCCAAGGCATACTACCCAAGCACACTCCCTTTAGCAATCGGCAGCGTGCAGCAGTGCAGGGAGTGACAAAGCACGCATTTTGTTAAATATAAAACGCGGTATCCTTGCGTGCCCCACCTCATTCCCCCTATGGACACCATCAGCCGCTACGTGCTCGCCATCCTGATCGCGCTCTCCGCGCTGGCGGCCGCATGCGTGACCGGGCTGCTGTTCCAGCTGTGGCCGACCTCGGCCAACGACCATTCGCTGGTGCTGCAGCCGCAGACCTTCGAACGGCTCGAAGGGCTGCGCATGGAGCGCAAGTTCTACGCCGACGCCCAGACCATGTACGAGGGAGCGCCGAATGAGCTGGTCCGGATCCAGGCGCAGCAGGCGGTCGATGCCATCATCGCTTCGGTGGAAAGCTCGATCACGCTGCAGCCACGGCGATCGGCCGTGCTGGAAGCGCTCAAGCGCGAGCTGCCGCGCCTCGACGCGCTGGGTCCGCGCGAAAAGGACGAGGCGCTGCACTACGTCGAGCGCCTGGTGGCCACCATCGGCGTGGCCGGCACGGGCGAGCTGCTCAATGTCTGGCGCTATGGCGTGCCGGTCGACTTCATCCACGCCCGCTAAGCCCTCCGTCCGGCGGGCCTCCCCGTTACCCGCACAACCGTCCTCCCGGCGACGCTCCCGTTACGCCCAAGACCGTCATCCCAGCGAAGGCTAGGATCCATGCTGAAGTTATCGAAGGAACCAACGCTGACGATTAGCTAACGGCGTATGGATCCCAGCCTTCGCTGGGATGACGGCGCCGCTGGGATGACGGGCGGGTGGCGGGATGCTAAGCTGTCGGCCTGTACTTTTCCCACCACATCCCCATGGCAAAGCTGCTGGCCATCGACGGCCTGAATATCGTTCGCCGCGTCTACGAGGCCGCCAGCGAAGAGCCGGATTCGCCCGAAAAGGCGGCCAGCGCGCTGCGCCATTCGCTGTCTTCGTTCCGCAACCTGCTCGGGGCGCACTCGCCTAGCCATGTGCTGGCCGCGTTTGACCACGGCGGCGCCACCTGGCGCCACGAAATCTACCCCCGCTACCGCGAACAGCGCGCGCCGATGCCGTCGCCCCTGCGCGACGCGCTGCCCGGCTTTTACGACCGCCTGCGCGAGCTGGGCGTGCATGTGTGCTGCGTGCCCGGGGTGGAAGCGGACGACGTGATCGGCACCTGCGTGATGCGCTGGCTGTCGGAAGGACGCGGCGACGCGATCGTGGCCACCACCGACAAAGACCTTCATGGCCTGATCGGGCACGGCGCGCTGGTGTGGGACCATTTCAAGGGCGAGTGGCACGACGACGCCTGGGTGCGCGCGCGCTTCGGCGTCGCGCCGGAACTGATGCCGGACCTGCTGGCGCTGATGGGCGACGTCACCGACGGCGTGCCGGGCGTGTCGAAGATCGGGATGAAGACGGCGGCGCGGCTGCTCAATGCCTATGGCAACCTGGACGCCGTGATCGCGGGGGCGGGGATCCTGAAGACGCCGGTAGGCGAACGCCTGCGGGCCGAGCGCGAGACGCTGGCGGTGTCGCGGCAGCTGGTCGCGCTGAAGCTGGATGTGCGCCTAGGCGTCACCTGGAAAACACTGGTGTACGGCGAGTAGGAAGGGGACTGTCCCCCCGGGGACCGTCCCCCGGGGTTTGGCGCATGCCACTGAAATCAAACACCAGGGGACAGTCCCCAACCCCTAGCGCAGCGTGGCGCTGGCGCTGTCGATGATGCCGCCGCCCAGGCACACGTCGCCGTCATACAGCACCGCCGACTGCCCCGGCGTCACCGCCCACTGCGGATCGGTGAAGTCCAGCGCAAAGCGGTCCATGCCCTGCGGCGTCACGCTGCACGCCACGTCGTTCTGGCGATAGCGGGTCTTGGCGCTCAGCGCGCCCGCCGGCGGCGGCTCGCCCGCCACCCAGCTGGCCTGTCCCGCTTCCAGCTGCGGCGACAGCAGCCACTCGTGGTCGTGCCCCTGCACGATGTACAGCGTGTTGTTCTCGACGTCCTTGCGCGCCACGTACCACGCGTCGCTGGTGCCGTCCGGGTTCTTGTACGACTTCAGGCCGCCGATACCGATGCCCTTGCGCTGGCCCAGCGTGTAGAACGACAGCCCCACGTGCTCGCCCACCACCTTGCCGTCATCGGTTTTGATCGGTCCGGGCTTGTACGACAGGTAGCGGTTCAGGAAGTCGCGGAACGGGCGCTCGCCGATGAAGCAGATGCCGGTCGAATCCTTCTTGGCCGCGTTCGGCAACGCCAGCTTCTCCGCGATCTTGCGCACGTCCGTCTTCGGGATTTCGCCCAGCGGGAACAGGGTGCGCGACAACTGCGCCTGGTTCAGGCGGTGCAGGAAATAGCTCTGGTCCTTGGTGTGGTCCATCGCCTTGAGCAGTTCGAAGCGGCCGGCGTTTTCGCGCACGCGCGCGTAGTGGCCGGTCGCGATCAGGTCCGCGCCCAGCTTCATCGCGTGGTCCAGGAAGGCCTTGAACTTGATCTCGGCGTTGCACAGCACGTCCGGGTTCGGCGTGCGGCCGGCCTGGTACTCGCGCAGGAATTCCGCGAACACGCGGTCCTTGTATTCGGCCGCGAAGTTGACGGCCTCGATGTCCACGCCGACCACGTCGGCCACGCTGGCCGCGTCGATCCAGTCCTGGCGCGAGGAGCAGAACTCGGAGTCATCGTCGTCTTCCCAGTTCTTCATGAACAGGCCGATGACTTCATAGCCCTGTTCTTTCAGCAGCCATGCCGAGACCGAGGAGTCCACGCCACCGGACATGCCGATCACGACTTTTTTCTTGCTCATTCTGATCCTTTATGCGCTGTTGCCGTACACCGAGGCGTGCGTGTGCACGATCTCGAGCGGCGCACGCTTGCCGCCGAGGTAGTCGTCGATGCACTGCAGTAGCAGCGGGCTGCGGTGGCGCTCCGGGCAGGCCGCGATTTCGTCGCGCGTCATCCACATGGTACGCAGGATGCCATGGTCGAGCGGGCGGTCGGCATAGTGCGCGCCGATTTCGCCACAGAACAGGAAACGCAGGTAAGTCACGTCTTCGTTGCGGCGCTGCGAGCGGTAGCTCGACATGTACATGCCGACCAGCGCGGTCGGCGTGAATTCGTGCGCCGTCTCTTCCATCACTTCGCGGGTGACGGCCTCGGCCAGCGATTCGAACGGGTCGAGGTGACCGGCCGGCTGGTTCAGGCGAACGCCGTCGCTGGTCTCTTCTTCGATCAGCAGAAAGCGTCCGTCGCGCTCGATAACGGCGGCAACGGTAACGGAGGGTCTCCAGGTGTGCGGCATGCGCTTCCTTTTTAATGAGCCGACATTTTACATGGGGCAGGGCAAGACTGCTTGGAGCAAAGTCCGGCATTGTTATCGGTTTGCCATCAAACTTGGGCGCAGGATTCTATCCCGGGGCGGGTCCAGGGTAGCGCACGCTTCGTTTGCGTCGGAAAACTCCGAATCTGTGTTTAATCTTTCACTCAGCACGGAACAGCGTCATGACATTGTTGTAAGATGACCTGAATACAATTGTAAGGAGGCAACTCATGAAGATTGGCATACCGGCCGAGACCCGTCCGGGCGAGACCCGCGTCGCGGCCACGCCCGAGACGGTCAAGAAGCTGGCCGCGAAGCACCAGGTGATCGTGCAGTCCGGCGCCGGCGTCCCAGCCTCGGTGCCCGACGAGGCCTACGCCGCGGCGGGCGCCACCATCGGCAGCGCCGCCGACGCCTTTGGCGCCGACATGGTGCTCAAGGTGCGCGCGCCCGACGCCGCCGAACGGGGCCTGATGCGCAGCGGCGCCATCCTGATCGGCATGCTCAATCCCTTCGATACCGAAAACATCGCCGCGATGGCGCAGGCCGGCCTGTCCGCCTTCGCGCTCGAAGCGGTGCCGCGCATCACGCGCGCGCAGTCGATGGACGTGCTCTCCTCGCAGGCCAACATCGCCGGCTACAAGGCCGTGATGCTGGCGGCGAACACCTACCAGCGCTTCATGCCGATGCTGATGACGGCGGCCGGCACGGTCAAGGCCGCGCGCGTTCTGATCATGGGCGTCGGCGTGGCCGGCCTGCAGGCCATCGCCACCGCCAAGCGCCTCGGCGCGGTGATTGAAGCGTCCGACGTGCGCCCGCCGGTCAAGGAGCAGGTCGAGTCGCTGGGCGCCAAATTCATCGACGTCCCTTACCTGACGGACGAAGAGCGCGAGATCGCGCAGGGCGTGGGCGGCTACGCGCGCCCGATGCCGGCCGAGTGGATGAAGCGCCAGGCCGACCTGGTGCACGAGCGCGCCAAGCTGGCCGATATCGTGATCACCACCGCGCTGATCCCCGGCCGCAAGGCGCCGATCCTGATTCCCGAAGAGACCGTGCGGGCGATGAAGCCCGGCTCGGTGATCGTCGACCTGGCGGTGGAACAGGGCGGCAACTGCGAACTGTCCGAACTGGGCAAGACCGTCACCCGCCACGGCGTGCAGATCGTCGGCGAACCGAACCTGGCCGCGCTTGTGGCGGCCGACGCGTCGGCGCTGTACGCGCGCAACGTGCTCGACTTCCTCAAGCTGATCATCAACGCGGAAGACAAGGCGGTGATCGACCGCGAAGACGAAATCCTCAAAGCCACGCTGCTCTGCGCGGATGGCGAAGTGCTGCGCAAATAATACGGAGGGAAGCATGGAAGTCAGCGACACCATTACCAACCTGATCATCTTTGTACTGGCGATCTATGTCGGCTACCACGTCGTGTGGACCGTCACGCCCGCGCTGCACACGCCGCTGATGGCGGTCACCAACGCGATCTCCGCGATCATCATCGTCGGCGCGATGCTGGCGGCCGGCCTGACGGAAGGCTTCACCGGGCGCATCGCCGGCACGCTGGCGGTGGCGCTGGCGGCGGTCAACGTGTTCGGCGGATTCCTCGTCACGCAGCGCATGCTGGAGATGTTCCGCAAGAAGGAACCGAAGGCCAAGGCGGGAGACAAGGCATGAGCTACATCACCATGAACCAGGTCACCCTGCTGTACCTGGTGGCCTCGATCTGCTTCATCCAGGCGCTCAAGGGCTTGTCCTCGCCCTCGTCCGCGCGCAGGGGCAACACCTTCGGCATGGCCGGCATGGCGATCGCATTCGTCACCACCATCGCGCTGATCCTGCGCCTGAAGGCCGAAGCCGTTACCGCCGACGCATCCACCGGCTACATCCTGGTGGCCGCGGGCACGCTGGTGGGCGGCGCGATCGGCGCCATGCTCGCCAAGCGCGTCGAGATGACCAAGATGCCGGAACTGGTCGCGGCAATGCACTCGCTGATCGGCCTGGCCGCAGTCTGCATCGCGGTGGCGGCCGTGTCGGAGCCGTGGGCCTTCAACATCGCCACCCGCGGCGAGGCGCTGCCGGTCGGGAACCGGCTGGAACTGTTCATCGGCACCTTCGTCGGTGCGCTGACCTTCTCGGGTTCGGTGATCGCGTTCGGCAAGCTGTCCGGCAAATACAAGTTCCGCCTGTTCCAGGGCGCGCCGGTGCAGTTCGCCGGCCAGCACATGCTCAACCTCGGCATGGCGATCGCCGTGATCGCGCTTGGCCTGATGTTCACCTTTGCGCAGGGCGTGGAGCCGGCATGGACCCCGTTCATCGCGATGGCGGCGCTGTCCTTCGTGCTCGGCGTGCTGATCATTATCCCGATCGGCGGCGCCGACATGCCGGTGGTGGTGTCGATGCTGAACTCCTATTCGGGCTGGGCGGCTGCGGGTATCGGCTTCTCGCTGAATAACTCGATGCTGATCATCGCCGGCTCGCTGGTCGGTTCCTCAGGCGCGATCCTCTCGTACATCATGTGCAAGGCGATGAACCGCTCCTTCTTCAACGTGATCCTGGGCGGCTTCGGCGGCGCGCCGGCGGAGGCGGCAGGCGGCGCCAAGGCCGAGCAGCGTCCGGTCAAGTCAGGGTCCGCCGACGACGCGGCCTTCATCATGTCGAATGCGGAATCGGTGATCATCGTCCCGGGCTACGGCCTGGCGGTGGCGCGCGCCCAGCATCCGCTCAAGGAGCTGGTCGAGAAGCTGACCGCAAAAGGCGTGAACGTGAAGTATGCGATCCACCCGGTCGCCGGCCGCATGCCGGGCCACATGAACGTGCTGCTGGCCGAAGCCGAAGTGCCTTACGAGCAGGTGTTCGAGATGGAGGACATCAACGCCGAATTCGGCCAGACCGACGTGGTACTGGTGCTGGGCGCGAACGACGTGGTTAACCCGGCCGCCAAGGATCCGAAGTCGCCGATCGCCGGCATGCCGATCCTGGAGGCGTACAAGGCCAAGTCGATCATCGTCAACAAGCGCTCGATGGCGTCCGGCTACGCGGGCCTCGACAACGAACTGTTCTACCAGCCGAACACCATGATGGTGTTCGGCGACGCCAAGAAGGTCATCGAAGAGATGGTGAAAGCCGTCGACTGATGCCGGGGACTGTCCGCCGGGACTGTCCCCCGCCTTCCGGGGCGATTCGATAGCGCAAAATGCAGGGGACAGTCCCAGCGGGACAGTCCCCAAGCCCACCCCTTTGCGCTATGCTTGCTTTTTAAACGCGCTCCACATCGATGAAAATCCTCCCGACCTCCCCGCTTGCCGCCGGCCTGCTGTCGCTGTTCCTCGCCTGCTCCGCCCACGCCGCCGCGCCGCAGCTCGACACCGCGCAACTGCTGGACGACGTGCGCACGCTTTCCTCGCCAGTGTACGAAGGCCGCCGGACCGGCACGCCCGGCAACCAGAAGGCGCAGGCCTACCTCGAACAACGCATGCGCACGATCGGCCTGGACCCGCTCGGCAAGACCTTCGCGCAGCAGTTTTCCTTCTCGCGCCCTGAGGGCAAGGATGGCCAGAACGTCAAGCACTACGCGGGCGCGGTGAACCTGGCCGGCATGGTGCGCGGGACCACGTCGCCGGACCGCTACATCGTGATGTCCGCGCACTACGACCACCTTGGCGTGCGCGGCGGGAAAACCTACCCGGGCGCCGACGACAATGCGTCCGGTGTGGCGGTGGTGCTGGCCGCCGCGCGCTGGTTCAAGGCAAATCCGCCTGCGCACACGATGGTGTTCGTGCTGTTCGACGGCGAGGAGATGGGCCTGCAGGGCGCGAAGCACTTCGTGAAGACGATGGCGCTGCCGAAAGATAAGGTCGTCGCCAACATGAACTTCGACATGGTCGGCCGCAACGACAAGGGCGAGATCAACGTGGCCGGCACCAGCTACACGCCGGCGTTGCGCGCGGTGGTGGAGCAGGCGGCCCGCCGCAGCGGGCTCAAGGTCGGATTCGGACACGACCAGCCGAAGGCGCTGACCCGCATCGACGACTGGACCCAGAGCTCGGACCATGGCGCATTCCACGACGCCGGCATTCCGTTCCTGTACTTCGGGGTGGAGGACCACGCGGACTACCACGGGCCGGGCGACACCTTCGAGAACCTTACGCCGGAGTTCTTTGCCAGGGCGGCGGCGTTTGCGGTCGATGCCGCGGCGACGCTCGATCGCGCCAAGCGCTAAGCGGAGGGAAGGGGACTGTCCCCGCAGGGGACTGTCCCCCGGTTTTTTGGGGCCCGCAAAGGGAGTGGAATCGGCTAAACACCGGGGGACGGTCCCCTGCGGGGACAGTCCCCTGGCCCTGCGGGGACAGTCCCCTGGCCCTAGCGGCGGCCGAACATCATCAGCTCGGCCAGCAGCATGCGCGCCGGCGCCACCGCGTCGAGCACGCCCAGCGACAGCCCGAGCAGGGCCTGCGCCGGCCCGCGGCCGGCGAACACGCGCGCCATCGCATCGGTGGCGGCGATCACCACGTCGCGGTCCGCGCGCCGCTCGGCCGCAAAGCGGGCCAGCGATTCCGGCCCCGCATCGCGCGCCAGCAGCCGCGCCAGCACGGCCGCGTCGCGCAAGCCGAGGTTGAGGCCCTGTCCCGCCACCGGATGCATGGTCTGCGCCGCATTGCCGATCGCGGCGATGCGCACGCCGTCCGCCGCGCCCGCGTTCAGGCCAAGCGGGAAGGCGATCCGTTTCGACGCGCCGGTAAATTCGCCAAGGCGCGTGCCGAATGCTTCCCCCAGCGCCGCCAGGAATGCATCGTCGTCCAGCGCAGCAACCTGCGCCGCGCGCCGCGGCGACATGCACCACACCAGGGCATACTGGAAACCGTCCGGCGCATCCTGCGGCAGCAGGGCGAGCGGACCTTCCTCGGTAAACCTTTCGTAGGCGCGGTGCGCCACCGGCCGCGCGGCCGATACGCGCGCGATCAGCGCCGTCTGGCCGTAGTCGCGCACCTTGCTGCGCTGTGCCTGTTCGCCGAACACGCCGCCTTCGGCCTGCACCGAGATCCTGGCCGTGATCTCGCGGCCGTCTTCGAGCGCCAGCGCGACGTGGTTGTCGTGTTCCCGTGCCGACGTGACGCGCGCCGGGCGCAGCTCGGCGATGCCGGTGCGCCCGCAGGCGGCGGCCAAAGCCCGCACCAGGTCGCCGTACTGCGCCACGTAGCCGAGCGCGTCGACCTGGTGTTCCTTGCGGTCCATCAGGCTGCGCCCGAAATGGCCGCGCCGCGACACATGGATTTCGTGGATGGCGGTAGCGGGCACCGGCCATGCCCCGGCCTGCTCCAGCAGCATGCGGCTGCCGTGCGAGATCGCGATCGAGCGCGGATCGCGCACGGCCTGTTCCACCGGCTTGGCGTCCAGCAGCGCGATGCGCCCGGGCGCCATGCCGCGCCGCGCCAGCAGGGCGGCCAGCGCCATGCCGACCGGGCCGGCGCCGCAGATCGCCACGTCGTAAACGGGGGTTTCTTTGTTCATCGTTGCTGCATCAGGTGTTCGATGTCGGCGGGCTGCTTGGGCGCGTCGCTCAGGACCTCGCAGCCCCCCGGGGTGACCAGGACGTCGTCTTCGATCCGGATCCCGATATTCCAGAATTCTTCAGGCACGCCCTGCGCGGGGCGCACGTAGATGCCCGGTTCCACGGTCAGCGTCATGCCAGGCACGAGCAGGCGCGAGGGGCGGCCTTCGGCCTGCATGTCGCGGTAGGCGCCGGTGTCGTGCACGTCCATGCCGAGCCCGTGGCCGGTGCCGTGCATGTAGAACTGCAGGTGCGCGCGGTTGGCGATCACGTCCTCCGCGCTGGCGTGCGGCACCATCTTCAGGTCGACCATGCCCTGCGCCAGCACGCGCAGCGCGGCGTCGTGCATGGCGCTGTAGGGGCGGCCCGGACGGGCTTCGCCGATGGCGGCAGCCTGCGCCGCGAGCACCAGTTCGTACAGGGCCTTCTGCGGTGCGCTGAAGCGGCCGCTGGCGGGATAGGTGCGGGTGATGTCGGAAGCGTAGCCATCGAGCTCGCAGCCGGCGTCGATCAGCACCAGTTCACCGTCGCCGACCAGGCGGCGGTTCTGGTTGTAGTGCAGGATGCAGGCGTTCGGGCCGGAGGCGACGATCGGCGTATAGGCCGGGTACTGGGCGCCGCTGCGGCGGAATTCGTACAGCAGTTCCGCTTCGATTTCGTATTCGTGCATGCCGGGACGGGTCGCGCGCATCGCGCGTTCGTGCGCGCGCGAGGAGATCTGCGCGGCGCGCCGCATGGTGTCCTGTTCGGCGCCATCCTTGATGAGGCGCATTTCGTCGAGCAGCACCCGTACGTTGTGGACCGTTTCGGGCGCCGCGACACCGCTGCGCGCGCGTTCGCGCACGCTCGCGGTCCAGCGCGCGAGCTGGGCATCGGTGCGCGCATCTTGGCCGCTGGCGTAATACAGCGCCGTCGCGTCGGCCAGCAGGTCCGGCATGCGGGTGTCGAGTTCGGACAGCGGATAGGCCTCGTCGAAGCCGAAGGCGGCGCGCGCGCCGTCCGGGCCGTGGCGCAGGCCGTCCCAGATCTCGCGCTCAGGATCGCGCGGGCGGCAGAACAGGATGGACTTGCCGTGCGCGAGCACCAGCAGGGCTTCCGGTTCGTCGAAGCCGGTCAGGTAATAGAAGTAGCTGTCGTGGCGGTAGGGGTAGTCGCTGTCGGCGTTGCGCGCGACCTCCGGCGCGGTGGGGATGACCGCCACCGCGCCCGCCTGCATCGCGCCGGCGAGGCGCGCCCGGCGTGCCGCATGCCCGGGCGTCGCCGCGTTCATGAGGCTGCGGCCTTTGCCGACAGCGGCGCGTTGAGTTCTTCCAGCTGGCCGATGGTGCCGACGTTGACCCATTCGCCTTCGTAGATTTCGCCGCCAACCTGGCCCAGGTCGATGTACTTGCGCATCAGCGGGCCGAAACGCACGTAGTCGCCCGGCGTGATCCCGTCGAACATCTCTGGACGATAGACGCCGATGCCGGCGAAGTTCCATTTCGGCGAGCCTTCGTTCGACAGCGAGTACATGTTCACCGCGAAGTCGCCTTCCGGGTTGTGCCACGGATTCGGCGTCAGGTACAGCCAGGCCACGTCGCGCTTGTCCTTCGGGTAGGGATTGCCCCACATGTCCTTGTCGTGCAGGACGTCCAGCACCTGGGTGTAGTCGAAGTAAGGGCAGTAGATGTCGCCCGAGACCGCGACGAAGGGCTGGTCGCCCAGCAGGTGCAGCGCGTTGGCGATGCCGCCTGCCGTTTCCAGCGGCGTCGGCTCGTGCGAGTAGGCCAGCTTCGCGCCGAACTGGCTGCCGTCGCCCAGTTCCTGCTCGATCATGTGGCCGAGGTGCGAGTGGTTGATCACGATCTCGGTGATCCCGGCGCGCACCAGCGACAGGATCTGCCATACGATCAGCGGCCGCCCGCGCACCTTGAGCAGCGGCTTTGGGCAGGAGTCAGTCAGGGGACGCATGCGCTCGCCGCGTCCCGCGGCAAAAATCATTGCTTTCATTCGGTCGGCCTTAGAACGTGTAGCCGACTTGCGGCGCCTTGTCTTCGAGTTCGTCCAGCAGCTTGATCAGCGGCTTGAGGACAGTGTAGCGGTTTGCGGTCTTGCGCACGTAGTCGGTCACCGTCGGCAGGTCGCCCAGGTAGTTCGGCTTGTTGTCGCGGTAGTTCAGGCGGCAGAAGATGCCGAGGATCTTCAGGTGGCGCTGCAGCGCCATGAATTCGAAGTCGCGGTAGAACGCATCGATGTCCGGATTTACCGGTAGGCCGACCTTCTTGGCGCTCTGCCAGTAGCGCACCACCCAGTCCAGCACCAGTTCTTCGTCCCACTGCACGTAGGCGTCGCGCAGCAGCGAGCCGAGGTCGTAGGTGACCGGGCCGTAGACCGCGTCCTGGAAGTCGAGCACGCCCGGGTTGCCGTGCTCGAGGAACATCAGGTTACGGGAGTGGAAATCGCGGTGCATGTAGACCTGCTGCTGCGCCAGCACGTTCGAGCAGATCGCCTCGAACACGCCGTCCAGCGCGGCCTGCTGCTTTTCGTCCATCGTCACGCCGAGGTGGCGCCCGATGTACCACTCGGGGAACAGGTTCATCTCGCGCATCACGAAGGCGCGGTCGAACTCCGGCAGCACGCCGGGCTGCGAGGCGAGCTGGAACCTGATCAGCGTGTCGACCGCGTCCGAATACATGAAGGCCGCGTTGTCGACATTGATACGCTGCAGGTAGGTCGTGGTGCCGAGGTCCGACAGCAGCAGGAAGCCGTTCGGCACGTCCTGGGCGACGATCGCCGGCACGTGCACGCCGGCTTCCAGCAGGAGGCCCTGGACGTGCAGGAAAGCCGGCACGTTTTCGCGCTCCGGCGGCGCGTCCATCGCGACCAGGGTTTCGCCCAGCTTGTCGCGCATGGCGGGCAGCACGTCGAACCGGAAGTAGCGCCGGAAGCTGGCATCGGCCGAGGCCGGGCGGCGGCTTGCAACGTCCACCAGGCCAAGCGTGGCGAGCCAGCCGGAAAGCTGCTCGAGACGTGCGTCGGTGGTGGCTGGCAAAGCGGAAGGGGAGTGCGAAAAAGACATGAAGCGGGAGGCGGGAAAACCCGTGTTAGGTATCGATTCCCATATAATAAGGGATTCAACCCAAAAAATCGCCTTTTATGGTGTTTCGCTTCGCTCAATGACCTGGTTTTCGGCCCCATCCCCTAAGTCGCGCCGCGCGTTCGCGCTTACCGCCATGGCAGCCGCCGTTGCAGGCAGCGTTCACGCCCAGTCGCGGACCGACACGACCGAAGACCCGGATGCGCCGGTCGTGGTGTGGGCCGAAGAAATCGTGGGCCGCCCGGACCGCGAAGTGAAGCTGGCGGGCGACGTCGAAATCACGCGCGGCGCCACCCGCATGAAGTCCGACACCGCCTGCTACCGCGCGGTGGAGGACGAAGTCACCGCCACCGGCAACGTCCAGATGTGGCGTTTCGGCGACCGTTACCGCGGCGAGCAGCTGCGCCTGAACCTCGACTCCGGCAAGGGCTACGTGATCCGCCCCGAGTACTGGCTCGAGATGAACAACGCACAGGGCCAGGCCACCCGCATGGACTTCCTGTCCGAAGACGTGGCGGTGGTCATCGACGGCACCTACAGCACCTGCGCCGGTCCCGACCCCGACTGGTACCTGAAGGCGAGCACGCTGCGCCTGGATGCCGGCCGCGACGTCGGCATGGCCTCGCGCACGGTGGTCTACTTCAAGGGCGTGCCGATCATCGGCGCACCGGCGCTGTCGTTCTCGCTGTCGGGCGCGCGCCGCTCCGGCTGGCTGCCGCCGTCGGTGGGACTGGGTTCCAAGGGCGACAGCGAAGTGACGATGCCTTACTATTTCAACATCGCGCCGAACCGCGACCTGACGCTGTCGCCGCGCCTGATCGCCAACCGCGGCCTGATGGCGATCGCGCATGGCCGCTACCTGGGCGAGACCTACGCCGGCGAAACCCAGGCCGAGGTGCTGCCGGGCGACCGCCAGACCAAGACCGACCGCTGGCTGGTGAATTCCTTCCACTCGCAGATGCTGGCGCCGCAGTGGAGCTACGGCTGGAACGTGCGCGCCGCGTCCGACGACGAATACCCGAGCGATTTTTCCAAGTCCGTCAACAGCACCGCGGAACGCCAGCTGCTGCGCGAATTGCGCACCGATTACGTGGGCCGCTTCTGGAGCCTGTCGGCGCGCGCGCAGGGATACCAGGTGCTGCAGGACCCGGCCTCGAAGGACGATCCCGCGTTCACCGTGCCGCGTCCGTACGACCGCCTGCCGCAAGTGAACTTCCGCGCGGCGCGCTACGACGTCAAAGGATTCGACTGGGCCGTGGACGCCGAGGCGACCCGCTTCTCGCATCCGGACGACAAGCTAGTGCAGGGCGTGCGCACGGTGGTCAATCCGCAGCTGTCCTACCCGATCGTGCGGCCTGGTTACTTCATCACGCCCAAGGTGATGCTGCACTCGACCAAGTACCAGCTCGACGCGGACTTCAACAACAGCCGCACCTATTCGCGCACGCTGCCAACCTTCTCGCTCGATTCGGGCCTGGTGTTCGAGCGCGACTCGACCCTGTTCGGTTCGCCCGTGACGCAGACCCTGGAGCCGCGCGTGTTCTACGTGTACACGCCGTACAAGGACCAGCGCCTGTTCCCGAACTTCGATTCGGCCGAAACCGGTTTCAACTTTGCCCAGATCTTTACCGAGAACCGCTTCATCGGCGCCGACCGCATCAGCGACGCCAGCCAGATGACGATGGCGGTGGTGTCGCGCTACATCGAGCAGTCCGGCGCCGAGCGGCTGCGCCTGGCGCTCGGCCAGCGCTTCTATTTCAAGGACCAGCGGGTCACGATCGACGCTTCGGCGCCACGCGAGGAGACCCGCTCCGACCTGCTGCTGGCGGCGTCCGGCCGGGTCACCCGGGAATGGAATTTCGACAGCGCAGTACAATACAATGCGAGCAGGAGCCACGTGTACAGCTCGAACTACGGCGTGCAGTGGTCGCCGGGCGAGAAAAAAGTGGTCAATGCGGAGTACCGCTTCCTGCGCGACAGCTTCAAGAACGTGGACATTTCGTCGCAGTGGCCGATCTCGACGCGCTGGTACGGCGTCGGCCGGGTCAGCTATTCGCTGCGCGACCGCAAGCTCATCGAGGGCCTGGTCGGCCTCGAATACCGCGCCGACTGCTGGGTATTCCGGATGGGCGCGCAGCGCTTCGTGACGGCCGCCCAGGCGACTTCCACGCCGGCGTTCTTCCAGCTCGAGCTGAACGGACTGTCCAAGCTTGGTTTCGGCAGCCCGCTCGAATCGTTCTACCGCAGCATCCCCGGCTACACGCGCCTGAACTCCGGCACGTCGCGCTGACAATTCATTTACCCGAAAGAGTACTTTCAAGATTATGCGTAAAACCGGATTCCACCAAATCAGTCTCGCCGCCGCACTGCTGTGCGCACTGACGGCCGGCGCGGCCAGCGCGCAATCGACGCCCGCCGCCGCGGCCAAGCCCGCGGCGCCGACCGGCTTCCTGCCGCCGGCTTCGGCCTCGGCCAACGTCATCGACTCGATCGCGGTGGTGGTCAACGACGAAGTGATCACCCGGAACGAACTTGCCGGCCGCATCCGCGACATCGAATCGCGCATGCGCGCCAGCGGCTCGCCGATGCCGGACCGCGAAGACCTCGAGCGCCAGGTCACCGAGCGCCTGATCGTCGAACGCGCGCAGATGCAGCTGGCCAAGGAATACGGCGTGAAGGTGGATGACGCGACGCTCGACCGTTCGATCGCGCGCATCGCCGAAGGCCAGAAGATGACGGTGCAGGAAATGCGCAACGCGATGGAAAAGGAAGGCATGCCGTTCCCGACCTTCCGCGAGGAGATCCGCAAGGAGATCATCATGCAGCGCCTGCGCGAGCATGAAGTGGACGCCAAGATCCAGGTGTCGGACGCCGAGATCGACACCTTCATGGCGGCCGAGCAGGCCGCCAGCGCCAACGCGTTCGAACTGAACCTGTCGCAGATCCTGGTGCGCATTCCCGACAACGCCTCGCCGGAGCAGATCGCTGCGCGCAAGGCGCGCGCCGACGAAGCGATGCGCCAGCTGCGCACCGGCGCCGATTTCGCGCGCGTGGCCGCCACCTTCTCCGACGCTCCCGACGCGCTGCAGGGCGGCGTGATCGGCTGGCGCCCGGCCGACCGCCTGCCGCCGGTGATCGCCGAAGCGCTGCTCAAGCTGAATCCGGGCCAGGTCACCGACCCGATCCGCAGCTCGACCGGTTTCCACATCCTCAAGCTGGTCGACAAGCGCACGCTGGCCAAGGCCGAAGAAGCGCCGCCGGTGCAGCAGACCCGCGCCCGCCACATCCTGGTCAAGGTCTCGCCGACCGTGACCGAAGCGGATGCGCAGAAAAAGCTGGAAGACCTGAAAGCCCGCCTCGACAAGAAGGAAGCCACCTTCGAGGAACTGGCGCGCCAGAATTCGAACGACGGCTCCGCGGCCAAGGGCGGCGACCTCGGCTGGCTGTACCCGGGCGACACGATGCCGGAATTCGAGAACGTGATGAACGCGCTCAAGCCGGGCGAAGTGTCGGGCGTGGTCAAGACCCCGCTGGGCCTGCACCTGATCCAGGTGGTCGAGCGCAAGGCCGACGACCAGGCGCGCGAGCGCAAGCGCCAGGAAGCCCGCCAGGCCCTGTTCGCGCGCAAGCAGCAGGAAGCGACCGAAGACTGGGAACGCCAGATCCGCGACCGCGCCTACGTCGAGTTCCGCAACGAGGACCGTTAAACCCATGCCAGCACCCAGGCCTGCGATCGCGATCACCACGGGAGAGCCGGCCGGAATCGGACCGGAAATCTCGGTCCGCGCCGCGTGGGCGCTGCGCCACGAAGCCAACTGCATCCTGCTGGGCGACAGTGCGCTGCTGGCGCTGACCGCCTCGCAGATCGATCCGGCCATCAGCATCGCCGCGCTGTCGGTGCAGGCGGTGCGGAACGGCGGCATCCCGGCCTTCGGCCCGGAGCGCCTGACCGTGATCGACGTACCCCTCGAAACCCCGGTGCGCCCGGGCGTGCTGGACCCGGCCAACGGGCGCGCGGTGCTTGCCACGCTGGACCTCGCCATCGAGGGCATCCGGCGCGGCTGGTTCAGCGCCATGGCCACCGCGCCGCTCCAGAAAAGCACGATCAACGACGCCGGCATCGCGTTCTCCGGCCATACCGAATACCTGGCCGAAAAAACCGGCACGCCGAAAGTGGTGATGATGCTGGCCGGCCCGCTGGCTAGCGGCACCGAGCTGCGTGTGGCGCTGGCGACCACCCACCTGCCGCTGAAGGACGTGCCGGCCGCGATCACGCGCGAAGGCCTGGGCGAGGTGCTCGACATCGTCGACCGCGACCTGCGCCAGCGCTTCGGCATCGCCGCGCCGCGCATCCTGGTGGCGGGACTGAACCCGCACGCGGGCGAGGGCGGATACCTCGGACGCGAAGAGATCGACACCATCGGCCCGGCGCTGGAAGCGGCGCGTGCGCGCGGCATCGATGCGCGCGGCCCATATCCGGCCGACACGCTGTTCCAGCCCAAATACCTGGACGACGCCGACTGCGTGCTGGCGATGTACCACGACCAGGGCCTGCCCGTGCTCAAGCACGCCACCTTTGGGCGCGGCGTCAACATCACGCTTGGCCTGCCGCTGGTGCGCACCTCAGTCGACCACGGCACCGCGCTCGACATCGCCGCGCGCGGCACCGGCATCGCCGACAGCGCCAGCATGGAGCACGCGGTGCGCACCGCGCTCGCTATGGCGCAAGCCTTACAACCTACGAAGAACACATGAAACACATTGCACGCAAACGCTTCGGCCAGAACTTCCTCACCGACGACCAGGTCCTGAACGCCATCATCGACGCGATCGGCCCGAAGGAAGACGACACGATGGTCGAGATCGGGCCTGGCCTGGCGGCGATGACCAAACTGCTGCTCAAGCAGCTGCGCCACATGCACGTGGTGGAGCTCGACCGCGACCTGGTGGCGCGCCTGGAAAAGCAGTTCCCGCGCGAGAAGCTGACCGTGCACTCGGGCGACGCGCTCAAGTTCGACTTCGGCTCGATCCCGGTCCCGGAAGGCAAGAAGCTGCGCGTGGTCGGCAACCTGCCGTACAACATCTCCAGCCCGCTGCTGTTCCACCTGGCCGACTTCGCGGAGCTGATCGAAGACCAGCATTTCATGCTGCAGAAGGAAGTGGTCGAGCGCATGGTGGCCGAACCGGGCACCAAGGCCTACGGGCGCCTGTCGGTGATGCTGCAGTGGCGCTACGACATGGCGCTGATGTTCATCGTGCCGCCTGAGGCGTTCGACCCGCCGCCGAAGGTGGAGTCGGCGATCGTGCGCATGGTGCCGACCCGGCGCAAGCTCGCCTGCGACGGCGCGCGCTTGCAGGAAGTGGTGCAGAAGGCGTTTTCGCAGCGCCGCAAGGTGATCCGCAATTGCGTGGCGGGCATGTTCACCGAGGCGCAGCTGGTGCAGGCGGGGATCGACCCGCAGTCGCGGCCGGAAACGGTCAGCCTGGAACAGTACGTCGCCCTCGCCAACCTCCGCTAGCTGTCATCCCCGCGAACGCGGGGACCCATGCTGAGCGCGCCCAGCGCTAACACCACCGAAACCATTAATTCACTATGGGTCCCCGCGTGCGCGGGGATGACAGGTTACCTGGAACAGTACGTCGCCCTCGCCAAGCTCCGCTAGCTTGTCATCCCCGCGAACGCGGGGACCCATGCTGGGCGCGCCCCAGCGCTGACCCTACCGACACCATCAATTCACTATGGGTCCCCGCGTGCGCGGGGATGACAAGGTGATTCTCCAAGCCAAAAAAAAGCCCGCTCGAGGCGGGCTTGAATCCAATTCTTTCTGAGGAGAGTTGGAGGAGACAGGTGAAGTATGCTGCGTCACAGCATATTCGTCCAATTTATATTTCAAATACCAACTATTCTCCCCCGTAATATCTCTGGCGCCGCTCAGTTGCCCAGCGGCGTGGTGCAGCTCACGTGGACATTCTCGACCTTGGCTTCGCCCATGGTGCCGGTGGCGTTGGCGACGCTGCAGACCTGCCCGGTCGGCTGGGTCAGCACGGTCACGCCGTAGGTTGTGCCATCTTCCACCTCGTTCGGGAACACATAGCCGGTCGCAGTTTTCGGGATCGCGACGGTGCCGCCGCTGGTGCCGTTGGCCAGCACGAGGCCGTCCGCAGTCAGGCCGGTGACCGTGCCGCCGATGGTGTAGGTGTCCTGGAAGCACCGGATCCATACGTCGATCACGGCCGTCTGCCCCGCAGTGCCGTTCGGCTTGGTCAGGAAGCTGCAGTTCTGGTGGCGCGGATCGGTGGCGATCTCGACGTTGTAGACCTCGCCGTACTCAATGGCTTGCGGGAACGCGAAGGTGGTCGCGCCGGCCGCTGGCGAAATGGTCTGGCCGTTGGTCTTGAGCGTCATGCCGGCGTTTTTCACGTCGATCAGTTTGCCCTGGACCGTGAATTGCTCCTTGCCGCCGCAGGCGGCCAGGGTCAGCGCGAGCGCGCCGGCGATAGCGACGCGTACAAAAGATGACTTCATCGTGTTCTCTCTGTGGAAATGGCTTAGTTGCAGGTGATCTGGACGGCGTTCAGCTGGTCCGCCGAACCCATCAGGCCGGTCGGGGTGCCGCCGGTGACGGTGCAGTTCTGGTTGGCAGGCTGCTTGAAGATGACGATGCCGTATGGGCTGCCGTCCGGAACCTTGGCCGGCATCACGAACGACGCCGCGCCGGCGGCGACCACCAGTTTGTCGTTGCCGTTGATCAGTTCAAGGCCGGAGCCGGTCAGGCCGGTGATCTTGCCGCCCAGCTGGTAGGCGTTGGTCACGCACTCGATCAGGATGGTGTTGATGCTGTAGGCGCCGGTACGGCCCTTGTTCTGGCTCGGCGTGCACACGGCGCCGGTCGGCTGGGTCTTGACCTGGACGTCGAAGGCCTCGTCGTTGCTCAGGCGCTTGGTGAAGGCGAACGCCGCGGCGCCAGCCAGGATGGGCAGGGTGTCGCCATTGGCGCGGTTCTCCAGCACCAGGCCGGATTTGGTCAGCCCACGGATTTCGCCAGCCAGGAACAGGTCGCCGTCGTTGCCTCCGCCGCATGCGGCAAGGACAAGGGCGGCACAGGCGGCCGCCGCCAGGCGGGAAGGCTGGGTCAAGCTTTTCATAATCTCTCCAAATCAAAACAGGGATGGCAAATGGCAGCCATTTTAGTTCATTTACACATGAGAAAACGTCATTTTGCTGTGTCAGCTTGTAACAAGGGGGCGGCATGCCGGCGGGCGAAATTGATTTTCCGCGCCTGCGTCGCTATGCTGGTCCTTCCACCCGATCCGATCCTGCGATGAACGCACCCGCACGCCGCCCCTGGCCCAAAGCCATCCTGTTCGACCTCGACGACACGCTGTGGCCGATCGAGCCGGTGATCGTGCAGGCCGAACAGCGCCTGTACGACTGGCTGCGGCGGCACGCGCCCCGGGTGGCCGAGCGGCATACCATCCAGTCGCTGCGCGCGGCGCGGCTGGCGATGCTGGAGAACCAGCCGCATTTCCATCTGGACCTGGGGGCGCTGCGGCGCGCCGGCCTGCTGGACGCGTTCGCCGAGGCCGGCGAAGACCATGTCAAGGTCGAGCATGCGATGGCGGAATTCGTCGCCGCCCGCAACACGGTCGAGTTTTACGAGGATGTCGCCGACGGGCTGGAGCGCCTGCGCGGGCGGGTACTGGTCGGCGCTGTCACCAACGGCAATGCGGACCTGGCGGCGATCGGGCTGTCGGAGCACTTCAAAGTAGCGGTCGCCGCGCACCAGCTCGGCTGCATGAAGCCGGACGCGGCGATCTTCCACGCCGCCTGCCGCGAACTGGGCGTGGCGCCCGAGGATGCGGTCTATGTCGGCAACGATGTGTTGCTGGACGTGCAAGGCGCGCAGCGTGCCGGCATGCGCGCGGTGTGGATGAACCGGATCGGCAGCCAGGCCCACCTGGAGCACCAGGTGGTGCCGGACGCGATCGTGGCCGATTTCGGCGAGCTGCTGGACTGGCTGCAGCGCGAGCACGACTGATCCGGATCAAGCCGGCGCGCCGGCCGTGACGCCAGGATCCTGCTGCACAGCGTCCTTGCGAGGGTGCATAATAGGTGCATTGAAGCTTCACAATTGCGCCAGACCATGCAACTCGATTCCCGTGCCCAAACGCTGCTCAAAGCCCTGGTGGAGCGCTACATCGCCGACGGCCAGCCGGTCGGCTCGCGCGCGCTGTCCAAGATTTCCGGGCTCGACCTGTCTCCGGCGACCATCCGCAACATCATGGCGGACCTGGAGGAGATGGGCTACGTGTCCAGTCCGCACACTTCGGCCGGCCGCATCCCGACCCCGCGCGGCTACCGCCTGTTCGTCGATACCCTGCTGACGGTCCAGCACCTGGACGAGAACTCGGTGGAAGGGCGCATGCGCCTGCAGTCGCAGCAGCCGCAGCGGGTGATCGCCAACGCCGCGCAGATGCTGTCCTCGCTGTCGCAGTTCGCCGGTGTGGTGCTGAGCCCGAAGCGCGAGTCGGCCTTCCAGCAGATCGAATTCCTGCGCCTGTCCGAGAAACGCATCCTGCTTGTGATCGTCGATACCCGCGGCGACGTCCAGAACCGGCTGCTGCTGACGGACGTCGACTACACGCCGTCCCAGCTGGTCCAGTCGGCCAACTACATCAACCAGAATTTCGCCGGCCTGTCCTTCGACGAGGTGCGCACGCGCGTCGGCGGCGAGCTGCGCCAGCTGCGCGACGACATGGGCCGCCTGATGCATGCGGCGGTGGAAGCGGGCAGCGAAGCGATGCAGGAGCAGGACAGCGGCATGGTCATCTCGGGCGAGCGCAACCTGCTGTCGGCGCCGGACCTGACCTCCAACATGGCCTCGCTGCGGCAGATGTTCGACATGTTCGAGCAGAAGACGGGGCTGATGCAGCTGCTGGATGTGTCCAGCAAGGCGTCGGGGGTGCAGATCTTCATCGGCGGGGAATCGAACCTGGTGCCGATGGATGAAATGAGCGTGGTGACCGCGCCGTACGAGATGAACGGCCGCATCGTCGGCACGCTGGGGGTGATCGGGCCGACCCGCATGGCCTACGAGCGGGTGATTCCGATCGTCGACATCACCGCCAAGCTATTGTCGAATGCCCTGAGCCACGGCGAACCAAACCGCTAACTGAAAAACCGTCATCCCAGGGCTAGGCGCCCCCCTCGGCTAGGATCCATAGACAGCTACCGAAGCCGGTGAGTCAGCATGGATCCCAGCCTTCGCTGGGATGACGGTCTTGGGGATAACGGTTTTACGGGTAGTGAATCAGGTGCGGTGCGGGCACTTCACCTTGGTGCAGTTGCCGTAAATCGCCAGCGCGTGCTCGGCGATGGCAAAGCCGCGCTCCTTGGCGATCATCTGCTGGCGCGACTCGATCTCTTCATCGTAGAACTCTTCCACGCGGCCGCAGTCCAGGCACACCAGGTGGTCGTGGTGCGAGCCGGCGTTGAGCTCGAAGATCGCCTTGCCGGTCTCGAAGTGGTTCCGGTGCAGCAGGCCGGCCTGCTCGAACTGGGTCAACACGCGGTACACGGTTGCCAGGCCGACGTCCATGTTTTCGGACAGCAGGATCTTGTACACGTCTTCCGCGGTGAGGTGGCGCACCTCGCTGTTCTGGAAAATCTCGAGGATTTTCAGGCGCGGGAGGGTAGCCTTCAAACCGCTGGCTTTGAGGTCGGTCGGGCTGCTGCTCATGTTTTTCTCGCTTTGTTGCATAGTGCATTATCATATAGTGTTTTAAGTCTTTTAGCACTTTGGCTCACTCGATTTGAGGTTTAACCTATGCGCGTCCCCGCAGTCGTAACACCACGTTCCATCACCCGCGCATCGGCGCTCGCCCTGGCGCTGCTCGCGCTGTCGGGCTGCGCTTCGCAGAAGGGCGAGCTGAAGGATGGCGTCGCCGTGTCCGCGCCGGTGCAAGCCCAGTCCCAGGCCGATGCGGCCGAATCCGCAGCCGCGGCCAATGCCGGCGCCACCACCACCAAGGCCAGCCGCCTGCAGAAGTTCATGTGGTTCTTCTCGCCGTATCGTCCCGATATCCAGCAGGGCAACTTCGTCTCGCAGGAGATGTTGACCCAGCTGAAGGTCGGCCTGACGCGTGAACAGGTGCGCTTCGTGCTCGGCACGCCGCTGCTGACCGACGTCTTCCACGCCGACCGCTGGGACTACCCGTTCCGCCTCGAGCGCGGCAACGGCGAGCTGACCACCAGCCGCGTGACCGTGTACTTCAAGGACGACAAGGTCGAGCGCTTCGACGGCGGCAACCTGCCGACCGAGCGCGAGTACATCGAACGCATCGCAGGCCCGATCCGCAAGCAGGAAACCGCGGGCGCGGCCAAGGTCGATCCGTCTTCCATCAGCGCCCAGGCGCGGGAAACCGCCCGGGGACAGTGATGGAACGGATGAACATCGCGGTGGCCGGCGCCAGCGGGCGCATGGGCCGCATGCTGGTCGAGGCCATCGGCCAGTCGGGCGACCTGGCCCTGTCCGGCGCGCTCGACGTGGCCGGTTCGCCTTCGGTGGGCATGGACGCCGGCGCGTTTTCGGGCCAGCTTGCGGGCGTTGCCATCACGGCGGATCTCGGCCAGGCACTGGCGGGTGCCGCCTGCCTGATCGACTTCACCCGGCCTGAAGGCACGCTGCAGCACCTCGCTTATTGCGCCGAGCATGGCATCGCCATGGTGATCGGCACCACCGGTTTCGACGAGGCGGGCAAGGCAGCGATCCGCGCCGCCGCCGAAAAGACCCCGATCGTGTTCGCGCCGAACATGAGCGTGGGCGTCAACGTCACGCTCAAGCTGCTGGAGATGGCGGCGAAGAGCCTGTCCGAGGGCTACGACATCGAAATCATCGAAGCGCACCACCGCCACAAGGTCGATGCGCCGTCGGGCACCGCGCTCAAGATGGGCGAAGTGATCGCCGATGCGCTGGGGCGCGACCTGAAGGAATGCGCGGTGTACGGACGCGAAGGCGTGACCGGCGAGCGCGATCCGTCCACCATCGGCTTCGCCACCATCCGCGGCGGCGACATCGTGGGTGACCATACCGTGCTGTTCGCCGGCACCGGAGAGCGAATCGAGATCAGCCACAAGTCCAGCAGCCGCGTGACCTATGCGCACGGTGCGCTGCGCGCGGCCCGCTTCCTGGCCGGGAAAACCAGCGGCCTGTACGACATGCAGGACGTGCTGGCCCTGTCCGCATGAACGGCCCGCTCGACAGCCATTTCAACCTGGGCCGCTACTGGGACCAGGCGGACGGGATCAGCCATGCAGTCGCCTACGTGCTGCTTGCGATGTCGCTGGTGAGCTGGTTCGTGATCCTGTCGAAGGCGTATTCGCTGTGGCGCGTGCGCCGGGCGGCGCCGGCGGTGGACGCGTTCTGGGCCGCCCCCAATTCCGACGACGGCATCGCGCTGCTGCGCGCCGCCGACCGCGAGGACGTGTTCTCGCCGCTGCCGGTACTGGCGGTGCAGTATGGCGCGGCGGCCGGCGGCTCGGTCGCCGGCGGCATGTCGAAGAGCGAACAGGTTACCCGCGTGCTGCGCCAGCAGATCACGCGCTCCACCCACCGGGTTGAAAACGGGCTGACGCTGCTGGCGTCGATCGGCGCTACCGCGCCTTTCGTCGGGCTGCTCGGCACCGTGTGGGGCATCTACCATGCGCTCGGCAACGTTTCGTCGGCGGGCACGGTCCAGATCGACAAGGTGGCAGGGCCGGTCGGCGAGGCGCTGATCATGACCGGCTTTGGCCTGGCGGTCGCAATTCCGGCCGTGCTGGCGTATAACGCGTTCAACCGCGTCAACCGCATCACCGCCGCGGAGCTGGACGGCTTCGCGCACGACCTGCTGGCCCGTTTCGGCAAATAAGCCATGGCTTTCGGCGCTTTCAACCCCACCCGCCAGCACCAGATGATGAGTGACATTAACGTCACGCCCATGGTGGACGTGATGCTGGTGCTGCTGGTGATCTTCATCCTGACCGCGCCGATGTTCACGCATTCGATCCGGCTGGAGCTGCCGCAGGAGCAGGCCGCGGCAGCGCCGCCGCAGCCGGACACCGTCAACATCTCGATCGACGCCGACGGCAAGCTGTTCTGGAACGACCAGCCGGTCGACGAGGCGGGCTTCGACGGCATGCTGTCTGCCGCCGCGTTCGACGGCGCGCAGCCGGAAATCGCCCTGCGCGCGGACAAGGCAACCCGCTACGAAAGCGTGGCGAAGGTGATGGCGGCGGCGCAGTCGCACGGACTGACGCGGATCGGCTTCGTCACCGAGCCGGGCAAAAAGGAAAAGTGATGGCACAAGTAGAACTGCACGGCGATGCGATCGTCGACTGGGACACCTTCCACGCGGAGAGCCGCCGGGCCTTCGGCTTCCCGGAAAACTATTCGTGCACGATGGATGCGTGGGTGGACTGCCTGTCCTACCTGCGCGACGAAGACAGCATGTCGAGCATCCGGCTCAAGGACGGCGAAACGCTGACCATCGTGGTGACCGATGTGGAAGCGATGCGCGTGACAGTGCCGGAGATCCTCGAGGAGATGTCGTTCTGCGTGGGCGGCATCAACGAGCGCTACGAGGACTACGGCGAACCGCCGGCCCTGAAACTCGAGCTGCGCGGCTAACGTCATCCCCGCGAACGCGGGGACCCATGACCCCCTTGCCGAACTGCCAACGCGACGGCGCCGGCTCAGCATGGGTCCCCGCTTTCGCGGGGATGACAGGGTTATCGGACTTTGGACGGGTCGAACACCGGATTTTTGATCAGCCCGAGCACGTTCCCGAACGGATCCTTCAGGTCCGCCACCCGGATGCCTTCGCCGACATCCTCGATCCCCGACACCAGCGTCGCCCCCAGCCCGGTCAGGCGCGCGACTTCCGCATCGATGTCCTCGACGCCCCAGTAGGCGACGCAGCCGGCCGCCCCCGGCTCGCCCTCGGGCAGCAGGCCAAGTTCGAAGCCCCCGATCTCGAAGCCGACATAGAAGGGCTGGTCGAAATACGGCTGTTTGCCGAAAACCTGCGCGTACCATTCCTTGCCCCGTTCGAGGTCCGGGACCGGATAAATGACCGTGCGTAGTCCAAGCATGCGAATTTCTCCTTTTCTTGTTGTGTCGTCCTGCGATGGAACGGCATAGCGGGCAGTATAATGTGTAGTTTACGTACAACTCCCCCCAAGCCGCAGACCATGCAAGATAAATATAGCCCCGCCGACGTCGAACAGAGCGCCCAGGCGCACTGGAAGGCCATCGACGCGTACAAAGCCGTCGAAAACGACCCGCGCTTCCCGAAAGGGAAATACTACGCGTGCTCGATGCTGCCTTACCCGTCCGGCAAGCTGCACATGGGGCACGTGCGCAACTACACGATCAACGACGTGATGTACCGTTACCTGCGCATGAACGGCTACAACGTGCTGATGCCGATGGGCTGGGACGCTTTCGGCATGCCAGCCGAGAACGCGGCGATGGCGAACAACGTTCCGCCGGCGCAGTGGACCTACTCGAACATCGAGCACATGAAGGAGCAGATGCAGTCGATGGGCCTCGCGATCGACTGGTCGCGCGAGATGACCGCCTGCAAGCCCGAGTACTACAAGTGGAACCAGTGGATGTTCCTGAAGATGCTCGAGAAGGGCATCATCTACCAGAAGACCGGCACCGTGAACTGGGACCCGATCGACCAGACCGTGCTGGCCAACGAGCAGGTGGTCGACGGCCGCGGCTGGCGTTCCGGCGCGCTGATCGAAAAGCGCGAAATTCCGATGTACTACGCGCGCATCACCGACTACGCCGAAGAGCTGCTCGACTACGTAGAGCACAAGCTGCCGGGCTGGCCCGAGCGCGTGCGCATCATGCAGTCGAACTGGATCGGCAAGTCGACCGGCGTGCGCTTCGCCTTCCCGCACGCGGTGCACGACGACGCCGGCGCGCTGATCGGCGACGGCAAGATGTACGTGTTCACCACCCGTGCCGATACCATCATGGGCGTGACCTTCTGCGCCGTGGCGGCCGAGCATCCGCTGGCAACGCACGCCGCGCGCAATAACCCTGAGCTGCAGGCCTTCATCGCCGAGTGCAAGCTCGGTTCCGTGATCGAAGCGGACATGGCGACGATGGAAAAGAAGGGCATGCCGACCGGCCTGTTCGTCACCCATCCGCTGACCAACGAGCAGGTCGAAGTCTGGATCGGCAACTACGTGCTGATGACCTACGGCGACGGCGCCGTGATGGGCGTGCCGGCGCACGACGAGCGCGACTTCGAGTTCGCAAAAAAATACAAGCTGCCGATCAAGCCGGTGGTGAGCGTTGCCGACCAGGTCTACTCCACCGACGCATGGCAGGAGTGGTACGGCGACAAGGAGCACGGCATCGTCGTCGACTCCGGCAAGTACACCGGCATGAGCTCCGCGCAGGCGATCGACGCGATTGCATCCGACCTGGCCGCGATGGGCCTGGGCGAGAAGAAGGTCACCTACCGCCTGCGCGACTGGGGCATCTCGCGCCAGCGCTACTGGGGCACGCCGATCCCGATGATCCACTGCGCCGACTGCGGCACCGTGCCGGTCCCCGAAAAGGACTTGCCGGTGGTGCTGCCCGAGCACCTGGTCCCGGACGGCAGCGGCAACCCGCTGAACAAGCACGAAGCCTTCCTCAAGTGCGACTGCCCGAAGTGCGGCAAGCCAGCGCGCCGCGAGACCGACACGATGGACACTTTCGTCGACTCGTGCTGGTACTACATGCGGTATACCTCGCCGGGTTCGAACGATGCGATGGTCGATGCGCGCAACGACTACTGGATGCCGATGGACCAGTACATCGGCGGCATCGAGCACGCCGTGCTGCACCTGCTGTACGCGCGCTTCTGGACCCGCGTGATGCGCGACCTGGGCCTGGTGAAGTTCAGCGAGCCGTTCACCAACCTGCTCACGCAGGGCATGGTGATCAACGAAACCTACTTCCGCGAAGACGCGTCGGGCAAGAAGACCTGGTTCAATCCTGCCGACGTCGAGCTCTCGACGGACGACCGCGGCCGCCCGGTCAGCGCGGTCCTCAAGGCCGACGGCCAGCCGGTGCAGCTGGGCGGCATCGAGAAGATGTCGAAGTCGAAGAACAACGGTATCGACCCGAAGGCGCAGATCGACCAGTACGGCGCAGATACCGCGCGCCTGTTCACCATGTTCGCGGCGCCTCCCGAGCAGACGCTCGAGTGGTCGGAGTCGGGCGTGGAAGGCGCGAGCCGCTTCCTGCGCCGCGTGTGGGCCTTTGGCCACGCGCATCAGCAGCGCATCGCCGCCGGCCTGGCAAACCAGTCCATCGATGGTGCGCTTGAAGCGCACAAGACGCTGCGCCGCGAAGTGCACAAGATCCTGCAGCAGGCCGACTATGACCTGAAGCGCATCCAGTACAACACCGTGGTCTCGGCCGCGATGAAGATGCTCAATACGATCGAGCAGGCCAAGCTGGACGAGTCGGCGGTGTCGTCGGCCGTGACCGCGGAAACGTATTCGATCTTCCTGCGCGTGCTGTACCCGATTGCGCCGCACATCACCCACGCGCTGTGGCAGGAACTGGGCTACGCCAAGGTGTTTGGCGACATCCTCGACGCCAAGTGGCCCGAAGTCGATGCCGCCGCGCTGGAGCAGGCCGAGATCGAGATGATGATCCAGGTGAACGGCAAGCTGCGTGGCTCCATCACCGTGCCGAAGGGCGCGGACAAGGCCGCGATCGAAGCGGCTGCGCTGGCCAGCGAAGCGGTGCAGAAATTCGTCGAAGGCACGCCGAAGAAAGTCATCGTCGTGCCGGGCAAACTCGTCAACATCGTCGCCTAACGCCATGACCCAACGCCTCCTGGTTCGCATCGCCGCCGTTTCCGCGCTCGCGCTGGCCCTCGCTTCGTGCGGGTTCCAGCTGCGCGGCTCGAACGGCCAGTACGACATGCCGTTCACCAGCATCTACCTCGGCTTCCCGGAGACTTCTCCGCTGGGAGTTGAGCTCAAGCGCAACCTGCGCGGCGGGAAGGCGGTCGTGGTGGACGACATCACGCAGGCCGATGCCGCGCTCGAAGTGCTGTCCGAGCATCGCAACAAGCAGATCCTGTCGCTGAACAGCCAGGGCCGCGTGCGCGAATACCTGCTGCTGTACACGCTGGTGTTCCGGGTGCGCGACAACAAGGGTGGCGAAATCCTGCCGCCGACCGAGATCACGCTCAAGCGCAACATCAGCTTCAACGAATCGCAGACGCTGGCGAAAGAGTCGGAAGAAGCGCTGCTGTACCGCGACATGCAGGCGGACCTGGTGCAGCAGATCATGCGGCGCCTGGCCGCCCTCAAGCGCGCCTGACCATGCAGCTGCGCCCGGACGCCCTCGACGCACACCTCGCGCGTTCGCTCGCCCCGCTGTATGTGATCAGCAGCGACGAGCACCTGCTGGCGATGGAGGCGGCCGACAAGATCCGCCGCACGGCGCGCGCACAAGGCTTTTCCGAGCGCGAGGTGCTGACCGTCGAGCGCAGCTTCAAGTGGGGCGAACTGCTGGCGGCCAACCAGTCGCTGTCCCTGTTCGGCGACAAGAAGATGATCGAACTGCGCATCCCGACCGGCAAGCCGGGCAAGGATGGCGGCGCGGCGCTGCAGGCGTATGCGAAGGACCTGTCGCCCGATAACCTCACGCTGGTAACGCTGCCCAAGCTGGACTGGCAGACCGCCAAGGCGGCATGGGTGGGCGCGCTGCAGCAGGCCGCGGTGTACATCGAAATACCGAATATCGAGCGCGCGCAGCTGAATGCGTGGATCGGCGCGCGGCTGGCGGCGCAGCAGCAAAGCGCCGAGCGCACCAGCCTGGACTTCATCGCCGAGCGCGTGGAAGGCAACCTGCTGGCGGCGCACCAGGAGATCCAGAAGCTGGCGCTGCTGCACGGTCCGGGGCAGCTCTCGTTCGAGCAGGTGCACGACGCGGTGCTGAACGTGGCGCGCTACGACGTGTTCAAGCTGTCGGAAGCGATGCTGGCCGGCGATCCGGCGCGGCTGGTGCGCATGCTGGAAGGCCTGAAAGGCGAGGGCGAAGCGCTGCCGCTGGTGCTGTGGGCGGTGAGCGAAGAAATCCGCACCCTGCTCAAGCTGAAGGCGGGCATGGCGTCGGGGCGTCCGCTCGGCATGCTGCTGAAGGAAGCGCGCATCTGGGGGCCGCGCGAGAAGCTGATGGAACCGGCGCTGCGGCGCCTGTCGCAGCCGGTGCTGGAGCGCGCGCTGCGCCGGGCCGCGCAGGTCGACAAGATGATCAAGGGGCTGCGTTCGCGCGACTTCGCCGGCGACCCGTGGGACGCCATGCTGCAGCTGGCGCTG
>DASTVB010000007.1:0-25335 GCA_035759315.1 Telluria sp. | reverse complement strand
CCTCACGTGCGCCAGCGCGCCGCCGAAGCGGCCGAATGGGGTGCGGACTGCGTCACAGATATATGCGTCGTTGATGCTCAATTCAGGCTCCTTATTGTTTCGGGCGCTTGTCGATCACGCGCCGCGCCTTGCCGGTTTGCGTGCGTTCGATGCCACCGGCGCCCGCGAGGGTCACGGTGGTGCTCACGCCCACGAATGTCTTGATGTTGTGTTCCAGTTCGCGCCCAAGCTGCGCATGCTGCGAGGCCGGCACGTCCGGCCGTGCTTCGGTCACCACTTCCAGCCTGTCCATGTGGCCTTCGCGCGTCAGCACCAGCTGGTAGTGCGGCGCCAGCGCGGGCATCTTCAGCACCAGTTCCTCGATCTGGCTCGGGAACACGTTCACGCCACGGATGATCAGCATGTCGTCCGAGCGCCCGTTGATCTTGCCCATGCGGCGCATCGAGCGGGCGGTCGGCGGCAGCAGGCGCGTGAGATCACGCGTGCGGTAGCGGATCACCGGGAGCGCTTCCTTGGTCAGTGAGGTGAAGACCAGTTCGCCCTCTTCGCCATCCGGTAGCACCTCGCCGGTTTCAGGATCGATAATCTCGGGGTAGAAGTGGTCTTCCCAGATCACCGGGCCGTCCTTGGTTTCGATGCATTCGCAGGCGACGCCCGGCCCCATCACTTCGGACAGGCCGTAGATGTCGATCGCGTCGATGCCGGCGCGCCGCTCGATCTCGGCCCGCATGCCCTCGGTCCACGGCTCGGCGCCAAAGATGCCGAGCCTGAGCGACGAGGACGCCGGGTCGACGCCGATGCGCTGGAATTCCTCGATGATGTTGAGCATGTACGAGGGCGTGACCATGATGATCGACGGCTGGAAGTCGAGGATCAGCTGGACCTGTTTTTCGGTCTGCCCGCCCGACATCGGCACCACGGTGCAGCCGAGGCGCTCGGCGCCGTAGTGCGCGCCCAGCCCGCCGGTGAACAGGCCGTAGCCATAGGCGATATGCGCGATGTCGCCCGCGCGCCCGCCGGCGGCGCGGATCGAGCGCGCCACCAGATCGGCCCAGTTGTCGATGTCGCGTTTGGTGTAGCCGACCACGGTCGCCTTGCCGGTGGTGCCGGACGACGCATGGATGCGCGAGACCTGCTCGCGCGGCACCGCGAACAGCCCGAACGGGTAGTTGTCGCGCAGCGTCTTTTTGTCCGACAGCGGGAAGCGGGCCAGGTCGGCCAGCGTTTTCAGGTCGTCCGGATGCACGCCCTGCGCATCGAACGCGGCCCGGTAGTGCGGGACCTTGTCGTAGGCGTGGCGCAGCGACCATTTGAGGCGGTCGAGCTGCAGCGCCTGCAGCTCGTCGCGGCTGGCGCGCTCGATCGGCTCGAGTTCGCCCGGTGCGGGAAATCGCTGGACCATGCCTACCCCTGCGAGGCGCCAGGTTCGACCACATGGCCGGCCACCCGGTGCGATTTGCCGCGCATGAGTGCGAGCACGCGGCCTTCGTGGTTGCTCACCCTGACGTCGTAGACCCCGGTCTTACCGGTCAGCGACACTTCGACCGCTTCCGCGGTGAGCAGGTCGCCCTCGCGTCCCTGCGCGAGGTAGTCGATGGTGCAGCCCGCCCCCACCGTCACAAAGTTGTGCGAGTTGCACGCGAATGCGAATGTGCTGTCCGCCAGCATGAAGATATAGCCGCCGTGGCAGATGGAATGCCCGTTCAGCATGTCGCGCCGCACCGGCATCGACATGCGCGCATAGCCCGGACGGATTTCCAGCAGTTCCATGCCGAGCGCCTGGCTCGCGCCATCGCGTTCGAACATGGCCTTGCCGGCCGCCCGTGCCAGGGCCTGCGCGCGTTCAGGCATGGAATTTCGCTCCGGCCGCCTGCTTGCGGCGCAGCAGCGGAGACACGCGGTAGCGGTCCTCGCCATAGGCGCGCGCCATGTTGTCCAGCACCGACACGATATGGGGCAGGCCGACCGAATCGGCCCACGCCAGCGGACCGCACGGATAGTTCACGCCCTTTTGCATCGCGGTGTCCACGGCCTGCGCGTCGCACACGCCGTGGTAGACCGCGTCTGCGGCCTCGTTGGCCAGCATCGCGACGGTGCGCATCACCACCATGCCCGGGACGTCGTCGATGCGGGTCACGGTGAAACCCGCTGCCTGGAACAGGCCGACCACACCCTGGTAGGCGGAGAAGCTGCACTGGTCGGCGCGCGCCAGCACCACCCGCTTGGCGCCGGCGGCGTCGAGCACCAGGTCGTACAGCACGGTGTCCGGATGCTTGTTGGCTGCCGCGCGCTCGGTCGCGGTGCGGCCGTCGGTCAGGAACACGGCGGCGCCGCTGGTGTGGAAGGCGGCCGCTTCATCCTCGCCCGCGTGCGGCAGCGGCTTGCGGTGCGGGACGCGGTAGCCGTGCGCCACCAGGCGCTGTTCCATCGGCGCCACCACCGACTTCGATCCGGGTTCCTGGCTCACGCTCACCGATTCGGGCCGTGCCGCGGCTTCTTCCGTCGCGGGCTGCGGCGCCTGGGCGCCTTCCGAGTAATCGTAGAAGCCGCGCCCGGTCTTGCGGCCGAGGTAGCCGGCATTGACCATCTCGAGCTGCACCACCGACGGCGTGAAGCGCGGGTCGCCGTAGTAGGCGTTGTGCACCGACTGAGTGACCGAGTAGTTGACGTCGTGGCCGATCAGGTCCATCAGTTCGAAAGGCCCCATGCGGAAGCCCGCGCATTCGCGCATGATGGCGTCGATGGTCGCCACGTCGGCCGCCTGCTCGGACAGCAGCCGCAGCGCCTCGGCATAGTACGGACGCGCCACGCGGTTGACGATGAAGCCTGGCGTCGACTTGGCGTGCACCGGGCTTTTGCCCATCGCGAGCGCGGTCATGTACACGGTTTCGGCCACGTCCTTCGAGGTCGCCAGGCCGCTGATCACTTCGACCAGCGCCATCAGCGGCACCGGGTTAAAGAAGTGCATGCCGACCAGGCGCCCTGGCTTGCGCAGCTGCGCGGCGATCGCGGTGACGGAAATCGAGGAGGTGTTGGTGGCCAGGATGCAGTCGTCGGCCACGATGGCTTCGAGGTCCGCGAACAGCTTGCGCTTGGCGTCGAGGTCCTCGACGATCGCCTCGACCACCAGCGCGGCGTCGGCGACGTCGTCGAGCGCGCGCGCTTCCTGCAGCCGCGCGCGCGCGGCGTCGGCCTGCTCGCCGCTCATCTTGCCCTTTTCGACCAGCTTGCCGTAGGTCTTGCCGATGCCGTCGATGGCCCGGGCGACTGCCTCCGGGCGGGTGTCGAACAGCTTGACGCGGTAGCCGGCGCTGGCCGCCACCTGGGCGATGCCGGCGCCCATCGCGCCGCTGCCGATGACGGCGATCACACTGCCTTTATCCAGTTCGCTCGTTGCCATGGTTATTCCCCCGTGAAGTGGGCCGGACGCTTTTCGATGAAGGCCTGGACGCCTTCGCGGTAGTCATGGCTGTAGCCAAGTTCGCGCATCATCTCGCCTTCGAGCTTGAGCTGCTGTTCCAGCGTGTTGTCCCAGCTCGCGCGCAGCGCTTTCTTGGTGAACGCCAGTCCCTTGGTCGGCGCGACCGCGAAGTGCTCGGCCATCGCGCGCGCATCGTCCATCAGGCCGGCATCAGGGATGCATTGCCAGATCAGGCCCCACTGCTCGGCGCGTTCGGCGTCCAGCTTCCCGCCCAGCATGGCCAGGCCGGTCGCGCGTGCGTGGCCCACCAGGCGCGGCAGGTGCCAGGTGCCGCCCGTATCCGGGATCAGGCCCAGCTTGCAGAACACTTCGACGAAGCTGGCGGACTTGGCGGCGAGGACGATGTCGCAGGCCAGCGCCAGGTTGGCGCCAGCGCCGGCGGCCACGCCGTTGACGGCGCAGATGACCGGGATCGGCAGGGTGCGCAGCTTCATCACCAGCGGCGCGTAATACTGCTCCACCGATTCGCCCAGGTCCACGCCCTTCGCGCCCGGCTCGACCGCGCGGTCGGACAGGTCCTGGCCGGCGCAGAAGCCGCGGCCGGCGCCGGTCAGCAGCAGTACGCGCACCGATTTGTCGGCTTCCACTTTTTCCAGCGCGTCGCGCACTTCGAGGTGCATCGCGCGGGTGAAGCTATTGAGCTTGTCGGGACGGTTCAGCGTCAGGGTGGCAATGCCGCCCGCGACTTCGAACAGGATGTTTTCGTAGCTGCCCATGCATGTCTCCTTGTTGTTATTCGTGCTGGTCGAAATCGATCACGACCTTGTCGCTGATCGGGAAGCTCTGGCAGGACAGCACGAAGCCGCGCGCGACCTCGTAGTCTTCCAGCGCATAGTTCACGTCCATCTCCACCTTGCCGTCGAGGACCTTGCAGCGGCAGGTCGAGCATACGCCGCCCTTGCAAGAGTAGCGCATGTCGATGCCTGCCCGCAGGCCCGCATCGAGCACCGATTCCTTGTCCTTCTCCATCGTGAAGGTGCTGGCGCTCCCGTCCAGGATCACCGTCACTTCGGTCTCGTGCTTTACCTCCGCTTCGAACACGCGCGGCTTGTGCTGGTGCTTCGGGATCGAGGCGGCGAACAGCTCCACCTTGATGTTCGACTTCGGCATGCCGGCTTCCTGCAATGCGGCCGATACGCCGAGCATCATGTCTTCCGGGCCGCAGATGAAGGCAACGTCAATGTTTTCGACCGGGGTCCAGTGCTTGAGCAGCTGCTCCGCCTTTTCCTTGGTGATGCGGCCGTTGAACAGTTCGATGTCCTGCTGCTCGCGGCTCATTACGTACACGATGTTCAGGCGCTCGAGATAGGTGTCCTTCAGCTCCGACAGCTCGTCGCGGAAGATCACGCTGGACGAGGCGCGGTTGCCGTAGACCAGCGTAAAGGTGCTGTTCGGCTCCGTCATCAGCGTGGTCTTGATGATCGACAGGATCGGCGTGATGCCACTGCCGGCCGCAAAGGCGGCGTAGTGGCGCGGGATCGAGGCGTCGAGCGGCACGTTGAAGTGGCCCATCGGCGGCATCACTTCCAGCGTGTGGCCGGGCTTCAGGTGTTCGTTGGCCCAGCTGGAGAACAGCCCGCCCGGCGTGCGCTTGATCGCCACGCGCAGGCACTTGTCCTGCACCGCGGAGCAGATCGAATACGAACGGCGCACGTCGTCCTCGCCGATCTGGGTGCGCAGCGTCAGGTGCTGGCCCTGCTGGTAGCTGAAGCTTTCGAGCAGCTCGACGGGCACCTCGAAGGTGACGGAGATCGTATCGCGCGTCTCCTGGCGCACCGTCGATACGGTCAGTGGGTAGAATTTGCTCATGGTCGGCCTTAGTGGCTCTTGAAATAATCAAACGGTTCGCGGCAGTCCAGGCACTTGTACAGCGCCTTGCAGGACGTGGAACCGAACTGGCTGGTGAGTTGGGTATTGGACGAACCGCAGTTGGGACAGGCGATCTTCGGCTCGTCCGCGCGGCGGCGGATCAGGGCGCTGATGTCGACCACCTGCTGCGCCGGCGGCGCGATGCCGTAGCCTTTCAGTGCGGCCTTGCCCTTGTCGCTCATCCAGTCGGTGGTCCAGGCGGGCGACAGCTGCGTTTCGAGGCGCACCTTGTCGATGCCCGCCTCGCCCAGCGCCGCCTTGACGTCCTGCGCGATCACTTCCATTGCGGGACAGCCGGAATAGGTCGGAGTGATGGTGACGACGCATTCGTCGCCTTCGAAACGCACGCCGCGCACGATGCCCAGGTCGACCACCGAGATCACCGGGATCTCCGGGTCGGTGACCTGCTCGAGGCGCTCCCACACGGCTTGCACGTCCATTTACCAGTCCGATCCCGGGTAGGCGCGCTGCAGGTACTGCATCTCTGCCAGGATGTAGCCCAGGTGCTCGGTATGCCGGCCCTGCTTGCCGCCGCTGTGCATCCAGGCGTCTGGCGCCAGCATGGTGAGCGTCGCTTCCTCGAAAATGCGCGCAACGTGGTCTAGGAAGGCGGCGCGCAGGTCGGCGGCGGCCGGCGCCACGCCCTGCTCCACCATCGCGTTCTCGACCACGTCATAAGCGAACATCTCCCCGGTGTACGGCCACAGTTCGTTCGCCGCGGCCTGGATCTTCGCATGGCTGTCGGCGGTGCCGTCACCCAGGCGCACGACCAGGTCGCCGCTGCGGCGCAGGTGGTACGTCACTTCCTTGAGCGACTTTTCCGCGATCTCCGCGATGCGCGGGTCGCTCGACTTGAGCAGCCCCTGCATCAGGAAGTAGTGGTAGGTGTCGAAGTAGAACTGGCGCATCGTGGTGTCGGCGTAGTTCCCGTTCGGCTGCTCGGTGATCAGCAGGCAGCGCATGTCGTGCGCATCGCGCAGGAAGGCCAGCCTGTCTTCGTCGCGGCCACGTCCTTCGAGTTCGCCGGCGTACGTCAGCCACATGCGGGTCTGGCCCAGCAGGTCGAGCGCGACGTTGGTCAGCGCCATGTCTTCTTCCAGCGCCGGGCCCTTGCCGCACCACTTCGACAGCTGCTGCGACAGGATCAGCGCCGAGTCGCCCAGGCGCAGGAGGTATTCGAACTTTGCGTTGTTGGCGTCCACGTGCGCGCTCACAGATTCTTGACTTCTTCCGGCATCGGGAAGAAGGTCGGGTGGCGGTATATCTTGCTGTTGGAAGGCTCGAACAGCGGCGCCTTGTCGCCCGGGCTGGAGGCGACGATGTCGGCGGCGCGCACGACCCAGATCGACACGCCTTCGTTACGGCGCGTGTACACGTCGCGCGCGTTGTTGATCGCCATTTCCGCGTCCGACGCGTGCAGGCTGCCGACGTGCTTGTGTGCCAGGCCGTGCTGGCTGCGGATGAACACTTCCCACAGGGGCCATTCTTTACTCATTGTCTCTCTCCGTTAAATCAGGCGGCCTGCTTTTTAGCGGCCTGCTTGTCGGCGTACGCGACGAGCGCGTCGCGGAACCATTCGCCTTCCTCGTATGCCTTGACGCGGGTGCGCAGGCGCTCCTTGTTGCAGGGGCCATTGCCCTTCAGGACATTCTGGAATTCGGACCAGTCGATGGTGCCGAAGTCATAGTGGCCGCGCTCCTCGTTCCATTTGAGGTCCGGGTCGGGCACGGTCAGGCCCAGGAATTCGGCCTGCGGCACGGTCTGGTCGACCATGCGCTGGCGCAGCTCGTCGTTCGAGAACAGCTTGATGCGCCACTGCGCGGATTGCGCGCTGTTCACCGATTCGGCGTCGGACGGGCCGAACATCATCAGGGACGGCCACCACCAGCGGTTGAAGGCGTCCTGCGCCATCTGCTTCTGCTCCGGCGTGCCGCGGCACAGTGACAGCATGATGTCGTAGCCCTGGCGCGCATGGAAGGACTCTTCCTTGCAGACGCGGATCATGGCGCGCGCGTACGGACCGTAGGAGCAGCGGCACAGCGGGATCTGGTTGATGATCGCCGAGCCGTCCACCAGCCAGCCGATCGCGCCCATGTCGGCCCACGACAGGGTCGGGTAATTGAAGATGCTCGAATACTTGGCCTTGCCCGAATGGAGCGCTGCCAGCAGCTCGTCGCGCGACACGCCCAGCGTCTCGGCGGCGCTGTACAGGTACAGGCCGTGGCCTGCTTCGTCCTGGATCTTGGCCAGCAGGATCGACTTGCGCTTGAGCGTAGGGGCGCGCGTGACCCAGTTCCCCTCAGGGAGCTGGCCGACAATCTCGGAGTGCGCGTGCTGCGAAATCTGGCGGATCAGCGTCTTGCGGTACGCGTCCGGCATCCAGTCCTTGGCCTCGATCTTCACGCCGGCGTCGATGCGCGCCTGGAACTCGCGTTCCTGCGCGTCCATGTCTTCCTGCATGCGGACGTTCGCGAGGCCCGTTTCAACCATCTGTGCGTACATGGCAAATCTCCTTCAAGCTGATGGTTTGGATGATACGATACAAAAATCGTGAAGTACACAAAATATTTGACTCATATTAAGAAACTGTATCCCGTCTGCTAGACTTGCCTCTATGAAACAGCTGACCAGTTCGGAGTGGATCGCCCACTTCCTCGCCGCCGATCCGCCGCGCTCCAAGTCGCTGGTGATGACCATCTTCGGCGACGCGGTCAATCCGCACGGCGGCTCGGTGTGGCTGGGCAGCCTGATCGAACTGGCGGCGCCGTTCGGCGTGTCGGACCGGCTGGTGCGCACCAGCGTGTTCCGGCTGGCGCAGGAAGGCTGGCTGGCGGCCAGCCGCGACGGCCGCCGCAGCGCCTACACCATCCATCCGGACGCACTGGCGCGCTTCGAGCACGCCAACCGCCGCATCTACACTCCGCTGGACGTGCACTGGGACGGCTGCTGGACCATGCTGCTCGGCGCCGCCTCACCGATCGGCGCGCCGGAACGCAACCGCCTGCGCAAGGAACTGGAGTGGGAAGGCTTCGCCCAGTTCGCGCCAGGCATCCTGGGGCACCCGGCCGGCAACGCCCAGGTGCTGGACGAGATCCTGACCCGCCTCGGCCTGCGCGCGCAGGTGCCGGTGTGTGCGGTGCGCGAACTGCCGGGCGCGCCGGGCCGCCCGCTGCGCGAGCTGGTGGACCAGGGCTGGGACCTGGCGCCGGTCATCGCTTCCTACGACCATTTCGCCGAGGTGTTCGAACCGCTGCTCGCGCTGCTGCAAAAGGGCTGCGCGGAACTGGAGCCGGAACGGGCCTTCGTGATCCGCACGCTGCTGATCCACGCCTACCGGCGCGTGCAGCTGCACGACCCGATGCTGCCGATCGAGCTGCTGCCGGCGCCGTGGCCGGGGGCGCGGGCCTATGAGCTGGCGCGCGGCGTGTACCGCGCCACTTACGCGCTGGCGGAGCGGCATGTGATGGAGGTGCTGCGGCGTGAGGACCCGGATGCGCCGGACGCGGATGCAAGCTTCTATGAGCGGTTTGGCGGGCTTGGGTAGGCCACTTTGTTCGGCTCTGTATGGATCCCAGCCTTCGCTGGGATGACGGTTTTACGGATAACGGGCTAGGCGGTGCAGGCGCTGGCGGCGGCAAAGCCGTGGCAGCGCAGCGCCGCGAGGTCGATATCGATGCCCAGGCACGGCCAGTACAGGCGGCTGGACGACATCATGTCGATGCGGGCGATCTCGCGCACGGAAGCGTGTTCGAACGCCGGATACTCGTGGAAGGCGACGTACAGTTCCTCCCCGCCCGCGGCCACCCAGAAACCATGGGGCGTGATGGTAGTGACCTCGGCGCGCAGCAATGGGATATGTCTCATGTCGGTGGCTTGCCGGTTGTTCGGTGCCGGGATGGCGCCGAACCCTCAAGCTAGCAAAGCCCGGACCGATGCCATTTGCGCCACGCCATGCCAAACGCGTTAAAATCTACCGCTTGTGCTAACACCAACCGGAATTCTTTAATGCCTATCAAGATCAGCAGCGCGTTCGACGCCGGCGCCATCGACGTGGTCAGCGCGGACAGCGCCAACGCCATCGACCTGAACATCCGCAAGGACTCGCATGCGGACATCATCCAGTGGTTCTACTTCCGCCTGCAGGGCGCGCAGGGCGAGCCGTGCACGATCCGCTTCCTGAACGCCGGCCAGGCCGCCTATCCGAAAGGCTTCGAAGGCTACCAGGCGATGGCCAGCTACGACCGCCTGGACTGGTTCCGCGTCCCGACCAGCTTCGACGGCCAGGTCATGACCATCAACCACACCCCGGCCATGGACAGCGTCTACTACGCCTACTTCGAGCCGTATTCGTGGGAGCGCCACCTGGAGCTGCTGGACCGCGCGCAGATGGCGGAAAACGTGCGCTTGCTGGACCTGGGCAGCACCGTCGATGGCCGCGACCTGAACATGTTGGTGATCGGCGACGAAGACGCGGGCAAGAAGAAGGTCTGGGTCATCGCACGCCAGCACCCGGGCGAGACGATGGCCGAATGGTTCGTCGAAGGCATGCTCGACGCGCTGCTCGACCCGGCCCACCCGTTCGGCCGCCAGCTGCTGAAGGAAGCCGTGTTCTACGTGGTCCCGAACATGAACCCGGACGGCTCGGTGCGCGGCAACCTGCGCACCAACGCCGCCGGCGCGAACCTGAACCGCGAATGGAATACGCCATCGATGGAGCGCAGCCCGGAAGTATTCCTGGTGCGCGAAAAGATGAAGCAGACCGGCTGCGACCTGTTCCTCGACGTGCACGGCGACGAAGGCCTGCCGTACGTGTTCACCGCCGGCAGCGGCGCGCTGCCGAACTTCACCCCGGCGGACCTGGCGCGCGAGACCAAGTTCCAGAAGGACTTCATGATCGCCAGCCCTGACTTCCAGGACACGCACGGCTACGGCGATGCGCCCTACACCGACGAAACGCTGACCATGGGTTCCCCGCACATCAGTCACCTGTTCGGCTGCCTGTCGCTGACGCTGGAGCTGCCGTTCAAGGACAACGCCAACGATCCGGACGCGCAGACCGGCTGGGACGGCGCACGCAGCGCACGCCTCGGTGGCGCGGTGCTGCAGCCGATCCTGCAGGCGCTGCGGGGATAACCGCCACGCCGCTGATGCACGGCGTTCCAATCGTGCACAACATAAGCGGCGCAGATGCGAGAATGACCGGTCCATGTCAAACAAAGCGACCGGTCTGAAACTCTTTGAAGGCGAAGGCGAGGTACGGAGCCTGCTCCGTGACCTCGACTGGTCGCACTCCCCCCTTGGCCATCCGGCCACTTGGCCGCACACGCTCACCACCGTCGTGCGGCTGATGCTCAACTCGAATTTCCCGATGTTCGTCGCATGGGGACCGAAGCTGGGCTTCCTGTACAACGATCCCTACCGCGCCATTCTGGGCAACAAGCACCCGGCCTCGCTGGGCGCGCCGTTCCGCGAGATCTGGCCCGAGATCTGGCATGACGTCGGGCCGGTGGTGGAGGCGGCGCTGGGCGGCAAGTCCCAGTATTTCGAGAATTTCCCGCTCACGATGCTGCGCACCGGACGGCTCGAGCAGACCTGGTTCACCTTCTCCTATTCCCCGGTCGAAGGCGATCATGGCGAGATCGAGGGCATGTACTGCACCACCATCGAGAGCACGCAGGAGGTCCTGACGCGCCGCCGCCAGGAATTCCAGCTGGAGCTGGCCGATGCGATGCGCATGCTCGAATCGCCGGCCGAGATGGTGGGCCGCGCCAGCCGCATGCTGGGCGAACGGCTCAACGTGGCGCGGGTCGGATTCTGCGATATGCAGGCCGACGAAAACACCATCTTCCTGCGCAGCGACTGGAACCGCGACGACGTCTCCAGCATCGCCGGCCAGGTGCTGACGCTGGACGACTTCGGCCTGCCGATCGCCAACCTGCTGCGCTCGGGCCGTCCGATGATCGTCGACGACGCCACCACCGATCCGCGCACCGCCGCGCACGCCGGCGCCTACCACGCGATCGAAGTCCGCGCGGTGCTGTCGCTGCCGCTGGTGCGCTCCGGCCGGCTGGTGGCGATCCTGTTCCTGCACGACAACGCCCCACGCAACTGGGGCGACGAAGACATCGACCTGGCGCGCGAAATGGCCGAACGAACCTGGGCCGAGATGGAACGCGCGCGGGCGCAAGTGGAATTGCGCGCGGAGCGCGACCGCACCCAGTACATCATCAACAGCATCAACGAAGGCTTCGCGATGATCGCGCCGGATTGGACCGTCACCAGCGTGAACACGGAAGGCGCGCGCATGCTCGGCTACTCGCAGGCGGTGCTGGTGGGCCAGAAGCTGTGGCAACTCTTCCCCGAAGTGATCGGCACCCCGCGCGAAGCGCTGTACCGGCGCGTGCACGCCACCCGCGTGGCCGAATCGATCGAGACCCTGTTCCAGTACCGTTCAGGGGTGCAGGGCTGGATGGAGGTGCGCGTCTACCCCGCGCTGGACGGTGGCATCACCGTCTTCTACCGCGACATCACCGACCGCAAGCAGACCGAACGCGAACTGCAGGAAGCCAACCGCCGCAAGGACGAATTCCTGGCGATGCTGGCGCACGAACTGCGCAACCCGCTGGCCCCGATCGGCGCGGCGGCGGAACTGATGCAGATGGTCGAACTGAGCGGCCCGCGCCTGAAGCAGACCAGCCAGGTGATCAGCCGCCAGGTGCGCCACATGACCGGACTGGTGGACGACCTGCTGGACGTCTCGCGCGTCACGCGCGGGCTGGTCGAAATCAAGCGCGAGCCGCAGGACATCAAGCGCATCGCGGCCAGCGCGGTGGAACAGGCGCGCCCGCTGATGGAATCGCGCCGCCACCACCTGGTGGTCGACCTGGCCGCCGAACGCGCGCATGTACTGGGGGACGAGAACCGCCTGGTGCAGATCCTCGCGAACCTGCTCAACAATGCCGCCAAATACACGCCCGAAGGTGGCCAGGTTCGCCTGCATACCGAGGTGCGCGACAACGAAGTGCTTCTGGTCGTCAGCGACAACGGCATCGGCGTCCCGCCGGCGATCCAGGCCGAAATCTTCGAGCTGTTCGCCCAGGCCGAACGCACCTCCGACCGCGCCCAGGGCGGCCTTGGCCTCGGCCTCGCGCTGGTCAGGAGCCTGGTCGACCTGCATGGCGGGCGGGTGTACTGCGAGAGCGCGGGCGAAGGCCGGGGCAGCAGCTTCATCGTGCACCTGCCGCGCATGCCGGAAGGTTCGCTCGACGCCGGCTGGCGCACGGAAGCGCCGCTCCCGGCCGCGGCGCACAGCCTGGACATCCTGCTGGTGGACGACAACGAAGATGCGGCATCGATGCTGTCGATGGTGCTGGAGGCGGCGGGCCACCGGGTGGTGGTCGAAACCGAATCGGCGCGCGCGCTCGCACGCGCCGCCGGCGAGCGTTTCGACGTCGGCATGCTTGACATCGGCCTGCCGGACATGAACGGCTACGAGCTCGCGCAGCGGATTCGCCAGCTGCCGGGCAACGACGGCATGAGCCTGATCGCGGTCACCGGCTACGGCCACGACCAGGACCGCGAACATGCCGTAGCCGCCGGCTTCGACCACCACTTCGTCAAACCGGTCGATTCGCGCAAGCTGATCGCGGTGCTGGCTAAACGGTAAGGGGACCGTCCCCGCAGGGGACTGTCCCCGGATCTTTGCTTCGATATGCCGGCTAAAAAGCTGGGGACGGTCCCCTTTGGGGACAGTCCCCTAATGGCAGCCGCCGCCGTGCGTTCCCAGGCGCGCCGGCTCCGCACCTTCCGCGTCACCCAGCCCCTGCAGGATCCGGCAATCGCGCGTCGCCTGCGCCGACTGGCAGCGGCTGCGCAGGTCGCCGAGCTGCGCCTGCAGCGACTGCAGCTGCGCGATGCGCGCCGCGACGTGCTCGATGTGCCGGTCCAGCAGTTCGTTGACGGCGCCGCAGCTCTCCCCCGGCGCGTCGCGCAGCGCCAGCAGGCTGCGGATCTCGTCCAGCGTCATGTCCAGAGAACGGCAGTGGCGGATGAACTGCAGGCGCTCTTCGTGCGCCGGCCCGTACAGCCGGTAGTTTCCGTCCGAGCGCGCCGGCGCCTCCAGCAGCCCTTCCCGCTCGTAGAAGCGGATCGTCTCGACCGGCGAGCCGGTGCGCCGGGCGAGTTCGCCGATCTTCAGCAGCGTGGACATTGGTTGGATCCTCCGGTTCGAAAGCGCTTGACCCTGTAGCAGCTACAGGGTTTGCAATGGCGACTATACCTCAACCAAAGGAGAATTTTCATGTCCGCCTGCTGCACCGGGAGCTGCGCTCCGGCCACACCGCCCGTCGACAAACAATACCGCCGCATCCTGTGGATCGCACTGCTGGTCAACGCCGCGATGTTTGGCGTGGAGCTTGCGGCAGGCTGGACGTCCGGCTCGGTGTCGCTGCTGGCGGACGCGGTGGACTTCTTCGGGGACGCGGCCAACTACGGCGTGTCCCTGTTCGTGCTGGCACTGGCGCCGGTGTGGCGCTCGCGCGCGGCATACGGCAAGGGCGTGACCATGGGCCTGTACGGATTGTTTGTGCTGGGGACCGCTGTTCACCACCTGGCCGCAGGTACCGTGCCGGAAGCGGCGACGATGGGCGTGGTGGGCGCGGTCGCGCTGGCGGCGAACGTGCTGGTAGCGGCGCTGTTGTACGCCTACCGCAACGGTGACTCGAACATGCGGGCCGTGTGGCTATGCTCGCGCAACGACGCGATCGGGAATGTGGCGGTGATGGCTGCGGCGCTGGGCGTGTCCGCGTCGGGCGCCGGATGGCCGGACTTGCTGGTGGCCGCGGGCATGGGCGTGCTGGGGTTGTCGTCGGCGCGCAGTGTCATCGTTCACGCGCGCCGCGAACTGGCGTAGGGGGACTGCCCCTGCGGGACTGTCCCCGGCCTTCCGTAGATCCGCCACCAGCCAAAAAGCAGGGGACAGTCCCGTAGGGACAGTCCCCACTTCTAGCGCTTGCGGGTGGCGCCGATCATGTAGTTGGAGACGGACGCCTCTGCCACCGAGGCCCAGGTGTTCTGCTCCTGGCGGAAGTGCTTCCACGGCTCGTAGATCTTGCGGAAGCGCGCATTCTTCGCCGCCTCTTCCTCGTAGATCGCATGCGAAGCCTTGAAGGCCGCATCCATGATGTCCTTGGAATAGAAGCGCAGCTTGGCGCCGTTCTTCATCAGCCGCGCCAGCGCGCCCGGATTGAGGAAGTCGTAATCTGCTTGCATGCCGACGTGCGCCTCGTAGCTCGCCGCTTCAAGCGCCGCCTGGTACTGCTTCGGCAGCTTCTCCCATGCCTTGATGCCGATATAGAACGACAGCTGCGGCCCGGTCTCCCACCAGCCCGGCGCGTAGTAGTTCGGCGCCACCTTGTACAGGCCGATCTTCTCGTCGTCATACGGACCGACCCATTCCGCTGCGTCGATGGTGCCCTTTTCCAGCGCCGGGTAGATGTCCGCGCCGCCCAGCTGCTGCGGAACCGCGCCCATGCGCTCCATCACGCGGCCGGCCATGCCGGCGATGCGCATCTTCAGGCCCTTCAGGTCCTGCACCGACTTGATCTCCTTGCGGAACCAGCCGCCCATCTGCGTGCCGGTATTCCCGCCCAGCATATTGAGCACGCCGTATTCCTTGAAGAAGGCGCGCGTCGCCTCGCGCCCGCCGCCGCGCTCGAACCATGCGGTCTGCTGGCGCGAGGTCAGGCCGAACGGCACCGCGCAATCGAAGGCGAACGTCGGGTCCTTGCCCACGTAGTAGTAGGAAGCCGAGTGGCCCATCTCGACCGTGCCCGCCTGCACCGCGTCCAGCACCTGCAGCGCCGGGACGATCTCGCCGGCCGCGAACACGCGGATGGTGAATTTGCCGCCGGTGAGCGCTGAGACGCGCTTGGCGAAGCGCTCGGATGCGCCGTAGATGGTGTCGAGGTTCTTGGGGAAGCTGCTTGCGATGCGCCACTGGATCGCAGGCAGCGCCTGCGCAACTGCGGGCGCTGCGATCGCGCCGGCGGTGGCGCCAACGGCGGCCTTGGTGAGGAAGGAACGGCGTTCCATGTGCTGGTCTCCTGTTGTTTGGATTATCCAGCCAGTGTATGGCTGAGTTTCCCTTAACGCAACAGGGGGATGCGTCCCCCAAAACCGTCATTCCCGCGAAAGCGGGAACCCATGGTGAGTATGGCGAGGGAGCGACGTGTGCCGGTTGGATCAGTTCAGCATGGGTCCCCGCGTGCGCGGGGATGACGCGGGTGCCTAGCTGCCGGCGACGACCATGCTCTCGATGAGGATCGAGCCGGTCTCCTTGTTGCCGCGAATGAGGGTATCGGTGCCGACGCCGACGATCTGCTCGAACATGGTCTTCATGTTACCGGCGATGGTGATCTCTTCCACCGGGTACTGGATGACGCCATTTTCGACCCAGTAGCCGGACGCGCCGCGCGAATAGTCGCCGGTGACGTAGTTGGTGCCCTGCCCCATCAGCTCCGTGACCAGCAGGCCGGTGCCCATCTTGCGCAGCATGCCTTCGAAGTCGTCGCCGCGCTTGGTCAGCGTGGAGCGCAGCGTCAGGTTGTGCGAACCGCCCGCATTGCCGGTGGTTTTCATGCCCAGCTTGCGCGCCGAATAGGTGGACAGGAAGTAGCCCTGCAGGACGCCGTCGCGCACCACGTCGCGCTTCACGGTACGCACGCCTTCCTCGTCGAACGGGGCCGAGCCCACGCCGCCGATCACGTGCGGGTCCTCAAGCACCTGGATATGGGACGGGAACACCTGCTTGCCCAGCGAATCGAGCAGGAAGCTGGACTTGCGGTACAGCGCACCGCCCGAGGTGGCCTGCACCAGCGCGCCAAGCAGGCCGGCCGCCAGCGGCGCTTCGAACAGCACCGGGCAGGTGCGGGTGTCGAGCTTGCGTGCGTTCAGGCGGGCCATGGCGCGCTTGGCGGCGTAGGCGCCGACTTCTTCGGGCGCCGCCATCTTGCTGGCGTCGCGCACCGAGGTGTACCAGTCATCGCGCTGCATGCGCGCGCCGCGGCCGGCGATCGGCGCCACCGACAGCGTGTGGCGAGAAAACGGATAGCCGCCCACGAAACCGCGCGAGTTGGCCGCCACGAAGTGCGACTGCTGCACGTGCACGTTGGCGCCTTCGCTGTTGGTGATGCGCGGGTCGACCGCAAACGCGGCATCCTCAGCGCGCTTCGCGAATTCGACCGCCTCCTCCGTGCTAATGGTCCACGGGTAGAACAGCTTGAGGTCGCGCGGATTCTTCTCCAGCATGTCCTCGTCGGCCAGCCCGGCGCAATCGTCTTCCGAGGTGAAGCGGGCGATGTTGTAGGCCGCGTCCACCGTCGCGCGCAGCGAATCGCCGGAAAAATCGGACGTGCTGGCGTTGCCGCGCTTCTGCCCGATATACACGGTCACGCCCAGCCCCTTGTCGCGGTTTTGCTCGATCGTTTCGATCTTGCCGCGGCGAACCGACACCGACAGGCCGCTACCTTCGCTGATTTCGACGGCGGCATCGCTGGCGCCGGCCTCGCGGGCGTAGCCCAGCACGTCCTGCGTCAGCTGCTTGAGTTGGTCCTGGGTGAGGCTGAAAACGGAATCGTTCATGTCGTGTTTTGCAAGGCTTTCGATTCAAAACAGTTATGATAGCAGCGTTGATACATTTTACCGGTTGCCATTCTTCAATCGGACTCCAATACCATGCCAAATCCAAACCGCGGCTCCGTCGGCTTCCAGTCGTCCGAGTTTGAGCAGGAATATGACCGCCCTTCCAAGTCGGAACTGAAACGCCAGATGGACGAGCTGCAAAAGCTCGGCGCCGAACTGGTCGACGAACCGCGCGACCGCGTCAAGCGCGTGCCGATGCCGGAAGACGTGCGCGAAGCCATCCTGATGTGCCAGACCATCACCAACCACGAGGGTCGCCGCCGCCAGCTACAGTTCGTCGGCAAGAAGATGCGCACCCTCGACGAGGACGAAGTGGCGGTCATCCGGCGCACCATCGAAGGCTGGCGCGGCGCCTCCAAGGCCGACACCGCGCAGCTGCACGCGATCGAACGCAAGCGCGAGAAGCTGCTGGCCGACGACAAGGCGCTCACCGCCCTGCTGGAAGAGCATCCGCAGCTCGACGCGCAGCACCTGCGCACCCTGATCCGCAACGCCCGCAAGGAGCAGGCCGAGAACAAGCCGCCGAAAGCCTACCGCGAGCTGTTCCAGGTCCTCAAGCAGCTGGCCAAGCCGGCCAAGTCCACCGACGAGGAGGATGAAGCGGGCGAAGACGACGAGGCGCGCGACGATGAATAAGCCGCTGGTCGTCGGACTGGTCTCGATTTCGGACCGCGCCAGTGAAGGCGTGTACGAGGACAAGGGCATTCCCGCGCTGCAGGAGTGGCTGGCGTCGGCGCTCACCACGCCGTACACCACCGAGCCGCGCCTGATCCCCGACGACCGCGCCAACATCGAAGCCACCCTGATCGACCTGGTCGACAACGTCGGCTGCGACATGGTGCTGACCACCGGCGGCACCGGCCCGGCGCGCCGCGACGTGACGCCGGAAGCGACGCTGGCCGTCGGCACGCGCGAGATGCCCGGCTTCGGCGAACAGATGCGCCAGGTCAGCCTGCGCTTCGTGCCGACCGCGACCCTGTCGCGCCAGGTGGCGGTGATCCGCGAGAACGCCACGCACGCCGCCCTGATCATCAACCTGCCGGGCCAGCCGAAGGCGATCCGCGAGACCCTCGAAGGCCTGCGCGACGACGACGGCACGGTGCTGGTGCCGGGCGTGTTCGCCGCGGTGCCTTACTGCCTCGACCTGATCGGCGGCCCGTACATCGAAACCGACCCGGCGGTATGCAAGGCGTTCCGCCCGAAATCGGCGCAGCGCCGCGCCAACTGAAGGAAACGCATGACCCAACTGCTCGAACACATCGTCATCGACACCAAGCCGAATCCCGAAGTCTCGGTGATCTGGCTGCACGGCCTGGGCGCCGACGGCAACGATTTCGTGCCGGTGGTGCGCGAACTCGACCTGCAAGGCCTGCCCGGCATCCGCTTCATCTTCCCGCATGCGCCGGCGATGCCGGTGACGATCAACGGCGGCTACGTGATGCGCGCCTGGTACGACATCCTCGGCAACGACCTGGTGCGGCGCGAGGACGAAGCGGGCCTGCGCCAGTCGCAGCGCATGGTGGAAGCCTTCATCGCCGCCGAAAAGGCGCGCGGCATCCCGGCCAGCCGCATCATCCTGGCCGGCTTCTCCCAGGGTTGCGCGATGACGCTGCAGGTCGGCATGCGGCACCCTGAAACCCTGGCCGGCATGCTGTGTCTGTCCGGCTACGTGACGCTGGCCGACAAGGTGTTAGCCGAGCGCTCGCCCGCCAGCCTGGCGACCCCGATCTTCCTGTGCCACGGCACCCACGACGGCGTAATTCCGCTGCCGCGCGCGATCGCCTCGCGCGACCAGCTGCTGCAGATGGGCTACCAGGTCGAGTGGCACGAGTACCCGATGCAGCACTCGGTATGCGCCGAGGAAGTGCGCGACATCAGCCTCTGGCTGAAAAAAGTCCTAGCCTAAGGCAGCGGCGCGGCGCTCGATTCCGGCACCGGGGTCTGCGCCGCGTTCATCACCATCGCCAGCAGCGTGTAGTAGCCGTTGATCCCCACCAGGTCGGTCACGCCCTGCTCCCCGAACTGCGCCAGCGCGCGCGCCCAGGTCTCGTCCGAGACTCGTTTGTTCACCAATAGCTCCAGAGAGAAATCGTAAACCGCCTGTTCGTCGGCGTACATCTGCTGCGGGCGCGACCAGTTGGCGATGGCGTCGACGATGTGCGGCGCCACGCCCGCCTCCAGCGCGATCGGCGCGTGGATCGCCCATTCGACCTGCTGGTCCCATTCGCGCGCCACCAGCAGGATCGCCAGCTCGGTCAGGCGGGTGCCGACCGCACTGCGGTAGCGCAGGTAGGCGCCCAGCTGTTGCACCCTCTCCATCAGCTCCGGGCTGCGCAGCAGCGGCACGAAAGGTCCGACCAGCGCCCCGCGCGGCCCTTGCACCACCGCCTGCGCGGCGGCGAGCTGGGCGCTGCTCATATCTTGTTCGGCGATTGGCGGCAGGCGGTCGCGGCTCATGGGTGATGGTCCGGGGCAGTCATCCCAGCGAAGGCTGGGATCCATGCTGAGTTGACTGAACGATTGTGTCCGGTGCGGACGTTCAGTATGGATCCCAGCCTGCGCTGGGATGACGATATATTTGCATACGGAAAGACGTGGATCAATAAGCTGCGTCAAACCGGCGCGTATCGTTCCCGCTTCGACCAGACACGCCGGAGGACCGCATGACCCGCATCATCCACCGCAACCTGCGCCACACGCCGCCAGTCGCTGTTTCGGCCAGCGGCATCCACATCACCGACAGCGACGGCAATACCTATATCGACGCGTCCGGCGGCGCCGCGGTGTCCTCGCTCGGACACGCTCATCCGGCGGTGCTCGAGGCGATCCGCCGCCAGCTCGACACGGTCGCCTACGCCCACACCTCCTTCTTCACCACCGAAGCCGCCGAGGAACTGGCCGAGCGGCTGGGGCGAGGCGCGCCGGGCGGCGACAGCGAGGTGTACCTGGTGTCGGGCGGATCGGAGGCGATGGAGACCGCGCTCAAGCTGGCGCGCCAGTATTTCGTCGAAACCGGGCAGCCCGGGCGCACCCGCTTCGTGGCGCGGCGCCAGAGCTACCACGGCAACACCCTGTGCGCGCTCGGCGTGGGCGGCAACGAGTGGCGCCGCAAGCCGTTCGCGCCGCTGCTGCCCGACGTGGTGCGGGTCTCGGCCTGCTACGAGTACCGCGGCCGCTCCGAGGCGCAGACGCGCGACCAGTACACCGCGATGCTGCTGCGCGAGCTGGAAGCGGCGATCCTGCAGGCCGGCCCCGCCACCTTGATCGGCTTCGTCGCGGAACCAGTGGTCGGCGCCACCGGCGGCGCGATCCCGCCCACGCCCGGCTACTTCCGCGGCGTGCGGGCGCTGTGCGACAAGTACGGGATCCTGTTCATCGCCGACGAGGTCATGTGCGGCATGGGCCGCTGCGGCGACATGTACGCGATCGGGCAGGACGGGGTCGAACCGGACATCGTCACCGTGGCCAAGGGCCTGGGCGCCGGCTACCAGCCGATCGGCGCGGTGCTGGCGAAGAGCGCGCTGGTCGAGCAGCTGCGGCTGCGCAGCGGGGTGTTCCAGCACGGGCACACCTACACCGGCCACCCGGTGGCGGCCGCCGCCGCGCTGGCGGTGCAAAAGGTGCTGGAGGGAGACAGGCTGCTGCCGCAGGTGCGCGCGCGCGGCGCCTTCCTGCAGCGCGAGCTGAAGGAAGCGCTGGCCAGCCACGAGTTCGTCGGCGACGTGCGCGGCCGCGGCCTGCTGATCGGGGTGGAACTGGTGGAGGACCGCGCCACGCGGCGCCCGTTCCCGCCCTCGCGCAGGCTGCACGCGGCGGTCAAGGCGCGCGCGATGGAGAACGGGCTGATGGTGTACCCGATGGGCGGCACCATCGACGGCGAGAGCGGCGACCATGTGCTGCTGGCGCCACCCTTCACCTGCACCGAGGCCGACCTGCGCGAAGTGGTATCGCGCCTGGTCGACGCGATCGACGCCGCGGTCTGTCAGCCGGCGCTGTAGGCCACCACTTCCTGCTGCTGTTCGCCCAGGCCAGGGATCCCGAGCCGCAGCTTGTCGCCGCGCTTGAGGAAGCGCGGCGGCGTGCGCGCCATGCCCACGCCGGGCGGGGTGCCGGTGGCGATGATGTCGCCCGGCTCCAGCGTCATGAACTGGGACAGGTAGCTCACCAGGAAGGGCACGCGGAACACCATGGTGCCGGTGTTCCCGGTCTGCATGCGCTTGCCGTTCACGTCGAGGTAGAGGTCCAGGTCATCCATGTCCCATACTTCGTCGCGCGTCACCAGCCACGGACCGACCGGACCGAAGGTGTCGCATCCTTTGCCCTTGGTCCACTGGCCGCCGCCGCGCTCCTTCTGGTACTCGCGTTCGGACACGTCGTTCACCACGCAGAAGCCGGCCACGTAGTTCATCGCCTCCGCTTCCGGCACGTGGCGGGCGCGGGTGCCGATCACGACGCCCAGTTCCACTTCGAAGTCGGTCTTCTTCGAGCCCTTGGGCAGCATGATGGGATCGTCCGGGCCGTTCAGGCAGGTGGTCGCCTTCATGAACACCACCGGCTCGGCCGGCACCTGCGCCCCGGTCTCGGCGGCGTGGTCGGCGTAATTCAGGCCGATGCCGAGAAATTTGCCGACCCGCGCGACGGGCACGCCGATGCGCGGATTTCCGCGCACCAGCGGCAGCGATGCCGGGTCGATCTTCGCCAGCTTGCGCAGCGCCTTGTCGTTCAGCTGTTCGGGACCGAGGTCGGGGATGATGGCGGAGAGGTCGCGGATGCGGCCTTCGTCATCGAACAGTCCCGGCTTTTCCTTGCCGGGACGGCCATAGCGTAAGAGTTTCATTTGTCCTTTTGTTTTGATCCGTTTGCTTCGAGGGGCGTGCGCACCTGGTCGCCGAGCACGTCCTGGACGTACAGCATGCTGACCAGGACGGCCAGCACCGCGGTCAGCGGCGTCGCAAGCGCGACGCCGGCCAGGCCGAAGAATGCGCCCATCAGGACCTGCATGATAATCGTTAGCGCCGGCGGCAGCGACACCATTTTCCGGGTGACCAGCGGCTCGAGCAGGTAGCCCTCCGCAAGCTGGATCAGCGTGAACAGGCCAACCACGGACAGCGCCAGCTCCGGGCTGATCGACAGCGCGATCAGGACCGCCGGCACGCCCGCCATCAGCGGCCCCAGGTAAGGGATGAAGTCCAGCAGCCCGGCGATGATCCCGAGGATCAGCGCCAGCGGCACATCCAGCAGCGCCAGCCCGCTGGCGGTCGCGATGCCGACCACGATCATCGAGAAGAACTTCCCGAACATCCAGCGCGAAAGCGTCTGCCCGATCTCGTCGAGCACCTCGCGGGCGCGCGCGCGGCGGCGCTTGGGGACCAGCGTGACGATGCCGTCGATGTACAGGAAGGGCTGCAGCGCGAAGTAGATGCCGACGAAGGTGATGATGACGATGTTGCCGAGCGCGCCGAACACGCCCGAGAAGAACAGGCCGGCGCGCGGCAGCACGTCGGCCAGCGCCGCGCGCAGCTTCTCGGGCGTCGGCAGTTCGCCGATGATGCTCTTGAGCGCAGGATTCTGCGCGGCGGTCTGGTGCAGCTTTTCCAGCGTGGCCGGGATGGTGCGCGACAGCTCCTGCGCCTGGTCGCTGATCTGGGGCGCCATCAGGTAGGCACCGCCGCCGAATATGCCGAACAGCACGGCGACCACCAGCGCCAGCGCGAGGCTGCGCCGCACCGGCAGCAGCTGGCGCACCCGCTGGCTGGCGTCGTACAGCAGGATCGCGAACAGGATGCAGGCGAAGATCAGCAGCAGCGCGTGCGACGCGTACCAGATCGCCGCCAGCGCCAGCAGGAAGATCAGGCCCAGGCCGTCGACCAGCGCCACCCGGTGCAGGAAGCTGCGCTCGGAACGCGCTTCGGGCTTGTCGTCGGCATCGTTCCTGTCGTTGGTGTCGTTCCTGTCGTTGGTGTCGTTGGCCATGGTGGAGCTCAATGTTGAAGGAGATAGGCTGCCATGTCGGCCGCGTCGCGCGGCGCAACGTCCAGCGCAGGCATCGCGGTGAGCGGGTCGACCTGCTGCGGGTTGCGGATCCAGCGCACCAGGTTGTCGTGGGTGTTGGGCAGGCTGCCGGCGATGAATTTGCGCTGGCCCAGCCCTTCCAGCGGCGGGCCGACGAACACGCGCGGGCCGGTCACGCCGGGGATCGTGTGGCAGGCCTGGCAGCCGTACTGCGACAGCGCCAGCTTTCCGCGTTCGGGATTGGCGCCGGCGGACGGCGCGGCGCGTTCGCCACAGGCGGACAGCAGCGCGGCGCAGGCCAGCGCCAGAGCGGCGGGCGCGCGCGCCTTCACCGGGCGGCTCCCTGCAAGGCGACGTAGGCGGCGTAGTCGCGAGGTGTAAGCCGGGGCAGCTGCTGCATGAAGGCCACCACGTTCCACAGGTCGTCGTCGGCGAGGTGGAATTCCCAGGCCGGCATGCCGGTCATCTTGATGCCGTGGCGGGTGATCCAGTACAGCTCGCGCGGCTTCCAGCGTCTTGCGGCGTCGACCAGCGGGCCCGGCACCGGCTGGATGCTCTTGCCGAAGTCCTCAGGCGAGACGCCCGGCCCGCCGTGGCACTGCTGGCAATTGCGGATGTAGACCTGCGCGCCGCGCCCGATGCGGGCGGCGTCGTCGAGCGCCGGCGCCACTACCTCGCGCGCATGGTGGCGCACCGAGCGGTGCATGGCTTTTTCCAGCAGGCTGTGGACCGGCTGCAGGTGCTGGTCGGTGGAGCCGACGTTGTACCAGCCCGACCACAGCAGCGCCGCCCCCGCCAGCAATGCGGCGCTGCCCGCCAGCGCCAGCGTGGCGGCGGTGGTCTTGAGGATCAGGCGCGTGCGGTCGGTCGGCATCGAATGATCTGTCCTGTCCTGGGGAGCGCGCGTCGTGCCTGGGCCGCAAGGCCGTCATCCGGCGGACCGGGATCCATGCAGAGCGTCCGTAGCCGAAGTGACGGCGATTGTTCGCGTCGGACGTATGGATTCCGGCCTGCGCCGGAATGACGGTGGTGGCGGTCCGGCTGTCGGCGCCGGGCGCGTTCCGTTGAAAAAATGATATCGGTGTTTCTTGTATTATATATATCAACAGGGCTTTCACAGGATCAAACGTGCGCGGCTATCGAGGCAGGCTTGAACACACCGGGACCGCCCGATCATGGCGCGCCGCGGCGCTTGCCGCCTGCGGCGCCCTGCTGGTGTCGCTGGCCGGCTGCGACGACGAGCCAAAGCCGCTGCGGGTACCGGGCGGCGAGGCCGCGCGCGGCAAGGCGCTGATGGCGCAGTACCAGTGCGGCTCCTGCCACGCGATCCCGGGCGTGACTGGCGCGCGCGGCACCGCCGGCCCTTCTCTCGACACCTTCGGGCTGCGCAGCTACATCGCCGGCCATATTCCCAACCAGCCTGACAACCTGGTCCGCTGGCTGCTCGACCCGCCCGCCATGGTGCCCGGCACGCCGATGCCGCAACTGGGGCTGTCCGAAGACGAAGCCCGCCACATGGCGGCTTACCTGTACACGCTTCAATGATCCAGTCGGTCCTCCACCCGGCCGGCCCCGACGCCGCGATCATCACCCAGCTGGGCTGGATCATGGCAATCGGCGCCGCGCTGGTGTTCGCGCTGGTGATGGCGCTGCTGGCGATCGGCATGCGCCGCACGCCGGGGCCGGTGCGGCCGATGCGCTGGATCGCCCTGGCCGGCGTCGCCTTCCCCGTCTCGGTGCTGACCGTGCTGCTGGCGGCAAGCACATGGCGCAGTACCCAATTGGTCCCGCAGACTTCGCGCGACGCGCTGCACATCGCGGTCACCGCCAAGATGTGGTGGTGGGAAGTGCGCTACCGCGACAAGGCGAGCGGTCGCGAAATCGTCACCGCCAACGAGATCCACATCCCCACCGGCCAGCCGGTCTACCTTGGCCTGACCACCACCGACGTGATCCACAGCCTGTGGGTGCCTGCGCTGGGCGGCAAGAAGGACATGGTGCCCGGCCACGTCACGGGCCTGACGCTGCATGCCGAAAAAAGCGGCGTGTACCGCGGCCAGTGCGCCGAATACTGCGGCGAGCAGCACGCGCGCATGGCGCTGCACGTGGTCGCCAGCGCGCCCGCCGAATTCGACGCCTGGCTGGCGCGCCAGGCCGCCCCCGCCGCCGCGCCCACCGATGCCTTCCTCGAACGCGGGCGCGCCGCCTTTGTCGAGCAGCGCTGCGCCGCCTGCCACACGATCCGCGGCCTCACCGACCCGGCGGGTGGATCG
>DASTVB010000006.1:0-22477 GCA_035759315.1 Telluria sp. | reverse complement strand
GTGCGGGATGCCTTCGTAGACCGACATCTCCAGCATCTTCGGATCGATCAGGATCAGGCGCACGTCGGCCGGGTCGGATTTATAGAGCAGCGACAGGATGGTCGCATTGATGCCGACCGACTTGCCGGAGCCGGTGGTACCGGCGACCATGCAGTGCGGCATCTTGGCCAGGTCGGCCACCATCGGCTTGCCGGCGATGTCCTTGCCCAGCGCGACCGTGAGGTTCGAGGTGCTGTCGTTGTAGACCTTGGAACCGACGATCTCGGTCAGGCGCACGATCTGGCGCTTAGGGTTCGGCAGCTCCAGCGCCATGTAGTTCTTGCCCGGGATGGTCTCGACCACGCGGATCGAAGTCAGCGACAGCGAACGCGCCAGGTCGCGCGCCAGGTTCACGATCTGGCTGCCCTTCACGCCGGTGGCCGGCTCGATCTCGTAGCGCGTCACGACCGGGCCAGGATAGGCAGCCACCACCTTCGCTTCCACGCCGAAGTCCGACAGCTTCTTCTCGATCAGGCGGCTGGTGAATTCCAGCGTCTCGTTCGACACCGTCTCCTGGGCCGGCGGCGCCTCGTCCAGCAGCGCCAGCGGCGGCAGCTTGGAGTCGCCCGGCAGGTCCTGGAACAGCGTCGCCTGCTTCTCCTTCTGCACCCGCTCCGACTTCTGCACCTCGACCACGGCCGGCTCGATCTTGACCGGAGGCGCCGCGACCGGATGCTTCTCCACGTGCTTGGCGCGCTCCTGCACCACCACTTCCTCGCGCTTGTGCAGCGCCACTTCGCCCTGCTTGCGGTCCTGGCGGTCTTCCATGCGCAGGCGCACCCACTCGATCGCGTCCTCGACCTTCTCGCCGATCCGCTCCGCCACCGACATCCACGAAACGTGGAAGAACAGCGAGAAGCCGAGCCCGAACAGCGCCAGCAGCAGCAAGGTGCCGCCAGTGAAGCCGAACGCCGTGTGCGCCGAGCCGCCGATCACCTCGCCCAGCACGCCGCCGGGGCGCGAGCGCGGCAGCTGCACCGGCAGCGACCACAGGCGCAGGTATTCCAGGCCCACGCTGCCGGCGAACAGCAGCACGAAGCCGACCCAGCGCACGATGCCTTCCTCGCGCTGCTCCGGGTCGTCGGCCGTATTCAGTACATCGCGGCGCGTCAGCGAGCGGTAGCCCTTCCACACGATTCGCAGGAAGCACACGCAGATCCACCAGGCGGAAAAGCCGAATATATACAGCAGCAGGTCGGCGGTCCAGGCGCCGGCGCGGCCGCCCAGGTTGGACACGGTCGGCTGCACCACATTGTGCGACCAGCCCGGATCGAGCTTGTTATAGCTCACCAGGATCATCACGAAATAGAGGAACAGCACCGCCAGCGCGATCCAGCGCGCTTCGGACAACAGCCGCACCAGCCGGTTGGGAAGCGGCTGGCGGGACGAATTGCGGGTGTTGCCCAGGTTCTGGGATTGACTTGTCTTAGGCATTCTCGATGAAACAGGGTGCGTTTATTGCGTTCCAGCCATTCTAAGCCATATAAGTGCAAATGCGGCCAGATTCATGGACTTGCGCGCCATCGCTTATAATCTTGGGCGCCTTGAACTATCCGCAAACGACCCCAGTTTTCCTGAATATTTACTCGAACCGACTGCCATGACGACCAAAAAACACGCCCGCGTACTCATTATCGGCTCCGGCCCTGCCGGCTACAGCGCTGCGGTTTACGCCGCGCGCGCCAACCTGAACCCGATGCTGGTGACCGGCGTCGAACAGGGCGGGCAGCTGATGACCACGACCGACGTGGAAAACTGGCCGGGCGACCCGATGGGCGTGCAGGGCCCGGAACTGATGCAGCGCCTGCTGCAGCACGCGGAGCGTTTCAAGACCGAGATCGTGTTCGACCACATCCACACCACCTACCTGAACGAAAAGCCGATCCGCCTGATGGGCGACTCCAACGAATACACCTGCGACGCCCTGATCATCGCCACCGGCGCCTCGGCCCAGTACCTCGGCCTGCCGTCGGAAGAAGCGTTCATGGGCCGCGGCGTGTCCGCCTGCGCCACCTGCGACGGCTTCTTCTACCGTAACCAGGAAGTCGCCGTCATCGGCGGCGGCAACACCGCGGTCGAAGAAGCGCTGTACCTGTCGAACATCGCCTCCAAGGTCACCCTGGTGCACCGCCGCGACAAATTCCGCGCCGAGCCGATCCTGATCGACCGCCTCAAGGCCAAGGCCGCCGAAGGCAAGATCGTCATCGAATACGACCACACCCTGGACGAAGTGACCGGCGACGATGGCGGCGTGACCGGCATGCGCATCAAATCGACCAAGAGCGGCGACACCCGCGACGTGTCCGTGCACGGCATCTTCGTCGCGATCGGCCACAAGCCGAACACCGGCATCTTCGAAGGCCAGCTGGACATGCACAACGGGTACATCAAGACCAAGACCGGCCTCGAAGGCATGGCGACCGCCACCAACGTGCCTGGCGTGTTCGCCGCCGGCGACGTCCAGGACCACGTCTACCGCCAGGCCATCACCAGCGCCGGCACCGGCTGCATGGCCGCACTGGACGCGCAGCGCTACCTCGAAGCGCTGGAGGACTAAGGAGCACCGATGGCCACGCTGAAGGACTTCGCCGACCTCAAATCCCTGCGCGACAAGCTCAAGGACGACGAACAGGCGCGCGCCATCGAACAGGCCGAGCGCGAAGCGCGCGAGCGCAAGGCCGCGCAGGAAGCGAACCTGTTTCGCAACGCGCTGGGCGGCGTCAAGGAAATGCCCAAGTCGGACCGCTACGTGCCCAACCTGCCGGCCAGCGCCAGCCGCACCCTGGCCAGCGCGCGGCCGCTGACGCAGGAAGAAGACGACGCCGAAGTGATGCGCGAAATGATGTCGGACCAGTTCGACGTCGAGCACCTGCTGGAAAATGAACCCAGCATCTCCTTCGTGCGCCAGGGTTATGGCCAGGACGTGCTGCGCAAACTGCGCAAGGGCGGCTACGAGGTCGAGGACGAACTGGACCTGCACGGCATGCGGCGCGACAAAGCGCGCGATGAGCTTGGGCACTTCCTGCGCCACGCGCGGCAGCGCAAATTCCGCTGCGTGATGGTCATCCATGGCAAGGGCCACGGCTCCGCCGGCGGCGAACCGGTGCTGCGCTCCATGGTGCACAGCTGGCTCGAACAGAAGGAAGACGTGATCGCCTTCTGCTCCGCGCGCATCGACGAACGCAGCCACGGCGCCCTGCTGGTCCTCCTGCGCTCAGCCTCCCGCGAGTACTAAGCGCACTGGGGACTGTCCCGCCGGGACTGTCCCCCGCCTTTCGCACTTCCCCCGCCACACCCAGCCCGTCAACGCGCGCACAGTTCACCCTACCCCCGCGCGCTCCTGCGTGATATCGTTCCGGCCATGACGCTCATCAAGTTCATCGAAATCATGGCAATCCTGGTCGGGGCATTCTCCGGCTTCATCGAAGCCCGCCGCAAGCGGATGGACCTGGTAGGTGTCTTCACCGTCGCCTTCATCACCGCGTTCGGCGGCGGCACCATGCGCGACCTCCTGCTCGACAAGCGCCCACTGTTCTGGGTCACGCACCAGGAGTACGCGATCCTGATCTTCGTCCTGGCCCTGATCGCAGCGCCCCTGATCCGCACCTTGCGCCAGATCGTCTCCGAGCGCCTGATCGTCATCGCCGACGCGATTGGCCTTGGCCTGTTCTCGATTGCCGGTGTCGCGTCCGCGCTCTCGCACGGCATGCCCTTGTTCATCGCCTCCATGATGGGCGTCATCACCGGCATCTTCGGCGGCGTTTTGCGCGACATCGTCTGCAACGAAGTCCCGATGGTCTTCCGCGACGGCAAACCCTACGCCATCTGCGCCTTCCTTGGCAGCTGGATGTTCATCGGCATGCGCCACTACGGCATCGACTACGACACCGCCCTGTGGACCAGCGCCTTCTTCATCACCGCCCTGCGCCTGATCACCTGGAAATTCGACATGCGCGTCCCCGCCTCCTCCGGCTCCTGACCCCGCGGGGTCAGACCCCGGTATCAACATTTCCAGGTATCGAAATCCACCACCGGTGTCAGGCACCGTCGCTGCTGAAGGGCTGCGCCGCTGATTGCCGCGCCGCAGTAGCGCGTCGCGCTACCGGAAAATGAAAAATGGGGCCAGACCTCGGTATCGAATAACGATACCGGTGTCTGACCCCATGAGTGGTGGTTACAGGCGGCTAGCGCCTTGTGCTTACATCCATGGTTCCGGCAGGTGCGGGGCCAGCGCGGCCGCGGTCCAGTTCTGCAGGGTGACGGAGCCGGTGCCGAAGGCGGCGCCGGTGAGGACCACCGCGTCCATACTGCCGTCGCCGTTGGTGTCGATTTCGGTCACGGTGAAGGCAGTGCCGCCGCCGCCGAAGGCGGTCAGGCTGGCGAGGGAGCCGTCGCCGGCGTAGCCGGTCAGGATGCGGTCGCCCGCGGCGAAGTCGGTGATGGTCGCGTGGCTGCCGGCAGCGAATACGAAGCTGTCGTTGCCAAGGCCACCGGACAGGATGTCCATGCCCGCGCCGCCAAACAGGATGTCGTCGCCATGGCCACCAGCCAGGATGTCGTTGCCGGCGCCGCCCGCGAGGACGTCGTTGCCGTTTCCGCCTGCCAGGCTGTCGGCGCCCTCGCCGCCGTTCAGGTAGTCGCTACCGGTCTCGCCATACAGGACGTCGGCGCCGTCCGCGCCATGCGCGCGATCGTCGCCATTGCCGCCGAACCAGGTGCTGTCGCGGCCGGTCAGGTCGACGAAGCTGTCGGCCTTGTTGGTGCCGGCCACCGCCACGTTGTCGCCCGCCTCGCCCACGCTGACGGAGACGGTCACCGGCGCGCTCAGGCCGCCGTTCGCGTCCATCACACGGTAGGTGAAGCTGTCGGCCACCGACTGGCCCGCAGCCAGCAGGTCGAAGCCGTCGGCGTCGGCCACGTAGCGCACCTTGCCCTGCTCGATGCTGATCGAGGCACCCGCTGCGGACAGGCCGCCATCGAGCACGATCGTCAGGCTGTCGCCGTCCACGTCGCTGTCGTTGCCCAGCACGTCGATCGCGATGGCGCCGTCTTCCAGCACTACAGCGCTGTCCGCGCCGGCCACCGGCAGGTCGTTCACCGAGGCGACGTTCAGCTGCACCGTCACCACCGACGAGACTCCGCCATGCGCGTCCTTCGCGACGTAGCTGAAGCTGTCGGCGCCATGGTAGTTGCCGTCAGCGGTGAACTCGAAGGAGCCGTCCGCATTGAGCACCAGGCTGCCGTGGTCCGGACCGTCGACCAGCACCGCTGCCAGCGCGTCGCCGTTGATGTCGCTGTCGTTCGCCAGCACGCCGTTGGCTGCACTGACTACGAGCGCGACGTCTTCTTCGCCCGCCAGCACTTCCATCGCCGCGGAAGGCGCGGTGTTGATCAGCAGGCGCGCCAGCACCGCGTCATGGTCGGTCGGGGTGGTGCCGTAAGGCTGGTTGCTGTTCATGTGGACGTTGTCGAACAGCGCCTGCGCCGCCAGCCTGCTCGACACCAGCAGGTGGTCGATCTGCTCGTTGCTGCCCTGGTAGGAGCTGGAATAGCGGTCCAGCACGTCCAGGCTCCACACCATGTTGGTGAGCTGCCCGTCCGACTCCAGCAACGTCATCGAGGTCTCGTAGTGGAAGGCGTTGAAGTCGCCCGCCACCACGATGTTCGCGTTGCCGTTGGCCGCCATCTCGGCGCGCACGAAGTCGCGGATCGCGGTGTTCTGGTCGGTGCGGCGCGGGTCGCCCGAGATGAACGGAGGCTGGTTCTGCCCGAACAATTCGTCGCTGCCGAGGCGCGAGTAGTTGTGCACGCCGACGAAGGTGACTTCTTCGCCGTGGAACATGAAATCGGCCACCAGCGGCTTGCGGCTGTTGCGGAAGCCGTCGCCGTCGGCCGGCGTGGTGTCCGACACCTGGCGCAGGCTGCCTTCGACGAAGTCGACGCGCGCCGGGTTGTACAGGATCGCGTTGCGGATATTGCCGTTCGATTCGCCTCCGTTCGCGTTCTCGGCGATCGGGTCGATCACCACCCACGCGTAGCGCGGGCCGCCCGCGGCCACGATCGCTTCGACGATCATGTTCAGGGTGACGTCCGACGCCAGCACCAGCTTGCCGGTGCCGTTGTTATCCTGGATCTCTTCGACGCCCAGGATGTCGGGCGCGTTCAGGTTGAGCGCGATATCGCGTCCCACCGCCGCGAACTTCTCGGCGCCGTCGTTCGGGTCGATGTTGGCGAGGTTGTAGGCGCCCACGGTCAGGTGGGCGTCGCCGCCGGCCAGGCTGGTGACGTCGCGCGAGATCTCCACCGACACCGGCGCGCTCGGCGCGATCGTCGGGATCAGCTCCCACAGCCCGCCGTAGTAGGTCATGATGCCGGTCACGTCGCCCAGCTGGTCGCCCGGCACGTAGCCCGGCAGCGCTTCGCCGGTGACGCCGGCGTCCGAGTAGATCTGGAAGCGTTCCGGGTTGCGGTCGCCCTCGCTGCTGGTGATCGCGCCGCGGTCGTTGGTGCCGCTCGCGGTCGCGCCGTTATCGGTGATCGCGAAGGTGGCGTTCTGGTAGGTGGTGCTGACTGCCTGCACGTCCTGCGCCTCGACCAGCATGCCCTCGATCGACTCGTAGAAGTCGATCGCGTCCACGTCCGGATTGAACACGCCAAAGTTGTCGCTGTCGACCGCTTCGGTCGGGATCAGGCGCCCGCCCAGGCCCAGGATCGTCGGCGCGATCGCGTGGCCGGTCGACAGCACGGTCAGCCCCTGCACCTGCGTCAGTTCGGTGATGGTCAGGTTGTTGTCGTCGTTGCCGCCGTATTCGTCGACCACGCCCTGCAGTTCGACCAGGTCGCCCACGTTCACGGCCTGGGTCGAGAACACGAACACCGCGTCGGAGGTGGCGGCGTTGCCGTCGCCCTCCGGGTCCTGGATCCAGAAGCCCCGGGTGCCGGTGGAGTCGATCGCGGTCACCACGCCGCGCGTGTTCACCAGCTTGCCCTCGTACGGCGAGGTGTGGCCCGCGCCCTGGATGTCGAAGATCCGCGTCATCGCATCGATGGTGCGGAAGTCGATCGGATCGGCACCGGTGCCGGCGTAGGCGTTGCCTGCCACATCGACCACCGCGCCTGCGTCCACGCTCAGGTGGTAGGTTGCGCCCATCTTGAGGTTTGCCGCCGGGTTGATGGTGACGCGCTGGCCGCTGACCGTGACCTGGCTCGCATCCCTGATGTCGATCACGCGCAGGTCGCCGTTGCCGTCGTCGAGGGTGATCTTGCCGCTGCCTGCCGCGACCACTTCGTCGAAGTCGAGCGTCAGGTTGGCTCCCGGCGCGACCGCGAAGGCGTCGTCTTCCGGCGCGCTCGATGCCAGCTGCGGTGCGGTGGTATCGAGGCCCGCCGCTTCGCTGGTGACGCTGATGTTGTCGACGCCGATCCATTCGTCCGCGCCGACGGCGTCGGTGGTCAGGATGCGGATTTCGACCTGCGACTGGTTGTTCAGTACTGCAGGAAGCGCGATATTGAGCTTGGTGACCAGCGTGGCGCTGGCGCCGGCCGAAGCATCCGCTACATAACCGCCCGGCACCAGCGTCCAGTCGCCGCTGTCGCCGATGCGGTACTGCACCGAGATCTGCTGGACCGAATTGTCGTTCAGGTCGAGGTCGCGCAGGTCGACCGAGAAGTTCAGGTTTTTGCGCCCGCTCGCGTCCAGGTAAAGTACCAGGTGCGGCGCCTGCGCCGTGCCGGAGCCCTGCAGGGCGACGACCGGATCGGCCAGGTGGAATTCGGCGATGCCGCCGGAGGTGCTGCCGGTGCTGGTCAGGTTCGGCGTAACGTTGAGGACCTGGGTGCCGTCGCTCAGCGCCAGCCGCGCATCCTTGCCGGGACTAGTAGACATGAGGTCGCCGCGGTATCCCATGATGCTGGGCACATCGCTCCAGTTACCCGCGGTGGTGATCAGGCTGGTATTCGACCAGTCCTGGAAAAAATTGCTGACTGCAAGCTTGTGGAAAACCTTCGACATGCCGACTTCTCCTCGTCTCCGCGCCCCGGGGCGTAATTTTTATAGGAGTCGGCAGCACTGGAAGATTGCCCACGAACACGCCGACCATTGTTGATTATACAAAACAATTGTGTCCGTACAATTACAACAAGGCTTGTTGTAAGTTCGATACGTGCGCGGCGGGAATTGACAACGCGGGCGTGGTATGCGCCCGCGTTCGGGGGAGGAATTACAGTAGCTTGGCGTTCAGACCGCGTCGGGCCCGGTTTCGCCGGTACGGATGCGGATCACCTGCTCGATGTTCTGGACGAAGATCTTGCCGTCGCCGATCTTGCCGGTGCGCGCGGCCTTGATGATCGCGTCCACCACGGCATCGGCCATCGAATCGTCCACCACCACCTCGATCTTGATCTTGGGGAGGAAGTCGACCACGTATTCGGCGCCGCGATACAGCTCGGTATGGCCCTTCTGGCGCCCGAAGCCCTTGACCTCGGTGACGGTCAGGCCGGTGACGTTGACGTCAGCCAGCGCTTCGCGCACTTCGTCGAGCTTGAAGGGTTTGATGACGCAGGTGATCTGTTTCATTGGGTGTCTCCTGTTTGGTTTGTCGCAGTATCTGGAATTCGATCGAGGTCGCGGACCCACACCACCGACTCGGAATCGCTCGGCGCGCGCCAGTCGCCGCGCGGCGACAGCGATCCGCCGGTGCCGACCTTGGGCGCATTCGGCACGCACGAGCGCTTGAACTGGCTGCCGCGGAAGAAGCGCTGCACGAAGATGCGCAGCACCCGCTTGATGTCGGCCAGCGCGTACTCGTTGCGCGACACGTGCTCGCCGTGCGGCCAGGCACCCTGTGTGCGGTCACGCCACGCGCTCCACGCCAGGAACGCGACCTTCGACGGCGCAAAGCCGTAGCGCACGATGTAGTAGAGGTTGAAGTCCTGCAGCTCGTACGGGCCGATCACGTCCTCGGTCGACTGCTCCGGCTGCCCGCCCGCCTTGCCCGGCACCAGCTCGGGGCTGATGTTCGTGGACAGCACGTCGGCCAGCACTGCGGAACCCTCGTCGCCCATCGCGCCCGATTCGGATACCCAGCGCACCAGGTGCGAGATCAGCGTCTTCGGCACGCTGGCGTTGACGTTGTAATGCGACATATGGTCGCCCACGCCGTAGGTGCACCAGCCCAGCGCCAGCTCGCTCAGGTCGCCGGTACCCACCACCAGAGCATTGTGCTGGTTCGCCAGCCGGAACAGGTGGCTGGTGCGTTCGCCCGCTTGGACGTTCTCGAACGTGACGTCGAACGACTGCTGGCCGTCGGCGTAGGCGTGGCCGATATCCTTCAGCATCTGCTCGCAGCTCGGACGGATGTCGATCTCGTGCGCGCTGCATCCGACCACTTCCATCAGCCGGCGCGCCTGCGCCAGCGTGCGCTCGCTGGTGGCGAAGCCCGGCATGGTGTACGCGAGGATGTCGGTGCGCGGCAGGCCGAGGCGGTCCATCACCTTGGCGCAGACCAGCAGCGCGTGGGTCGAATCGAGGCCGCCCGAAATGCCGATCACCAGCTTGCGGATGCCGGAGGAGCGCAGCCGCTGCTCCAGTCCCTGTACCTGGATGCTGTACACCTCGGTGCAGCGTTCGTCGCGCAGCGCCGGATTGGCTGGCACGTACGGGAAGCGCTGCACCGCCCGTACCAGCGGCAGCTGCGCCGTGCGCGCGACCGGCACCTCGAAACGGATCACCGAGAACATCGCCACTTCGTCGGCGTGGCGCCGCACGCACTGGCCAAAGGTGGTCAGGCGCATGCGCTCGCGCGACAGGCGCTCGAGGTCCACGTCGGCCACGATCAGGTGCGAGCCGTCGGCAAAGCGCGGCGCTTCGGCCAGCAGTTCGCCGTTTTCGTAAATGATGGCCTGGCCGTCCCAGGCCAGGTCGGTGGTCGACTCGCCCAGCCCGGCCGATGTATACAGATAGGCCGACAGGCAGCGCGCCGACTGCTGGCTCACCAGCTGGTGCCGGTAGCCGGCCTTGCCCACCACCGCATTCGAGGCCGACAGGTTGACCAGCACCGTCGCCCCGGCCATCGCCGCATAGGACGACGGCGGCACCGGCACCCACACGTCTTCGCAGATCTCGACGTGGAAGCGGAAGTTCTCGACATTGGCTACATCGAACAGCAACCCGGCGCCGAACGGTACCTGCTGCCCCAGCAGCATGACCTCGGACACGGTCGCACTGTCGGCGGCGTTGAACTGGCGCGCCTCGTAGAACTCGCTGTAATTGGGCAGGAAGCTTTTCGGCACCACGCCATGAACCTGGCCGCCGGCCACCACCACCGCGCAGTTATATAGAAGGTGCTCGACCCGCATCGGCATCCCGACCACAAGCGCCGCGGTGATGTCGCGCGAAGCCTCGACGATCTCGCCCAGCGCTTCGATGCAGGCATCCAGCAGCGCGCGCTGGTGGAACAGGTCGTCGCAGGTGTAGGCCGACAGGCCCAGTTCCGGGAACGCGACCAGCGCCGCGCCCTGCCCGGCGGCGTCGCGCGCGAGCGCAATGGTCTCGGCCGCATTGAATTGCGGGTCCGCGACACGCCCCTGGGGAATGCCGACCGCCACACGGGCGAATCCGTGCGAATACAGGTTAAAAAAGTCGTTCATCGATTTTGCGTAGAATGCATTGACGGATGCATAACGGACAAAAATGAATTATCGCACGCATATCGCTTCTTCCCTTGCCGAAGTCGGGCAACCGGCCTGGGATGCGCTGGCCGCCAGCCAGCCCCTGGCGAACCCCTTCCTGTCCTACGCCTTCCTGCACGCGCTGCACGAGTCGGGCAGCGCCTCCAGGGATACCGGATGGGACCCGCACTACGTTTGCCTGTTCGACGGCGAACAGCTGGCCGCCGCCCTGCCGCTTTACCTGAAGTGGCACTCCTACGGCGAATACGTGTTCGACTGGGCCTGGGCCGACGCCTACCGCCGCCATGGCCTCGAGTACTACCCCAAGCTGTTGTCGGCGATCCCGTTCACACCGGTGGCCGGCCCGCGCCTGCTGGCCCGCGACGGGCACGCCCGCGCCGCGCTGGTCGAGGCGCTGGTGGCGATGCAGGACGCCCTGCAGGCCTCGTCCACCCATGTGCTGTACCCGCCGCCCGAACACACCGAGATGCTGGAGGACGCCGGCTTCATGCTGCGCAGCGGCGTCCAGTTCCACTGGCTGAACCAGGGCTACCGCGACTTCGACCAGTTCCTGGCCACGCTGGACCGCAAGAAGGCCAAGAACATCCGCGCCGAACGCCGCCACGTGCGCGAAGCCGGCGTCACCATGCGCCGGGTGCGCGGCACCGAGGCCACCGACGAAGACTGGCGCTTCTTCCACTCCTGCTATGTCGCCACCTACCGCGCCCACTACTCGACGCCCTACCTCAACCTCGACTTCTTCCGCCGCATCGGCCGCGACATGCCGGCCAATATCCTGCTGGTGATCGCCGAACGGGGCGGCATGCCGGTGGCCGCCTCGCTGGTGATTTACAGCGCCGAGGCGCTGTACGGCCGTTACTGGGGTTCGCTCGAATACATCCCTTCGCTGCATTTCGAGGCCGCCTACTACCAGCCGCTCGAATTCTGCATCGAACAAGGCATCCCGGTGTTCGAGGGCGGAGCACAGGGCGAGCACAAGATGGCGCGCGGCTTCCTGCCCACGCGCACCTGGTCCGCGCACCGGCTGGCGCATCCGGCATTTGCCGACGCGGTCGAACGCTTCCTGCAGCGCGAGTCGGGCGGGATCGACAGCTACATCGACGAACTGACCGAACGCAGCCCGTTCCGGTCCCCGCCCTGAACATGTATAGTCGCGGATATTCTAATAACCAAGAGGGGTAGACCCGTGCTCGAACGACTCTTTAAACTGCGCGAAAACGGAAGCGATGTACGGACCGAGCTGCTGGCCGGCCTGACCACCTTCCTGACCATGGCGTACATCATCTTCGTCAACCCGGCGATCCTGGGCGACGCCGGCATGCCGAAGGACTCCGTGTTCGTCGCCACCTGCCTGGCCGCGGCGCTGGGCACCGCGATCATGGGCCTGTACGCGAACTACCCGATCGCCATGGCGCCTGGCATGGGCCTGAACGCCTACTTCGCCTACGTGGTGGTGCTGGGCATGGGAGTGCCCTGGCAGACGGCGCTGGGCGCGGTGTTCATCTCGGGCGCGCTGTTCGTGCTGGTCTCCGTCATCGGCCTGCGTGAACTGATCATCAAGGGCATACCGCAGTCGCTGCGGATCGGCATCACTGTCGGCATCGGCCTGTTCCTTGCGCTGATCGCGCTGAAGAACGCCGGCATCGTGGTCGACAATCCCGCCACCCTGGTCGGCATCGGCGACCTGCACGCGATCCCCGCAATCCTGGCCACGGTCGGCTTCCTGCTGATCGTCGCGCTGGACCGCCTCAAGGTGCGCGGCGCGATCCTGATCGGCATCCTGGCGGTGACCGCCCTGTCCTTCATTTTTGGCGGCCAGGAGTTCAAGGGCATCATGTCGCTGCCGCCGTCGATCGACCCGACCCTGTTCAAGCTCGATATCCCGGGTGCGCTGTCGATGGGGATCCTGAACGTGGTGCTGGTGTTCTTCCTGGTCGAACTGTTCGATGCCACCGGCACCCTGATGGGCGTGGCGCGCCGCGCCGGCCTGCTGGTGCCGGGCAAGATGGGCCAGATGAACAAGGCGCTGCTGGCTGACAGTACCGCCATCGTGGCCGGCTCGCTGATGGGCACTTCCAGCACCACCGCGTACATCGAAAGCGCTTCCGGCGTGCAGGCCGGCGGCCGCACCGGCCTGACCGCGATGGCGGTGGCGGTGCTGTTCCTGGCCGCGCTGTTCTTCGCGCCGCTGGCCGGCGCCGTGCCGGCCTACGCGACCGCGCCGGCGCTGCTGTTCGTGGCCTGCCTGATGCTGAGCGACCTGGGGCTGGTCGACTGGACCGACACCACCGAAAGCGTCCCGGCCGCGATCTGCGCGCTGATGATGCCCTTCACCTACTCGATCGCCCAGGGCATCGCGTTCGGCTTCGTCGCCTACGCCGCGCTCAAGCTGCTGACCGGCCAGGCCAGGGGCGTGCAGATCATCACCTGGATCATCGCCGCGATCTTCCTGTTCCGCTTCATCTACCTCGGCGCCGGTTGATGGAAGGGGACTGTCCCCGCAAGGGGACCGTCCCCCGGTGTTTATACAGGCCACCGGTATTTCCAAACACCCGGGGACGGTCCCGTGCGGGGACAGTCCCCAACCCCTAAACTCCTCCGTGGACAAACAGCCCTGGCGTGCGCTCCGCGTGCTCCCTCAAATGGTTCCACACCGCGCGCACGCGCCGCAGCCGGTACAGGTCGGCCGGCGCGACCAGCCAGAACGAACGCTCGGCGTGGAAGGTATCGAGCACCTGCACCAGCCGGCTGTCGCTCGACACCGCATACGGCGGCGCCATCACCAGTCCCATTCCCGCCGCCGCAGCTTCGATCTGCGCGGTCATGCCGGTGCAGCACATGCGCCGGCGCGGCGTGAACCCCAGCTCCCCCAGGTAACTCAGCTCGCGGCTGGCCAGCCGGTCCTGCACGTAGTCGACGAAGTCGTGCTCGGCCAGGTCGGACACGTCGCGGATCGGCGGGTGCCGCGCCAGGTATTCCGGTGACCCATATAAATACAGGCGGAAGCTGGCCAGCCGCGTGACCATGTAGCGCCCGGTGGTGGGCGGATCGAGCATGATGCCAAGGTCGGCCTCGCGGTTGGCCAGGTTGGCGAAGCGCGGCAGCACCAGCAGGTCGATCGACAACTCGGGATGGGTGCGCAGCAGGTTCACCAGCAGCGGCGCCACCACCCTCACCCCGAACAGCTCCGGGGTGCCCAGCCGCACCACGCCGTGAGTGGCGACCTCGGTGCCGCCCAGCTGCTCCTGGGCCGCCAGCGCCGCGCTCTCCATCGCCTCGGCGTGCGGCATCAGGCCCTGCCCCATCTCGGTCAGCTCATAGCCTTCGCGCGAGCGGTCGAACAGGGTGGTGCCCAGCTGCGCCTCCAGACGGTCGATGCGGCGCGCCACGGTGGTGTGCTCGACGTCGAGGCGGCGTGAGGCGCCGGACAGGGTCCCGACCCGCGCCAGCTCGAGGAAGTAGCGCAGGTCGGTCCATTCCGGAAGGTTGCCGGCGGGGGTGGCGGTCTTGTTCATATGCTCATCATTGTGCATCACTGCACAGAGCGCGGCAACCTAACTGTTGAGGCTGCCATAAACCCGCCTTACGGGCATTGCGCAAGCTCAGCGGCGGGCTGTGCAATTACGCACAGTCATTGGGCGATTGTTGTCTTTCCGCACGCACTAAACCTGTGCACACTTGCGCTCGTGCGAATTCTGAACGCATACCGCCAATAAAAAACCGGAGACAACAAGATGCGCCTGACAGACAACAAGTCCAAACTACTGCTGCGTCGCTCGGCCCTCGCCGTACTGACGCTGTACGGAAGCTCGTTCCACCTCGCCCACGCCCAGGTGGCGCCCCAAGCCGCGCCGGCCGCGGCCAATGCGACGGCCGACGAACCACAGAAGGTGGTCGTGACCGCCCGCCGCCGTGAGGAGACGCTGCAGGACGTGCCGGTCTCCGTCACCGCTTTCTCCGAAGAGCAGCTGGCCAAGCAGGGCATCCCGGACATCACCGGCCTGGCCACCCAGCTGCCGAACACCACGCTCAAGGCTTCGCGCGCGACCAACTCGACCCTGACCGCGTTCATCCGCGGCGTCGGCCAGCAGGATCCGCTGGCCGGCTTCGAGTCCGGCGTCGGCATCTACATGGACGACATCTACCTGGCGCGTCCGCAGGGCACCGTGGCCGACATCTACGACGTCGAGCGCATCGAAGTGCTGCGCGGACCGCAGGGCACCCTGTACGGCCGCAACACCATCGGCGGCGCGATCAAGTACGTCACCCGCAAGCTGTCCCCGAAAGCGGAAGCCCGCATCAAGCTCACCGCCGGCGACCATGGCCAGCGCGAAGGCGTGCTGACCGCCAGCACCCCGCTTGCCGACACCGTGCGCATGGGCGCGACGGTCGCCAAGTTCGACCGCGACGGCTACGGCCGCAACCTGACCACCGGCGCCGGCAACTACGACAAGGACGTCACCGCCGCGCGCGTGTCGGTCGAGTGGATGCCGAACTCCGACTGGTTCGTGCGCCTGGCCGCCGACGGCACCCAGGACGACTCCGCGCCGAAGAACGGCCACCGCCTGACCCCGGGCCGCACCAGCGGCATCCCGGTCCTTGGCAACGTGTACGACACCCGCGCCAACCTGACCCGCGCCCAGGGCCACCAGCAGGAAGTCAAGGCGCACGGCGTCTCGGCCCTGGTCGAATGGATCATTTCACCGCAGCTGACCGCCAAGTCGATCACCGCTTCGCGCAAGGACAACTCGTGGGCGCCGATCGACTTCGACTCGCTCGCAGTGGTCGACTTCGAAGTGCCGGCCCAGTACCGCAACAAGCAGTTCAGCCAGGAAGTCCAGCTGACCTGGACCGGCGAGCGCATCCAGGGCGTGGCCGGCGTGTACTACATCGACGCCGAAGCATTCAACAAGTTCGACACCGTCCTGGCTGGCGCAGTCCCGACCTCCACCTACACCATGGGCCTGGTCGGCACCGAGGCGTGGGCGGTGTTCGCCGACGGCTCGATGGACCTGACCGATTCGCTGTCGCTGTCGGTCGGCGGCCGCTACACCGAAGACACCCGCACCGCGAAAGTGCTGCGCCAGATCTACTTCGGCGCCAACGGCTCGCCGGGCATGGGCAACGCCGGCGCGGTGCTGTTCCGCACCGATACCAACTTCACCAACGGTGAGCTGGACAAGACCGATTCGAAATTCACCCCGCGCGTCTCGCTGGGCTGGAAGATGACCGCGGACCATAACGTGTACGCTTCCTACTCCAAGGGCTTCAAGGGCGGCGGCTTCGACCCGCGCATGAACGTGGTCGGCACCAAGATCTCGACCGCCCAGGCGAAGGCGGGCTACGCGCCGGAAGAAATCGAAACGCTGGAACTTGGCCTGAAGTCGCAGTTCGCGGGCGGGCGTATCCAGACCAACGCGGCGCTGTTCCAGAGCGACTACACCGACGTCCAGATCCCCGGCTCGGTGGCGGTCGACACCAACGGCGACGGCAAGGACGACAGCTTCGCGGGCATGACCACCAACGCCGGCAAGGCCGACATCAAGGGCTTCGAACTGGAAGCGCTGGCGCGCGTGACTCCTGCGCTGACCGTCTCGGGCATGTACAGCTACATCGACGCCAAGTACGAACAGTACGTGGTGGCGGGCGCCAACGTGGCCAGCCAGCGCCGCTTCCAGAACACCCCGCGCAACTCGGGCAACCTGCGCGCCAGCTACGACTTCGCCGTGCCGGTGATGGGCCGCGACGGCAAGCTGTCGCTGATGGCGAGCGCTTCGTACAAGGGCAAGACCTACCAGTTCGAGACGGTCTCGCTGCTGGACCAGGAAAGCTACAACCTGTACGACGCGAGCATCGTCTGGACCCGCAACGACGGCAAGATCCGCGCCGGCCTGCACGGCCGCAACCTGGGCGACACGCAGTACAAGACCGCGGGCTACCTGTTCCCGACCCTCGGTTTCGAAGGTGTGGTGACCGCGTTCTACGGGCCGCCACGCACGGTATCGGCAACGTTCGAATACCGCTTCTGACCTGAACGGCTCCGGCTGGCCCGCCGCCGCCCCGGATTGCCGGGGACTGTCCCTCCGGGACCGTCCCTGCCTTCCGGGCCGGCGGCCGGGAAAGTCGCGCCCACTTTCCGGGACCACCGTGTCACACTTCTCCGAAATCAGCTACTCCAGCAGTGACGGGCTTTCCCTGTATGCACGCGACTACCACGCGCACAGCGGCCCGGCCAGGCTTCCCGTGATCTGCATCCACGGCCTGACACGCAACTCGGCCGACTTCGACGAACTCGCTCCCGAAATCGCCCGCATGGGACGCCGCGTGATCGCTGTCGACGTGCGCGGACGAGGCCATTCCGATTACGACCGCAACCCCGAACACTACAACCCGGTCGTGTATGCCGACGACGTGGCCAAGCTGGCGCACGACCTGGGCATCGCACGCGCCGTCTTCATCGGCACCTCGATGGGCGGCCTGGTCACCATGACGATGGCCGTGCGCCACCCGAAGCTGGTGGCCGCCTCGATCCTCAACGACACCGGGCCACGGCTGTCGCCGAAAGGCCTGGCGCGCATCGCCGGCTACGCCGGCAAGTGCGAGCCGCTGCCGTCGTGGGAACACGCCACGGAGGCGATCCGCCAGATCAACGAGCCGGCCTTCCCCGCCAACTCCGCCGACGAATGGAGCAAATGGGCGCGCCGCGCCTTCGCTGAAACTGAACAGGGCCAGCTCGCGATGCGGTACGATCCGAACATCGCGCTGCCGCTGGCAACCGGCAAACTGAAGTCCACTTCGCTCGGCGCGCGCTTCGCATTCAGGCGGCTCGCGAAGCGGCGCCCCACCCTGCTGGTGCGCGGCGCGCTGTCGGACCTGATCGAAGCGGAGCAGGCCGAGTACATGCGCAAAACGGCCCCGAGAATGCTGTACGCCGAAGTGCCGGGCGTGGGCCACGCGCCCATGCTCACCGAGCCCGAGGCGATGACCGCCGTGCGCGAATTCCTCGCGCAGGTCGACTGAATAAACAAGAAGGAGACAACATGAAGACGCTCAAACTCACCGCCGGCGCCCTCGCCGTCCTCGCCGCCGCCCTGTCGCAGGGCGCGCTGGCCGCCCAGCCGGACCTGAAGGTCGCGCTCATCGCCGGCAAGACCGGCCTGCTGGAAGCCTACGCCCGCGAAAGCGAAACCGGCTTCATGATGGGCCTCGAATACCTCACCGGCGGCAAGATGGAAATCAACGGCCGCAAGATCCGCGTGATCGTCAAGGACGACCAGAGCAAGCCCGACCTGGGCCGCACCCTGCTGGCCGAAGCCTATGGCGACGACAAGGTCGACATCGCGGTAGGCACCACCTCCTCCGGTTCGGCCATGGCGATGCTGCCGATCGCCGCCGAATACAAGAAGATCCTGATCGTCGAGCCGGCCGTGGCCGACGCCATCACTGGCCAGCACTGGAACCGCTACATCTTCCGCACCGCGCGCAACTCGATGCAGGATGCGCTGGCCGCGGCCTCCACCTTCCGCAGCGGCGGCAGCGTCGCCTTCCTGGCGCAGGACTATGCCTTCGGCAAGGACGCGATCAAGGCCGGCAAGGAAGCGCTGGCGGCGGTGGGCAGCAAGGCCAGGGTGGTGCACGAGGAACTCGCACCGATGACGACCACCGACTTCACCGCCCCGGCGCAGCGCGTCTTCGCCGCACTCAAGGACAAGCCGCAGCCGCGCGCGATGGTGATCGTGTGGGCCGGCCCCAACCCGATGAACAAGATCGCCGACATGAAGCCGGAACGCTACGGCATCGCGCTGGCCCCGGGCGGCAACGTGCTGCCGGTGCTGAAGACCTGGAAGGCCTACGCCGGCACGGAGGGCACGATCTATTACTACTACGACTTCCCGAAGAACAAAATGAACGACTGGTTCGTGGCCGAGCACCAGAAGCGCTACAAGTCGCCGCCCGACATGTTCACCGCCGGCGGCTTCGCCGCCGCCAGCGCAGTGTATAACGCGCTGTCGAAGGCAAAGTCGACCGACACCGAAAAGCTGATCGCCACCATGGAAGGCATGGAGTTCGACACGCCCAAGGGCAAGATGAGCTTCCGCAAGCAGGACCACCAGGCGCTGCAGCCGATGTACCACTTCCGCATCAAGAAGCAGCAGAAGAACGAGTGGGACCTGCTGGAACTGGTGCGCGAGATCCCGGCTTCGGAGCTGCCGCTCCCGATCCGCAACAAGCGCTAAGCGATGCAGGGCGCAAGCACTCCGTCGCTCTCGACCCGCGACCTGACGATCCGGTTCGGCGGCCACGTCGCCGTCAATGGCGTGACCGCCGATTTCTACCCCGGCCAGCTGACCGTCATCGTCGGCCCCAACGGGGCCGGCAAGACCACCTACTTCAACCTGGTGTCGGGCCAGCTACCGGCCAGCTCCGGCCAGGTGCTGCTGGGTGGGCGCGACATCACAGCGCACGGCGCGGCTCGCCGCACCCGCATGGGCATCGGCCGCGCGTTCCAGCTCACCAACCTGTTCCCCAACCTGTCCGTGATCGAAAACGTGCGCCTGGCCGTGCAGAGCCGCGCCGGCCTTGGCCTGAACATGTTCTCGCTGTGGTCCAGCCACCGCGAGCTGGTCGAACGCGCCGAACACTACCTGTCGCGCGTCGCCATGCAGGACAAGCGCGGCACCGCCGTGGCGGCGCTCTCGCACGGGGACAAGCGCAAGCTGGAAGTGGCGATCCTGCTGGCGCTCGAGCCGGAAGTGATGATGTTCGACGAGCCGACCGCCGGGATGAGCGTGGACGAGGTGCCGGTGGTGCTGGACCTGATCCACCAGGTCAAGGCCGAAGGCAACAAGACCGTGTTGCTGGTCGAGCACAAGATGGACGTAGTGCGCTCGCTGGCCGACCGCATCATCGTGCTGCACAACGGAACGCTGGTGGCCGACGGCGACCCGGCCGAAGTGATGGCCTCGCCGATCGTGCAGGAAGCCTACCTGGGAACCGCCATTCATGACTGACGCACTGCTCACCATGTCCGGGGTGCACACGCACATCGGGCAGTACCACATCCTGCAGGGAGTCGACCTGGCCGTGCCGCGCGGCGGCCTGTCGGTCCTGCTGGGCCGTAACGGCGCCGGCAAGACCACCACACTGCGCACCATCATGGGCCTGTGGAAGGCCAGCGCCGGCACCGTCACCTTCGACGGCCGCCCGATCGCCGCCCTGCCCACGCCCGACATCGCGCGCGCCGGCGTGGCCTACGTGCCCGAATCGATGGCGGTGTTTTCCGACCTCACCGTGCGCGAGAACCTGTACCTGGCCGCGCGCAGCGGCCCGATGGACACCGCGCGCCTGGAATGGATCTTCCAGTTCTTCCCGGCCCTGAAAAAATTCTGGAACTACCCGGCCGGGAATCTCTCCGGCGGCCAGAAGCAGATGGTGGCGATCGCCCGCGCGATCGTCGAGCCGCGCGCGCTGCTGCTGGTGGACGAGCCGACCAAGGGTCTGGCCCCGGCCATCGTGCAAAGCCTGATCGAAGCCTTCCGCCAGCTCAAGGAGACCAACACCACCGTGCTGCTGGTCGAACAGAACTTCAATTTCGTGAAGCAGCTTGGCGACACCGTGTCCGTGATGGACGACGGCCGCATCGTGCACGCGGGTTCGATGGCCGAACTGGCGGAAGACCGCGAACTCCAGCAGCGCCTGCTCGGCCTGTCGCTCGACTCGCACCAATAGGATGACACCTTGAGAACCGATACCACCTCCCTGCCTGGCGCCGGCGCCGCCGTGGGCGCGCCGCCGCCCCAGGCCACGGCCCTGCCGGCCATCCCGCGCGACATCGCGCCGCTGCTGCTGGTGCCGATCCTGATGGCCCTCACCGTGCCGATGGTGGGCGACCTGCCGACCTGGCTGACCCTGTCCGTAGCCGGCCTCGCGATGGGCATGATGATCTTCATAATGGCCAGCGGCCTGACGCTGGTGTTCGGCCTGATGAACGTGCTGAACTTCGGCCACGGCGCCTTCGTGTCGGTGGGCGCCTTTACCGCCACGCTGGTCCTGCTGCCGATGCAGGGCTGGATGGAAGCGGACTCGCTGGCGCTGAACCTGGGCGCGCTGGGCCTGGCGGTGCTGGCCGCGATGGCCGCCACCGCCCTGCTCGGCTGGGCCTTCGAACGCGTGGTGATCATGCCGGTCTACGGCCAGCACCTGAAGCAGATCCTGGTGACCATGGGCGGCATGATCGTGGCCGAACAGCTGATCAACGTGATCTGGGGCCCGGACGCGATCCCGCTGCCGCTGCCGACCGCGCTGCGCGGCTCGATCCTGCTGGGCGACGCGGCGATCGAGAAGTACCGCCTGGTCGCGGTGGTGGTGGGGCTGGTGGTCTTCGTCGGCATGGTGCTGGTGCTGAACCGCACCAAGCTGGGCCTCCTGATCCGCGCCGGCGTCGAGAACGGCGAGATGGTCGAGGCGCTCGGCTACCGCATCCGCCGCCTGTTCGTGTACGTGTTCGCGGCCGGTTCCGCGCTGGCCGGCCTGGGCGGCGTGATGTGGGGCCTGTACAAGGAAACGCTGACCGCCGCGATGGGCAGCGAAGTGATGGTGATGGTGTTCATCACCGTGATCATCGGCGGCCTCGGTTCGGTCAGCGGCTGCTTCATCGGCGCGCTGCTGATGGCGCTGGTGGCCAACTACACCGGCTTCCTGGCGCCCAAGGTGGCGCTGGTATCGAACATCATCCTGATGATGGCAATCCTGCTGTGGCGTCCCGCCGGACTGTCGAGGAAATAACATGATCAACACCATCCTGTCGGGCGACCTGCCGCGCAGCCGCACGCTGTCGCTGGTGCTGGCCGCGATCTTCATCGGCCTGGCGCTGGCGCCTTTCATCACCCAGGGCGCGCGCCCGCTCAACACCGCCGCGACCATCTGCGTGTACATCGTGCTGGCGGCCTCCTACGACCTGCTGCTCGGCTACACCGGCATCGTCTCGTTCGCCCACACCATGTTCTTCGGGATCGGCGCCTACGGCGTCGGCCTCGCGCTGGCCGACAGCGACCCGTCCTGGATCCCGGTGCTCAAGGGCGTGGCGATCGCGCTGGCGCTGACCGCTGCGCTGGCTTTCGTGGTCGGCCTGTTCGCGCTGCGGGTGCGCGCGATCTTCTATTCGATGATCACGCTGGCGGTGGCGTCCTCGTTCGCGGTGCTGGCCTCGCAGTATTCCGACCTCACCGGCGGCGAGGACGGCAAGACCTTCAGCGTGCCGGAAGTGCTGTCGCCCGCGTACTCGCTGCTGGAAGGCGAAGTGTTCGGGCGCGCAGTGGACGGCAAGGTGCTGACCTACTACCTGGTGTTCTTTGGCTGCCTGCTGCTGTTCCTGTTCCTGCTGCGGATCGTGAACTCGCCTTTCGGCCGCGTGCTGCAGGCGATCCGCGAAAACGAATTCCGCGCCGAGGCGCTCGGCTACCGCACCGTGGTGTACCGCATCTGGGCCAACTGCATCGCGGCGCTGGTGGCCGCGCTGGCCGGCGTCCTGATGGCGCTGTGGCTGCGCTACGTCGGGCCAAAGACCATGCTCGGCTTCGAAGTCATGACCGACATCCTGCTGATCGTGGTCATCGGCGGCATGGGCACCATGTACGGCGCGGTGGTCGGCGCCGCGCTTTTCATCATCGCCCAGAACTACCTGATGGCGCTGATGGGGAGCGCGTCGGAATCGATGGCCGCGGTGCCGATGCTGGCGGCCGCCTTCCAC
>DASTVB010000005.1:0-29143 GCA_035759315.1 Telluria sp. | reverse complement strand
GGGCGCGGCGAGAAATATGCGGCTGAACGAAAAAACGCCCCGAAGGGCGTTTTTCATGGAAGCGGCAATCGATTACACGTCGATATTGCCGGCGCGCAGAGCGTTCGACTCGATGAAGTTCCTGCGCGGCTCGACTTCGTCGCCCATCAGCGTCGTGAAGATCTGGTCGGCCGCGATCGCGTCCTCGATCTGCACCTTCAGCAGGCGGCGCACGGTCGGATCCATCGTCGTCTCCCACAGCTGGTCCGGATTCATCTCGCCCAGACCCTTATAGCGCTGCGTAGACACGGTGCGTTCAGCCTCATCGCGCAGCCACTGCCTCGCGTGCGTGAAGTCGTTGACCGCCGATTCCTTCATGCGGTCGCCGTCGCCGCGGCGCACGAACGCGCCTTCGCCGATCAGGCCCTTGAAGGTCGCTGCCGCATTGGCCAGCACGCTGTAGTCCGCGCTTTCCACGAAGTCGGCGTCGATGATGCTGACCTTTACGTTACCGTGGTGGATGCGCTCGATTCGCAGCGCGTGCTTGTCCGACAGCTCGTCCGACTGCACGGTCACGGTGACCGCCTTGTCGTTCATCGCCGCCGCCATCGCTTGCGCCGACAGCTGCGCGTTTTCCAGCGTATCGAGCTTGAGCACCACGCCGGTCATGATCGCGGTGAGCGCATGACGGTCGATCACACGCGCCAGGCGCATCATCACCGCGTTCGCGTAGTTGTACTGGCGGACCAGTTCAGCCAGCGCTTCGCCTTGGATCGGATCCACGCCTTCGCGCGGAATGAGCACGGCGCCGTTCAGCGCCACGGTCATCATGTAGCTCGCTTCTTCGACGTCGTCCTTCAGGTAGCGCTCGTCGCGGCCGGACTTGACCTTGTACAGCGGCGGCTGCGCGATGTAGATGTGGCCGCGCTCTACCAGCTGCGGCATCTGGCGGTAGAACAGCGTCAGCAGCAGGGTCCGGATGTGGGCGCCGTCGACGTCCGCGTCGGTCATGATGATGATGCGGTGGTAGCGCAGCTTCTCGACGTTGAATTCGTCCGGCCCGATCGAGGTGCCCAGCGTCGCGATCAGCGTGGTGATCTGCTCGGACGACAGCATCTTCTAGAAGCGCGCCTTCTCCACGTTCAGCACCTTGCCTCGCAGCGGCAGGATCGCCTGGAACTTGCGGTCGCGGCCCTGCTTGGCGGAGCCGCCTGCGGAGTCACCCTCGACGATGTACAGCTCGGACAGCGCGGGATCCTTTTCCTGGCAGTCGGCCAGCTTGGAGGACAGGCCCAGGCCGTCCATCACGCCCTTGCGGCGGGTCAGGTCGCGCGCCTTGCGTGCAGCTTCGCGCGCACGTGCCGCTTCCACGATCTTGCCGCAGATGATCTTGGCGTCGTTCGGTTTTTCGGCCAGGAAGTCGGTCAGGGTCTTGGCGACGATCTCTTCGACCGGGCCGCGCACTTCGGACGACACCAGCTTGTCCTTGGTCTGCGAGGAGAACTTCGGCTCCGGTACCTTCACCGACAGCACGCAGGTCAGGCCTTCGCGCATGTCGTCGCCGGACACTTCCACCTTCGCCTTCTTGGCGAATTCGTTCTCTTCGATGTACTTGTTGATCACGCGCGTCATCGCGGCGCGCAGGCCGGTCAGGTGGGTGCCGCCATCGCGCTGCGGGATGTTATTCGTGAAGCACAGCACCTGTTCGTTGTACGAGTCGTTCCACTGCATCGACACGTCCACCGTGATGTTGGTGTTCTGGTCCGACATGCGCTCGCCGGTCGCCTGGAACACGGTCGGGTGCAGCACGCTCTTGGCGCGGTTGATGTATTCGACGAAGCCGCGGGTGCCGCCTTCGAACGCGAACAGTTCTTCCTTGCCGGTGCGCTGGTCGGTCAGCTTGATGCTCACGCCGTTATTCAGGAACGACAGTTCGCGGATACGCTTGGACAGGATCTCGTAGTGGAACTCGACGTGCGTGAAGATCTCTTCGTCGGCCCAGAAGTGCACTTCGGTGCCGCGCTTGTCGGTCTCGCCGATCACCTTGATCGGGGACACGGGCACGCCGTCGCGGATTTCGATTTCGCGGTTCTGGCAGACGCCGCGCACGAATTCCATCTGGTGCACTTTGCCGTCGCGGCGAATGGTCACGCGCAGCAGCTTGGACAGCGCGTTCACGCAGGAGACGCCCACGCCGTGCAGGCCGCCGGACACCTTGTACGAGTTCTGGTCGAACTTGCCGCCGGCGTGCAGCTCGGTCAGCACGATCTCGGCAGCGGAGCGCTTCGGCTCGTGCTTGTCGTCCATCTTCAGGCCGACCGGGATGCCGCGGCCGTTGTCGGTGATCGAGATCGAGTTATCCGAGTGGATCGTCACATGGATTTCGGTACAGTGGCCGGCCAGCGATTCGTCGATCGAGTTGTCCAGCACTTCGAACACCAGGTGGTGCAGGCCGGTGCCGTCGGACGTGTCGCCGATGTACATGCCAGGGCGCTTGCGGACCGCTTCCAGTCCTTCGAGGATCTGGATGGAAGAGGCGCCGTAGTCGTCCGCCTTTGGCGGGACTGGGAGATCTGTTGGATTCACGGACATGACTTTCTCAATATGACTTGTGTTGCGGGGACTGTCCCGTCGGGACCGTCCCCTGCCTTTCGGCCAGATATACCTTCTACATCAAGGCGGGGGACAGTCCCAACGGGACAGTCCCCGAACCCTTTAAATACGCATTGGCATGACGACGTATTTGAAGTCCTGGTTCTCTGGAATCGAGATCAGGGCCGACGAATTGGAGTCGCCCAGCGAGATGTTCACCTGCTCGCACTTCAGGTTGTTCAGCACGTCGAGCAGGTAGGTGACGTTGAAGCCGATGTCGATGCTGTCGCCGCCGTAGTCGATCTCGAGTTCTTCGACCGCTTCTTCCTGGTCGGCGTTGGTCGAGCTGATCTTCATGCTGCCCGGGGTGATGATGCAGCGTACACCCTTGAACTTATCGCTGGTCATGATTGCCGCGCGCTGCAGGGAACGCAGCAGTTCGTCGCGGCCGATCGTGAAGTCGTTCTTGTAGCCCTTCGGGATCACGCGGGTGTAGTCGGGGAACTTGCCCTCGACCAGCTTGGACACCAGTTCGATGTCCGCAAACGTCAGCTTGACCTGCGAGGCGGCGATATCGAGCTGCACCGGGTCGTCGGTCTCTTCGAGCAGGCGCTGCAGCTCGATGATGGTCTTGCGCGGGATGATCACTTCCTGGCGCGCGAATTCCTGTTCGGTCTCGACCTGGCAGAACGCCAGGCGGTGGCCGTCGGTCGCCACGGCGATCACGTTGCGGCCGTCCAGCACCAGCAGCAGGCCGTTCAGGTAGTAGCGGATGTCCTGCTGCGCCATCGAGAAGTGCACCATGTTGAACAGGTGCTTGAGCGTCTTCTGCGGCAGCGTCACGGTGGCGTTGTAGCTGTCGGCCACGGCCACGGTCGGGAACTCTTCGGCGGCCAGGGTCTGCAGCGCGAAACGAGACTTGCCGGACTGGACCGTCAGGCGCTTGTTCGCCAGCGTCATGGTCACGTCGCCGGACTCCGGCAGCGCGCGCAGGATGTCGAGCAGCTTGCGGGCGGCGACCGTCGTGCCTTCCGCTTCAGGGCCGGAGCCGATCGCCGCGTTGGTGGTGATCTGCACTTCCGTATCCGTAGAGAGGAACGAGACGTGTTCGCCGTCCTTGCGGATGAGGATATTGGCCAGAATCGGCATAGTGTGCCGACGCTCGACAATACCGCTCACGATCTGCAGTGGCCGGAGAAGCGTGTCTCGGGTGGTTTTGACCAATTGCATAGCTGTCCTTCAATAGTTAAAGGTTGTGTATTTACTGCGCTGGCAAAATGCAAACTCCATTTTGCCAGAAATTACTTCCTATCAACCCTTTTTGGGGGTTGACCGCCTGCTTTCCCCACTAACCGCCAAACCGTCGTCCCAGCGCAGGCTGGGACCCATACTGAGCTACCGTAGCTGCCGAACCTAGCTGTACCTGAGACTGTCTATGGATCCCAGCCTTCGCTGGGATGACGGTCTCGGGGCTAACGGTGTAGCTTAGCCCTTCAGGGTCTGCTCCAGCACGTGCAGCTCGTGGTTGCATTCGGCGTTCTTCTGGCGGTCGGCGGCGATCTTGCGCACCGCGTGCAGCACCGTCGTGTGGTCACGCCCGCCAAACAGCTCGCCGATCTCCGGCAGGCTCTTTTGCGTCAGTTCCTTGGCCAGGTACATCGCAATCTGGCGCGGGCGGGCGATGTTCGCCGGCCGGCGCTTGGAATACATATCGGCGACCTTGATGTTGAAGAAGTCCGCCACCGTCTTCTGGATGTTCTCCACGCTGATCTGCCGGTTCTGCACCGACAGCAAGTCCTTCAGCGCTTCCTTCACGATGTCGATCGTGATATCGCGGCCGTGGAAGCGCGAGTACGCCAGGATCTTGCGCAGCGCGCCTTCCAGCTCGCGCACGTTGCTGCGCAGGTGCTTGGCCACGAAGAAGGCCACGTCGTCGTTCAGCGTCACGCCTTCCGAGGTCGCCTTCTTCAGCAGGATCGCCACCCGCATCTCCAGCTCCGGCGGCTCGATCGCCACCGTCAGGCCGGAGTCGAAGCGCGAGATCAGGCGGTCGTCCATGCCCGTGATCTCTTTCGGATAAGTGTCGCTGGTGATGATGATCTGCTTCTTGGCCGCGATCAGCGCTTCGAACGCATAGAAGAACTCTTCCTGCGTGCGGCTCTTGCCGCCGAAGAACTGGATATCGTCGATCAGCAGCATGTCCAGCGAGTGGTAGTAATGCTTGAAGTCGTCGAATCCCTTGCGCTGGTAGGCGGTCACCACGTCGCGCACGTACTGCTCGGCGTGGATGTAGCGGATGCGCGCGCCCGGATTGTCGGCCATCACCTGGTTGCCGATCGCGTGGATCAGGTGGGTCTTACCAAGGCCCACGCCGCCGTAGAAGAACAGCGGGTTGTACGAAATGCCGGGATTGTTGGCCACCTGGATCGCAGCGGCGCGCGCCAGCTGGTTGGCCTTACCGGTCACGAAGCTGTCAAAGGTCAGGTCCGGGTTGACGCGGCTGTTCTCGCGCATCGGGCCTTTGTTGGCCGGCATCTCGGGTGCGGACTGGACTTCCTGCTGGCGCTGGCCGCCTTCGCCATTGACATGCACCGCGGGCGCGCCCGGCACCGGCTTTTTCGGCGCGTTGCGCGGATCGAGTACGAACTGCACGTCGACCGGCATTTCCCAGTACTGCGATGCGAGGCTGGTGATGCGCGAGGCGAACTGGGTCTTCACCCAATCGAGCTTGAAGCGGTTGGGCGCGGCGATGCGCACCTTGCCGTCCTCGTAGTCAAGGACAACGAGCGGCTTGATCCAGGCGCTGTATTGTTGCGGCGTGAGTTCCATTTCCAGCTGGGCGGAACAGGTCTGCCAGAATTCTTCCATACGTCTCGCGGTGATATTTCGGGCGCGCAAATGCGGCCCGGAACACGCTATTTTACTCTTCCGGAGCAAAGTTATCCACAGGTTTTAAAGGGTAAGGGTCTGTCCCTTCGGGACTGTCCCCCGCCTTTCGCAATGCTGCCAAAAGCAAGGCCAAGGCAGGGGACAGTCCCGGCGGGACAGTCCCCAAAACCAACACCGAACTTGACAGCAAGTCCCAATCTGCTGTCTAATTATGGGTTCTGCGCCCGACCATTGGGCGATTTCACTAAGCTTGTAAGCGAGATACCCATGAAACGTACTTACCAACCTTCCGTCGTTCGTCGCAAGCGCACGCACGGCTTCCGCGCACGTATGGCTACCCGTGGTGGCCGCCAGGTACTCAACGCTCGCCGCGCCAAAGGCCGCAAGCGCCTGGCAGTATAAGGCTTTCGGCTCCCAAGCTGAACGATCCGGCCATGGCTAGCGAAGGTTCACACGACTTCGCGCGCGCTCGCCGCATTATAAAAACGGATGAGTTTTCATCCGTTTTTCGTTTGCGGCCTGCGCAAAAAACGGCGCACTTCGTGCTCTACGCCCGACCCAACACCCTGCCGCATGCGCGGCTGGGCGTCGTTGTGGCCAAGCGCTTCGCGCCGCGTGCCGTCACCCGCAATACGATCAAGCGCGTGTCGCGCGAACTGTTCCGCACCTCGCAATTCGCGGCGCTGGACCTGATCGTGCGCCTGTCGGGACCGGTCAACAAGAAAAGCGGACCGGCCACCACCGCCTCGCTCAAAACCGAACTGCGCATCGAGCTGGCGCGGCTTTTTGCCGCCCCTGCGCTGCGCGCGCCCCGGCCATGAACAAGCTTCTCCAGTCGCTGCTGCGTTTCTACCAGCTGGCGATTTCGCCCCTGTCGCCACCGAGCTGCCGCTTCTACCCGAGCTGCTCGAATTACGCGATCGAGGCGCTGCGCACCCACGGCGCCGCGCGCGGCAGCTGGCTGGCGGTTCGCCGCATCTGCCGCTGCCACCCGTGGAACCCGGGCGGCGTCGATCCTGTACCTGCCGTCGATGGCAAGCAGTCCCCAACAACCGCTTGCGGTTGCAACCACACCTCTTGATTAGTCCAAATGGAATTCAATAAGCGTACTTTCCTGTGGCTGGTGTTCTCCTTCTCGCTCGTCATGCTCTGGAATGAGTGGATGATCTCGAAGGGCGGCCAGTCCCTGTTCTCGACCGCGCCGCCTCCTGCCGCAACGGCTCCCGTGGCTGCCGGCACGCCTGCGACCGCGGCGCTGCCGTCGGCGCCGGCCGTCGCCGCCACCCCGGGCGTGCCCGGCGCCCCGGCCGCAGCCCCCGAGGTCAAGCCCGAGACCATCACCATCACCACCGACGTGGTGAAGGCGGACATCGACACCATGGGCGGCGTGATCAAGCGCCTCGAGCTGCTGAAGTACCGCGACGGCCAGGACGACAAGAAGAACCAGGTGCTGTTCGACCAGGCCGGCGCCAAGACCTACCTGGGCCAGACCGGCCTGGTCGGCCAGGGCGCTGCTGGCGTGCTGCCGAACCACACCACGCCATTCGTGGCCAAGCCGGGCCTGCGCACGCTGGACGGCGGCGACAAGGTGCAGCTGGTGCTGGAAGCGGAGCAGGGCGGCGTCAAGCTGACCAAGACCTACACCTTCAAGAAGGGCGACTACGTCATCGACGTGCGCCACGACGTGACCAACCTGGGCACGACCCCGGTGCAGCCGTCGGTCTACTACCAGCTCACGCACGACGGCAACCCGCCGGAAGGCAGCTCGTGGTTCATGCCGATGTACACCGGTCCGACCCTGTACACCGCCGACGACCACTACCAAAAGCTGGAATTCAAGAAGATCGAAGACGGCTCTGTCGAGCACTCGGTCAAGGCCAACAACGGCTGGACCGCGATCTCGCAGCACTTCTTCGTGTCCGCGTTCATCCCGCAGGACAAGGCCGACCGCGAAATCTTCACCAAGAAGCTCGGCACCAACCTGTACGCGATCGGTTCCGTGGTCCCGATGGGCACCGTGGCGCCTGGCGCCACCGCATCGGCGAGCGCGCGCCTGTACTCCGGCCCGCAGGACGAGAACAAGCTCGAGACCATCGCGCCGGGCCTGGAACTGGTCAAGGACTACGGCATGTTCACCGTGTTCGCCAAGCCGATCTTCTGGGTCATGGGCCAGCTGCACGCGTTCATCGGCAACTGGGGCTGGACCATCGTCGCCTTCACGGTGCTGATCAAGCTGCTGTTCTTCCCGCTGTCGGCCGCGGGCTACCGCTCGATGGCCAAGATCAAGCTGGTGGCGCCGAAGCTGCAGGCCCTGCGCGAGCGTCACAAGGACGATCCGCTCAAGATGAACCAGGCCACGATGGAGCTGTACAAGTCGGAGAAGATCAATCCGCTGGGCGGCTGCCTGCCGATGCTGGTGCAGATGCCGGTCTTCATCGCGCTGTACTACGTGCTGCAGGCGTCGGTCGAAATGCGCGGCGCGCCGTGGATGGGCTGGATCACCGACCTGACCAAGCCTGACCCGTATTTCATCCTGCCGGTGATCTACGCCGTCTCGATGTGGGTCAACATGAAACTGAGCCCGCAGCCGGCCGACCCGATGCAGGCCAAAATGATGATGTGGATGCCGCTGATCTTCTCGGTCATGTTCTTCTTCTTCCCGTCCGGCCTGGTGCTGTACTGGGTGGTGAACAACCTGATCTCGATGGCGCAGCAGTGGGTCATCACCAACAAGATCATCGGCCCGGCGAAGTAAGCCGCGCCGAAGCAAGCAAAAGCCCGTGTCGCCACGGGCTTTTTTTTACCTGTCATCCCCGCGAACGCGGGGACCCATACCGCGCCGGCATAGCGGCGCGATTGGCTTCGGTGGATCCGGATTGGTCCCCGCGTTCGGGAAGACGGGTTTTCCGCATTTCAAATAAAATCAACAACATGATCCCAGACACATCCCCCATCGCCGCCATCGCCACCGCCCCGGGCCGCGGTGGCATCGGCGTCGTGCGCGCCTCCGGCAAATCCCTCGCTCCCCTGATGACCGCGCTGTTCCCGGACACCACGCTCAAGCCGCGCCACGCGACCTACCTCTCGTTCACCCAGGCCGACGGTACCGTGATCGACCAGGGCATCGCGCTGTGGTTCAAGGGCCCGCATTCCTACACCGGCGAAGACGTGCTGGAGCTGCAGGGCCATGGCGGCCCCGTGGTGCTGCAGATGCTGCTCTCACGCGTACTGGAAGCGGGCGCCGAATCGGGCGTGCGCCTCGCCGAGCCGGGCGAATTCACCCGCCGCGCCTACCTGAACGACAAGCTAGACCTCGCCCAGGCCGAAGCGGTGGCCGACCTGATCGATGCCTCCACCGAAGCCGCGGCACGTTCGGCCTCGCAGTCGCTGGCCGGCGCCTTCTCCAAGGCCATCCACGTGCTGGTGGACCAGGTGATCAACCTGCGCATGCTGGTCGAAGCGACGCTCGACTTCCCGGAAGAAGAAATCGACTTCCTCGAGAAGTCCAACGCGCGTGGCCAGCTGGCCGTCATCGTCGAATCGCTGAACCGGGTGTTCGCGCAGGCCGCGCAAGGCGCGCTGCTGCGCGAGGGCCTGAACGTGGTGCTGGTTGGCCAGCCGAACGTCGGCAAGTCCTCGCTGCTCAATGCGCTGGCCGGCACCGACGTCGCGATCGTCACGCCGATCGCCGGCACCACGCGCGACAAGGTGACCGAGACTATCCAGGTGGAAGGCATCCCGCTCAACATCATCGACACCGCGGGCATCCGCGCGCTGACCGACGAAGTGGACGTGGTCGAACGCATCGGCATCGAACGTACGTGGGGGGAAGTGGGCAAGGCCGACGTGATCCTGCACTTGCTGGACGCCAGCCTGGGGCCGACGCGCGCCGACGAAGGCATCGTCGCGGCATTCCCGGAAGGGGTGCCGGTGGTGCGCATCTGGAACAAGATCGACCTGTCGGGCCACAAGCCTGCGGTCGATGCGGCGGAAGACGCCACGCACATCTACCTGTCGGCGCACGACCATCTCGGCATCGACCTGCTGCGCGCCGAACTGCTGCGCATCGCCGGCTGGCAGCAGACCGGCGAATCGCTGTACCTCGCGCGCGAGCGGCACCTGATCGCGCTGCGCTCGGCCAGCAGGCACCTCGAGATGGCGGGCGCGCACGCGGCGCAGAACGACCAGTCGCTCGACCTGTTCGCGGAAGAACTGCGGCTGGCGCAGGCGCAGCTGTCGAGCATCACCGGCGAGTTCACGCCGGACGACCTGCTGGGCGTGATCTTCAGCCGCTTCTGCATCGGCAAGTGAAGTTGGGGGACTGTCCCCGCAGGGGACCGTCCCCTGATTTTTAGGGCGAGATGGGTTTCACTAAGAGCTGGGGACGGTCCCCTGCGGGGACCGTCCCCATCCGCCTAATCGACGGTCGCGCCGCTTTCTTTCACCACCTTCGACCACTTCGCATGTTCGGCCCGCACGAACTTGCCGAAGTTTTCCGGCGTATCGCCCACGAAGTCCGACCCGGTGTCAGCCCGGATCTTCTGGAACTCCGGTCCCTTCATCACCTTGATGGTTTCCGCATTGAGCTTGGCGATGATGTCCTTCGGTGTCTTGGCCGGCGCGAACATGCCGTACCAGGCATAGGATTCAACCGCCGGCAGCCCCGACTCGGCAAAGGTCGGCACATTGGGCAGCAGCGGCGAGCGCTTGGCGCTGGTAATCGCAATCGGCCTGACCTTGCCGCTCTTAATCTGCGGCATGATCGCGATCGTGCTGTCGAACATGACCAGGATGTGCCCGCCCAGCAGGTCCGAAATCGCCGGCGCCGAACCCTTGTACGGCACGTGGGTCATGTTCAGCTTGGCCGCGTGGTTGAACACTTCGCTGGTCAGGTGCTGGGGCGTGCCGCTGCCCGAGGAGCCGTACGAGAACTGGCCCTTTTTCGACTGGATGTAGGCGATCAGCTCCTTGAGGTTCTTGGCCGGTACCGAGGGATGCACGACCAGCACCAGCGGCACCCGCAGCAGGTTGGACACCGGCGCCAGGTCCTTGATCGGATCGAAGTTCATGTTCTTGTACAGGCTCGGGTTGATCACGATCGGCGCGCTGGACGTGACCAGCAGGGTGTTCCCGTCCGGCTTGGCGCGCGCCACGGCGGCCGTGCCGATGTTGCCCCCGCCGCCGGCGCGGTTGTCGATGACGAAGGTCTGGCCCAGCGCCTGCGTCAGGCCCTTGGCCAGCGGACGCGCCGCGATATCGGAAGGTCCCCCGGGCGGCCACGGCACGACCATCGTTACCGTCCCCTTTGGCCAGTCCTGTGCCAGGGCGGTCAGGGAGACGATCGATGCCGCGAAAGCGAAAACGAGGGATTTGCGTGTGCTGGAGAGTAGTCGCATAGTCCACATCCTTTGGTTGATGGTCCACTGCATTGGATGCCGCCGGCGAGCCCGGGAGGGGAGGGCTCATCGGCCGACAGGGTTGTTGGGGCATTCAAAGCGACTGGAAGAGCCGCAGGTACAAAAAGTACACTTTTTTTGCCTCGTCCGCTGGTTTTTGTCCCGTGCGTGAGCGCGCCAGCGCGAGCCCATTTGTTCAGCGCACCCGTCATCCCCGCGCCACCGTCATCCCCGCGCATGCGGGGACCCATGCGGACTCTCCCCATCGTAGTGTATGCCCTGCGTTACTTTCAGAATGGGTCCCCGCTTTCGCGGGGATGACGGGGTGGGTGGGGACTGTTAGTGCCGGGCTTTGCCGGCGAGCGTTCCGAGCTGCTCGTACAGCGGCAGGATGTTGCTCGCGCCGTCCGGGTACACCCGGTTCGACAGCAGCACATAGAAAGTGCGCGAGGCCGGGTCGATCCACAGGAAGCACCCGGTAAAGCCGGTATGCCCGTAGCTCCCGACCGGGAACACGCTGCCGCGCGGCCGCGCGAACGGCGAGTCGATGTCCATTCCCATGCCGCGCAGGGCCGTGATGCCGGGCGCCGTTTGCGCGGTGGTCATCAGCCGCACGCTGTCCTCGCGCAGGATGCGCACGCCGTCCAGCGTGCCCCCGCCCAGCAGCATGCGGGCGAAGCGCGACACGTCCGCCGCAGTTGAAAACACGCCCGCCGAGCCGGCAACCCCGCCCATGCGCCGCGCGGTCGGATCATGCACTTCGCCGCGCAGTTCCTCCCGCAGCGCCGTGAGGGCGTCGCCTGGCTGGCCGGCCTGCTGCGTCGGTGCGATGCGGCTGCGCGCGATCCGTTCCAGCGGCCGGTATGAGGTATGCCGCATCCCCAGCGGGCGGAAGATGTGCCGCTCCGCGAAGGCGTCCAGGGCCTGGCCCGATACCGCTTCCACCAGGCGCCCCAGCAGGATGTAGTTGACGTCCGAATAGCGGAAGAAGGTGCCGGGCGGATGGGTGGGCACGTCCGCGCACGCCAGCGCGTGGGCGGCGTCGCGCCCGCTCCACGCCGGCGTGGCCGGGATGCCCGCGCGCAGGCCGGAGGTGTGGGTGAGGAGGTGGCGCACCAGGATGCCGTCCCTGCCGCCGCCTGCGCATTCGGGGAAGTAGCGCACGATCGGCGCATCGAGGTCGATGCGTCCCTGTTCGGCGAGGATCAGCACCGATGGTGCGGTGGCCAGCACCTTCGACAGCGAGGCGACGTCGAACACGGTGTCGTCACCCACCGCCGGCGCATCGGCGTCGAAGGCGAGCCGGCCGAAGGCGCGCGCATACACGCGCTCGCCATGCTCCAGCCGGAACACCGCCCCGGGCATGCGCCTGTCGGCGATGACTTCGGCGATGGCGCGCTCGATCGGCGCGGTGCGCGCGCGTTCGAAGCCGCCGTGCGGCACGCTCGCGCAACCGCCGGCCAGCCCGGCCACCGAGACCACCGCGACCGCGGCCCGCCATTGCATCGTACTTTCCACCCGTGTCATGCCGCCGATTGTACATCCTTGCCCCGGAGCAGGACCCTCCCGGCCTGCAGCTTGTTCCACCGATTTTGCATTCCGTCGCGCGCCGGTGGCCTGCTCGGCCATTGTTTGACAACATGCGTGCCATTCAAATAACCAACCGACCAGAGGTAACCATGTCCCTCCGCCAGATCGCCGCAGCCCGCCCTGCCATGGCAGCCATCCTGTGCGCCGCCGCGCAATTCCTGCTCACCGTCCTCATCCTCAAGCTCGGCATCGCGTACGCGCCGCCTGAAGCGTTCGGCAAGGTCAAGCTGGTGGCGTTCGCGTCGACCGTCATCCTCCCGCTGCTGCTGACCCAGGCCTTCGGGATGTGGAAGGAAGTCGGATTCGAGATGCAAAAGGTCCGGCCGGCGCCGATTTTCATGGTCAGCCTGCTGACCGGCGCGCTGTTCCTGTCGATGGGCGTGCATGCGCAAGGGAACGGCAGTTTCGCCGGCGCGCTGGCGATGCAGTTCATCAACGCATTCGGCGAGGAGCTGCTGTTCCGCGGCGTGATCTTCGCCCTCCTGCTGCGCCTGTCCAAGGGCCGGGCGATTGTCCTCAACGGCATCCTGTTCGGCTCCATGCACCTGATCCACGGCTTCATGGACGGCAACTGGACCACGGCCCTCTCGCAGGCGGCGGTCACCTCGGTCGCCGGCATGATGTTTACCGCGGTGCGCTACGGCACCGGCAGCCTGTGGCTGGTGATCTTCCTGCACATGATCCTGAACCTGTGCATGATCTACTCGAACATCGAACCGGCCGCCGGCCCGGCAGCGCTGTTCGTGGTGCAGCGCCTGGCCAACGTGTTCGAGATCGCGCTGGCCGGCTACGTGATCTTCCATGGCACCCGGTCGCAAGGGCTGGGCCAGGATGGCGGCGGCGCCATCCTGCGCTAACGCACAAACAGGCTCATCCGTGAGGGTGTAGAGTGGCGGGAAAGAGGAGACCGCCATGACCATCCTGAAGAAAGCCGCCGCCCTCGCGCTGTGCCTGCTGCTCGCCTCCTGCGCCAGCATGGTGGGACCGCAAGACGTCGAGATCCCGCTGTCGAAGCTGCAGTCGCGGCTGGAGGAGCGCTTCCCCGCCCGCCACCGCGTGCTCGAGCTGTTCGAGGTCACGCTGGCGCGGCCTGGGTTGCGCCTGCTGCCGGAAGCCGACCGGGTGGCGCTGTCCACAGACACCGAAGTGCGCCCGCCGTTCACCAGCGAGCTGTGGATGGGTTCGCTGGCCGTGTCCGGCCGCGTGTTCATCGACAACGGCAGCAACTCGTTGCGCCTGCGCGACGCCACGGTCGACGACTTCCGCCTGGACGGCATCAAGCCCGATGCCCAGCGCCACCTGACCCGGATCGCCAACGTCCTGTTGAAAAACGTGTATTCCGACATATCGGTCTATACTTTTCGGCCGGAAGACCTGCGCCGTTATGGCGTGCAGTTCAGGCCGACCCGCGTCCGTATCGCCCCCAATGCGATCGTCGTCACGCTGGAACCCGTTCGCTGAATCTTTCGTTCGGCCGCATGGTCGAAGGCGGGTTACCCGTTCGTCGTAGCGTTGACAACCTACTTTTCGAAAGGATTCCCGCCATGGAGCAGCAAGTGAAACCCATCCCCGAGGGCATGCACACCGTCACCCCGCACCTGGTGTGCGCGGGTGCATCGGAGGCGATCGCCTTCTACATCAAGGCCTTCGGCGCGAAAGAGATGGCGCGCATGCCCGGCCCCGGGGGCAAGCTGATGCACGCCCAGATCATGATCGGCGATTCCCACGTGATGCTGGTGGATGAAATGCCCGACTGGAAGGCGGTCGGACCGAAGACGCTCAAGGGCACGCCGGTCACGCTGCACCTGTACGTCGAGGATGCGGACGCGATGTTCAAGCGCGCGGTCGACGCCGGCGCCACATCGGTGATGCCGGTCGAGCAGACCTTCTGGGGCGACCGCTACGGCGTGCTGGAGGATCCGTTCGGGCACCGCTGGTCGATCGCGACGCACGTGAAGGACATGTCCCCGCAAGAAATGCAGGAGGCCATGAAGGCCTCGGGCATGGGCTGAGGAGAACGACATGCGATTCATGGTGATCGTGAGGGCGACCAGGGACTCGGAAGCGGGGGTTATGCCGACCGAGAAGCTGCTGACCGAAATGGGCAAGTACAACGAAGAACTGGCCAAGGCCGGCGTGCTGCTGGCGGGCGAGGGCCTGCACCCGAGTTCGAAAGGCGCGCGCGTGCGCTTCAACGGCAGCGAGCGCACCGTGATCGACGGCCCGTTCCCGGAAACCCGCGAGCTGATCGCAGGCTTCTGGATCTTCAACGTCAAGTCGAAGGAAGAGGCGATCGAATGGGTGAAGCGCTGTCCCAACCCGTTCGAGGAAGGCGAGTCGGAAATCGAAATTCGCCAGGTGTTCGAGGCCGAGGATTTCGGCGCCGAATACACGCCCGAGCTGCGCGAGCAGGAAGAGCGCCTGCGCGCCCAGGTCGCTTCCCGCTAGGGAGAAAGGGCCCGTCATCCCCGCGCATGCGGGACCCATACTGAGCCGGCAGCAGAGGAACTCTGCATGGGTCCCCGCTTTCGCGGGGATGACGTGCCACAAACGTAATTCCGCCGCGCTGCCTTACGCAAAAACTCACCCCCAAATTTCGTGTTTGACCGGAATCGTGCGCGGCTCAGCTCCTGTTATGATTTTCACGACCGAAACTCGGCAATTGCCGGCCGGTTAGTCCCCCAGGAGCTTGTGCCATGCGTGTCCGACTGCCCACCGATTACGACGTCCCTCCGGCGCAACATTGCACCGGAGCGGTATTGCAGCGACAACATAATCGGCGCACACTGAACGCGTTCCCGGGCGACAATTCGACAGCGCGCCCGGCTATGACAGCGGGGCTTGCCACAAGGCATGCAAGGGGAAAGCGGAATTTGCGTATTCTCATCCCAACAGTATTCCACTTGAGTAATCTTGCTGTGAATAATGCCAGGGGGAGCCATGGGAACGATCTCTGAAGGGCTGCCGGACAAGGATGCTGGACCCGAACTGGCGCGTTCGATGCCGCCGGGCGGACCGGCCGTGCGCGTGACGCCGGCGCGCCAGAGCCTGCCGCCGAAAGGTTCCTGCTGGTATTGTGAAAAGCCGCTGGACAGCGTCAAGCGCTTCTGCGGCAAAGGCTGCGCCGACGCGTTCGACGAAGAAGCCGAGTTCACCCGATAGGGACTGTCCCGTCGGGACTGTCCCCTGCCTTTCGTAGCGCAATCCGAGAAAACCAAAAAGCTGGGGACAGTACTGCCGCCTTGGCGCGAAGGGACAGTCCCCTTCCTTTACTTGGACAGTCGCAAAGGGACAGTCCCCTTCCCTTACTTGGTGGTGAAGGTCCAGTTGCGCGTGACAGGCGTGCCGCGGATCGAGCCGATGAACGCCACCTCATAGGTCGTATTCGATTTCAGCTTGGACAGCGGAATGATCGCCGCCGCCGAATCGGGCGTGTTGGCGCCATCGGTCGCCTTGGTCAGCAGCCGCACCGGCAGGTTGCTCGACATGCCCGGCTCGCGGATGTTGAAGCTGGTCGTGGTCAGCACTTCCCCCAGGTCACCCTGCACGCTGATCGGATAGCCGACTTCGTTTGCGTTCGGCACCGGATCGGGCGATTCGAAGTCGCTGAAGAAGTTGGGCGCGACGCCCGTCTGCCCGTTGTACGGCCAGGTGCTCAAATTGGTCCCCACGCCCGGTCCATAGCCGTTGTTGGCCGTGAAGTTGGCGGTGAAATAGGTGTAGCCCGAGGACGTGGTGCCGGAACCGGTGCCGATCTCCTTGAAGCGCGGCTCGAAGATCACGAAGCGGTGGTAGATCGCCGTGATCAGCTCTTCCGACATGTAGAAGCCGGATTTGCTGGTGGTGGCCGAAATCACCTCGCCATAAGCGTGGTCGCCGCCGAACACGTAGCCGGCCGCGCCCAGGCGCTGCAGCAGCACCGCGCCGGTGTAGCCGGGCTTGCCCTGGGTTTCGGTGTGGGTGATGGTGTCGTTCAGGCGCTGGTAGTCCGAGTGCGCCTGCGCGGCCTTGTCGACGATCGAATTCTGCACCAGCACCGACAGCCCGGCCTGCGAGCGGCGGTAGTTGATCCAGTTGCGCCCGTCCGTGGCCACATTGTTGGTGGCGACCGGCGCGCCCGGGCCGGACGGGATCTCGCTGACCGGTTGCGACGTTGTCGAGCTCGAGCCTCCGCCCCCGCAGGCCGACAGCAGCAGGCTCGCCAGCATGGCAGCGGAAGTGAATACCCAGCGGTTCGAACCACCCTGACCGTAACGCATTGAAATCTCCAGATTGTTCAGCTTGTTAAATTGCATTCTAGGCGAAAATAAAAATGCTGCCTGTTCAACAGAGCCGGCCCGCGCGGCCCAGCCTGTAGAATATGGCATTGATTGCATCTTTTTTGATCCAGACCTAGTGAATACACCCCGCCGCCAGCGCCTTGCGCGCGCCAAGTTCGCCCTGCCCAGCCTCGTGACGCTGCTGTCGATCGCCTGCGGCTTCGGCAGCATCGTGATTTCGGTGGACAACGCGCACGTGGGCGACCCGCAGGCCTACCGGATGGCGGCGATCCTGCTGGTGCTGGCCGGCGTGTTCGACGCGCTGGACGGGCTGGTGGCGCGCGCCACCGGCACCAGTTCGGAGTTCGGGGTCCAGCTGGACTCGATCGCGGACGTGATGAATTTCGGCTGCGCGCCCGGCCTGCTGCTGTATTGCTGGGGCTTCGCCAACCTGGGGCCGGAGCATCCGACCCTGCTGCGCGTGGGCGGGCTGGCGGCCTTCGTGTTCGTCGCCTGCGGGGCGCTGCGCCTGGCGCGCTTCAACGTGTCGGTGGGGCGCACCGATCCGCGCTACTTCGTCGGCATGCCGATCACCGCCGGCGCGGCCTGCGTGGCGGCGGTGGTGGTGGCGTGGCCCGAGCCGCTGGTCACCTTCATCCAGCGCATGATGCTGGTCGGCCTGCTGATCGGGGTCGGCACGCTGATGGTGTCCACCGTGCGATTCCCGAGCTCCAAGCAAAAGCTCAACGCCACCACCTTCATCGTCATCGGCGCCATGCTGGCGCTGCTGGCCGTGCTGCGCGAGCGCTTCTTCGTGCTGTTCTTCCTGGTGTATATCAGCGGCACGCTGCTGCTCAACATCGCCTGGCAGATGGGCTGGCGCGGCGTGGCGCAGCCGGTCGTGTACGAAGACTAGTCCAGGTATTTTTCGAAGACGTCCGCCAGGCGGCGCGCGGTTTGCCGCGCCTCGTCGAGGTCGCGCGCGTTTTCGGCCTGCGTGACGAGCGTCGCACAGGCCAGCTGCGTCGCGCAGTGCTCCAGCGCCTTGCACGCGGCCGCCAGCTGATGCACGGCGAGGTCGCAGTCGGCCGGCTCGATGGCGGTCGCCACCAGTTCCCTCAGGTTCCGCAACTGTCCTTCGATGCGGGCGAGGCGATGCTGCACGTCGGTCTTTTGCGCCGGCGTCAGCGGCGCTTTCCCTAGCTGCGACATGGATCCTCCCGGTTCGGTCGACCACCAAGTATAGCCAGCGGCGGCGCGCCCGGCACATACCCCCCGGGGTATCCGGGCCTTTCGTCGATCCGGGCGTATACCCTTGGAGGTATGTCGCGCAAACGCAAATGGCGGCAGATACCCCGGGGGGTATCTGCCCGGCGGTCAGGCGATGTCGTCGAGGCGCGCGGCGCGCAGGATGCGGAACCAGTCGCTGCGGGACAGCTCCAGCCCGGTGGCGGCTACCGCCAGCGCGATCGCTTCGATGCGCCCACTGCCGGTGATCGGGATCGGCCGGCACGGCAGCGCCATGATCCAGGCAAACACGACGCTGGCGAACGGCTGCTCCAGTTCATCCGCGATTTCCTTGATGACCAGGCGCAGCGCCTCGGCGTTCGCTTCGCCGCTGCTGAACAGGCGGCCGCCGCCCAGCGGCGACCAGGCCATTGGCGCCACGCCCCGGTCCTGCAGGCCGTCGAAGGTCTCGTCGTACATTGGCGCCACGTGCAGCGGCGAGAACTCGACCTGGTTGGTGGCCAGCGGGATGCGGCGGTCCAGGCATTCGAACTGGTGGCGCGAAAAATTCGAGACGCCGAAGTGCTTCACCTTGCCGGCCTCGCGCAGCGCGGCGAAGGCGCCGGCGACTTCGTCGAAGTCCATCAGCGGGTCGGGGCGGTGGATCAGCAGCAGGTCGAGGTGGTCGGTGTTCAGCTGGCGCAGCGATTCCTCGACGGACGCGACGATGTGCGCGGCGCTGGTGTCGTACTGCTTGATGGTGTGCTGCGGGCGCTGCGGCGCGACCAGCTTGATGCCGCACTTGGAGACGAGCTGCATGCGGTCGCGCAGCGAAGGACGCGCGCGCAGCGCTTCGCCGAACAGGGCCTCGACGCCGTAGCTGCCGTAGATGTCGGCGTGGTCGAAGGTCGTCACGCCCAGCTCCAGGCACTGCTCGATGAAGGCGACGCGCTGGTCGACCGCCATGCCCCATTCGCCCATGCGCCACATGCCGGCGACGATGCGGGACAGTTCGGGGCCGTGGGAAGCGGTGCGGATGCGTGGGGAGATGGTCATGGCTACTTTCGCGTTAAAGGCCGGCCCCCGTCGTCCCAGCGGAGGCTGGGACCCATATGTCAGCGGCGTACTGGCGCCGTATGCTGCGGTTGCTCAGTATGGATCCTGCCTTCGCAGGGATGACGGGGCGGCGGGTGACTTATTGGAGCCAGAGTCGGATCGAGTCCCAGATGCGACCGAACCACGACGCCTGCGACACTTCTTCCAGCGCCACCACCGGCAGTTCCAGCAGCGGCTTCCCGTCCACCATCATCTTCAGCGTGCCGACGCGGCCGTTCAGCGCCACCGGCGCCATCAGCGGGTCCTTGCGTTCCAGGACCGGCTTGAGCTTGCCCGCCACGCCCTTCGGCACGGTCACCAGCACGTCGCGCGCGAAGCCGATCTTGACGGTGTCCTGGTTGCCCTTCCAGATGTTCGGCGTGGCGATCGCCTGACCTTTTTTGTACAGCAGCACGGTGTCGAAATTCTGGTAGCCCCAGTTCAGCAGCTTCTGGCTTTCCTGCGTGCGGGTCTGGTCGGAGCTGGTGCCCACCACGACCGAGATCAGGCGGCGCTCGCCGTTGGCGCCGTTCGGGCGGCGTGCCGACGCGATCAGGCTGAAGCCGGCCGACTCGGTGTGGCCGGTCTTCATGCCGTCCACGGTCGGGTCGAGCCACAGCAGGCGGTTGCGGTTCTGCTGCGTGATCTTGTTGTAGGTGAACTGCTTGATCGAGTCGATCTTGTAGAACTCAGGGAAGTCCGCGATGATGCGCTGCGCCAGCGTGGCCAGGTCCTGCACCGTCGAATAGTTGTCCGGGCTAGGCAGGCCGTGCGGATTGGCAAAGCGGGTGTTCTTCAGGCCAATGCGCTCGGCTTCGCGGTTCATCAGCGTGACGAAGGTCGCTTCGTCGCCGGCAACCGCTTCGGCCAGCGCCACCGCGGCGTCGTTACCGGACTGGATCATCAGGCCGTACAGCAGGTCCTTGACCGACACCGGGGTGGCCGGGTCGATGAACATCTTGGAGCTGGACGCGTCCACCTTCCAGGCGTTGACCGATACGTTGACCATCTGGTCGAGCGTGATCTTCTTGTCGCGCAGCGCACCGAAGGTGACGTAGGCGGTCATGATCTTGGTCAGCGAGGCCGGCTCGATGCGGGCCGACGGATCGCGCGAGGCGATCACCTGGCCGGAGGTGGCGTCGAGCAGGGTCCATGCGCGGGCGGCGATGTTCGGAGGCGGCAGGGTCTGCGCCACGGAGGCGGACATGAGCAACACGCTGGTTGCCAATGCGGCGATGATTTTTTTCATAAGGGCTCGTACAAAAAGGTCGTCAACAAAATTTGGCGTCATCCGCCACGCGTCGGGATCCATCGCGCAGGCTCGCGATGAAACCCCGCGTGCGCGGGGATGACGTTATTCGGAATGCGCTTGCTCGCCCGGCCGGCGCCACAGCTGGATCACCAGCGATTTGATGTGGCCGAGTTTGCGGTGGAAAAAGTGGTCGGCGCCCGGGATCACGATCACCGGGATATCCTGCGGGCGGGCCCAGTCCAGCACCTGCGTGAGCGTGATCGTGTCGTCCACTTCGCCGTGGATCAGGATCGTGTCGTGCGGGACTTCGGGCATCGGCCATTTGCCGGCGGCGGTCCCGACCAGCACCAGTCGCTCGGCCGGCGTGCCTTCGGCAGCGAGGCGCTGCTGCAGCATCGACTGCACGTAGGTGCCGAACGAGAAGCCGGACAGTGCCACCGGCAGGCCCGGATACTGGGCGCGCATGTGCTGGTACATCAGGTACATGTCGTCGGTCTCGCCGGCGCCGCCGTCATGCGTGCCCGCCGAGGCGCCCACGCCGCGGAAGTTGAAGCGCGCGGTGACGTAGCCCAGGGTGACGAAGGTGCGCGCCAGCGTCTGGGTGACCTTGTTTTCCATGGTGCCGCCGTACAGCGGATGCGGGTGGGCGACCAGCGCGATGCCGCGCGGCTGCTCCGCCGGGAGGTCGAGCAGGCATTCCATGATGCCCGCGCCGCCTTCCAGCGTGAATTTCTTCGATTGCTTGTTCATGTAGTTCAGATCTTCAGGCGGTCCACCGGCTTGCCGTTCACGAGGTGGCTGTCGATGATTTCGTCGATGTCGCTGGTGTCCACGTAGGTATACCAGGTGCCTTCGGGGTAGACCACCAGGCAGGGGCCTTCCTCGCAGCGGTCCAGGCAGCCCGACTGGTTGATGCGCACTTTGCCCGGACCGTTCATGTCCAGTGCCTTGATGCGCTTCTTGGCGTGCTTCTGCGCTTCGGCCGCGCCGTGCTCGCCGCAGCTGCGGCGGCCATCTTCGCGCAGGTTCATGCAGAAGAAGACGTGGTGCTTGAAAAATGGGGTATCGCTCATGGTGCTGCCACTAGTGTTGCGTCGAAACCGCAATGATACGCGGGTTTAGCCCCGATTGAGCCGGTGCGCGGGAAGAAGCAGCCACCAGATCGCGAAAAACGGCCACATCAGGCTGAGGAACTGGGCCGCGCCGTTAAAGTTCAGGAATTTTCCCTGGGTCCATGTTTGTAGGGTTGCAAGGAAATACGGATTGACCGGGATCGAATTGACAACCAGGAGGCTGATCAGCAGCGTCAATACCGCCAGCCGCTGCTGCGCCACCAGTGGCGCGAACGCCAGGCCCGACACCATCAGCACGCCGATCACCAGGCCGCCCTCGGCGCCCGGCGTCAGCCACACCCAGGCGTTATCGGGGGTGAACAGGATCGCGCTGGCCAGCGCCTTGACCAGCAGCGCAGCGCCGATCAGCACTGCCACCAGCACGCCGCGCGGGGCCGCGCCGCGCCGCATGAGGCACAGCATGCACAGCACCGCGCCGGTCAGGCCGCAGGCGGTGATGATGGTTTCGGACAGCCAGTACTGCTCCGGCGACATCGCTTCGTCGCCGCGCACCATGCCGACCAGGTCGATGCTGGTTTCGAGCAGGCGCGACAGCCAGTCGGACAGGATCGGCAGCACCTGGCCATGGCCGAACAGGTAGCTTTGCGGGTAGATCTGCGCCAGCGGCCACAGGGCGATCAGCACCAGCCCCTGGCCGGCGTGCGGCGCGAACCAGCGCATGCGCAGCTTGTAGAGGCGGCTCTGGTCGAGGTAGGTGCGGGCGCTGGCGGCGCCGATCACGGCGCCGGCCAGCGCGCCCAGCGAGTTGGTGAAGAAGTCGAGGTTGGACGGCACCCGGCTAGGCAGGAAGGTCTGCACCGCCTCCATGGAGCCGGAGACCAGCATGCCGCACAGCGCGGCCAGGATCACCGCCAGCACGCCGCGCACGCGCGGGTACATCGAGTAGACGATCAGCACGCCCAGCGGGATGTAGCCGATCACGTTGACCGAGGCGTCGAAAGCGGTCCAGTAGCGCGGCCACTCGAGGTTGGCGAAGGCCAGCGGCGACAGGCCGCTCTTGCGCCAGCCGGTGAACGGGAACCAGCTCGCGTACACGATCAGGAACAGGTACGCCAGCAGGGCGGCCCGTGCGACTGTCGACGGGCGTGATCGTGCCGGGACGTCTGGTTGGGTCATATGAATCTTTGTCTGAGTGGCCAGGGGACCGTCCCCGGAGGGGACTATCCCCCGATTTTAACGGAGTCGCCTGGAGGCTTGCGACGAAAGGCAGGGGACAGTCCCGAAGGGACAGTCCCCACGCTCAGGGCTTTTTCGGTGGCAGGGTCGCGATCCAGGCGACGATGTCGGCGGTCACCGCGTCGGTCGCCGCCGCCAGGGCGTGCGCGCCGCCGGCTGCATTGGCGCTGGCGGCCGGGGCGGAGTGCACGAAAGTCTTCTGGTCGACGAAGCGGCTGCCGTCGAAGATCGAGGCGCGCAGGCGCAGCAGGCCGGCACTCTGGGTCTGGCTGTCGAAGGTGTGCGCGAAGTCGTCGACGTCGACCCGCAGCAGGTACACGCCGTTCGAGGCATCGGTGGTCGACAGCACCTTGGCGCCGCTCTGCGCGATGCGAGCCTTGATGCGCTGCGTGATCAGCTGCAGCGGCGTGCTGGCCCAGTGGTTCTGCGCGTAGTAGCGCGCCTGCAGCGGGTCGGCGTAATTGAGGCGGTACAGCATGCGCTCGTGGTCGAGCGAGGGCGGGCCGGTCACGTCCGGCACCACCAGCGGCGGCAGCTGCGCGGCCATGGCGGGCGCGGTGGCGGGCAGCGGACCGAAGTCGTACTGCACATTGCGCGCGCCCTTGCCGTTGCCGCCGATGGCGGAACAGCCGGACAGCAGCGAGACGATGGCGATGATGGCAAGCGTTCGTTTCATGGCGGTCCTCATTTGTTCGGTGGCGTGAAGCCGGGTTCACCCGGGCCCGGCTGCGTGTCGGGCGATCCGAACAGCAGGCTTTGCGGCCGGTTGCTCAGGGTATTGGCAGTGCGCTTGACCGCGCGCAGCGAGCTCTTGGCCTCGTCGGCCATTTCGACCAGGTGCGGCAGCGTCTGCAGCTCGACTTCGCTGGCGATCGCTTCGACCGAGCCGCCCACGCGGTCGACGGTCTGCGACATGCGTTCGATCGGGCCGTTCGGCGCCGACAGGTCGGTCGCCATGCGGTCCCAGTTGTCGGCCAGCTTGCTCACATCCTTGGCGGCGTCGTCGATGGAGGCCAGGGTGCCCGGCATGCGGTCGATCGATGGCTGCAGCTTGGCCGGCATCAGCGCGAACTGGTCGGCGGCCTTGCCGATCTTGTCCAGCGCCGTCACCACCGCCTGCTGGTTCTTGTCGCTGAGCAGCTGGTTGGCGCGCCGAGTCAGTTGCTCGGTCTGGTCGAGGATGATCTTGCCGCGCTTTTCCAGCTGGTCGAGGAAGCCCGGGCGCAGCGGCAGCGTGGCGACCTTCTCCTCGCTGCTCGGCAGGCGTGGCGAACCGGTGCTGTCGTCGTCCAGCTGGATGTAGGCGATGCCGGTCACGCCCTGGTAGCCGAGCGTGGCGTAGGTGGTTTTGGTGACCGGGGTTTCCGGGTCGAGCGCAAGGCGGATCAGGATCTCGCCGGCGATGCCGCGGCTGAAGCTGATGTCCTCGACCTTGCCGACCTCGAGGCCGCGATAGCGCACCGAGGCCTGCGGGTTCAGGCCCGGGATCGACTGGGTGGTCGCGATCATGTAGGGCACGCGCTCCACCGTGTCGCGGTTGAACCAGATACCGGCCAGTATCGCCGCCGCGACGAGCACCAGCGTGAATATCCCGGTCATTAATGCGTGTGATCTGTTTTCCATGTCAGGCTCCTTGGGTTTCGCCCGGTGTTTGCTCGAGCACTTCGAGTGCCCGCTGTCCCCGTTCGCCGAGGAAGAATTGTTTGATGAATGGGTGGTCCACTTTGAGCACGTCGCGCGTCGGTCCGACCGCGATCACGTGCTTCTCCGCCAGGACCGCGATGCGGTCGGACAGCGCGAACAGCGTGTCCAGGTCGTGCGTCACCATCACCACCGTCAGGCCCAGCTCCGCGTGCAGGGTCTGGATCAGGTCGACGAAGCTGTCCGACAGGTCGGGATCGAGGCCCGCGGTCGGCTCGTCCAAGAACAGCAGCTGCGGTTCCAGCGCCAGCGCGCGCGCCAGCGAGGCCCGCTTGACCATACCGCCCGACAGGTCGGCCGGCATCTTGACCGCGTGTTCCGGCGCCAGCCCCACCATGTCCATCTTCAGCAGCACGGCGTCGCGGATCACGTCCTCGGGCAGCGTGCGCAGCTCGCGCAGCGGCTGCGCGATGTTGTCGAACACGGTCAGCGCCGAGAACAGCGCGCCCTGCTGGAACAGCATGCCCCAGTGGTTGCGCATACGCTGCAGCTGGGCCGCGTCGGCCGCGCTGATGTCTTCGCCGAACACCTTGACCGAGCCCTGCGACGGATGCTCGAGGCCCAGCATCTGGCGCAGCAGCACCGTCTTGCCGGTGCCGGAGCCGCCCACGATCGACAGGATCTCGCCGCGGTAGATCTTCAGGCTCAGGTCCTGGTGCACCACCGTGCTGCCGAACTTGGTCCACAGGTGGTCGATCTCGACCACCGGTTCGCCGACATCCGACTCCGGCATCTTGTTCAGGCGCTGCGCGCGGCGGGCCAGGGTACCCATCAGTAGAACCCCACGTCGGAGAACACGATCGCGAACACCGCGTCGGCCAGGATCACCACTGTGATCGCGGTGACCACCGAGGTGGTGGTGCCGCGGCCCAGGCTCTCGGTGTTGGGCTTGATGCGCATGCCGAAGTGGCAGGACACCAGTGCGATCAGGATGCCGAACACCACACCCTTGAGCAGGCCGATGTAGTAGTTCGCGATCGGCACCGCGTCCGGCAGCTTCTGGATGAAGTAGCGCGGCGACAGGCCCAGCTCGGTCTGCGCCGCGACCATGCCGCCCAGCAGCGCCATCGCGTCGGTCCAGATCACCAGCAGCGGCATCGATATCGCGAGCGCGATCACCTTCGGCATGATCAGGCGGAAGCCGTGCGAGATGCCCATCACCAGCATCGCGTCGAGTTCCTCGGTCACGCGCATCACGCCCAGCTGCGCGGTGATCGAGGAGCCGGAGCGGCCGGCCACCAGGATCGCCGCCAGCAGCGGACCGAGTTCGCGCACCACGCTCATGCCGAGGATGTTCACCAAGTACATGTCGCCGCCGAAGTTGCGCAGCTGGTCCGCCGACAGGTAGGACAGCACCACGCCGATCAGCGCGCCCACCAGCGCAGTGATGCCGAGCGCCTGGAAGCCGGCGTGATAGATATTCGCGGAGATCTCGCGCCACGGGCCAAGCCGCGGTCGCTTTGCGAAGCGCCACAGGTCTTCGATCACGATGCCGACCAGCCTGACCAGGCCTTCGAGGTGCTCGCCGAAGCTCAGCACGGCCGCGCCCACGCGCGTGATCCAGCTGAAGCGCCGGCGCGGCGGCCGCGGCACGTTGAGCTTCGCGGCCTGCTCGATACGGTTGAAGATGTCTTCCTGCGTCGGCGACAGCAGCAGCTGGGGCGGGCGGTGCTTGCCCCACGCGTTCCAGAACATCTGCGCGCCGATGTGGTCGATGCTCTCGATGCCGGACAGGTCCCAGCTGAGCGAGGGCGCGCGCTGCTTGAGTGAATTCAGCGTGCCGGTGAGCGCCTTGATGTTGCCGCACCCGGCCAGCGCATGGACTTGCCATATGCCCGTGGCAGACACCGCCTGCGAGCCGGCGTCATTGCTTAGGGTTAATGTTGGCGTCTTTTCAAGCATTGCACCAGTGTAAAAGCTTTTCGCCGAAGCCGCCACCGCCGCACAATTGCCGGGGCTCAGTTGTTACGCCGCAAGGTGACGCTCCTGGCGCACAGTTGCCGTATTGCCAGCCGTGGATTTGGGGGTGGTGTCGCTGGCGACCAGCGCCTGCGCGTCGGCGGTGGCCATGCCGATGCCTTCGCGTAGCCACTGCTCGACCAGCCGGGCCAGGCGGTCGAGCGCGATCCGGTGGGTGGCATCGGTGCGGGCGTAGATCCAGTCGGCGAAGCGCATGAAGTTCGCAAACGGCGCATCGCCCAGCAGCGTGCGCAGGGTGTTGGCGAAGCGGCCGGAATTGGCCACCAGGTCCCAGTAGCGCGCGAAGCGCACCAGCCGCTGCATGTCGGTGAAGCCGATGTCGCGGGTGGCCAGGATCGTATAAGGCGGGTAGGGGTCGAACACCATCGCGAACGGCTCAGTGTGTCGGATGATCGGCGTTCCGCGCAGGCGCTTGAGGATGCCGAACTGGATCTCGTGCGGCCCCAGCGCCCACAGCTTGTCGAAGCCGGCTGCGAAACTGTCGATGCCTTCGCCCGGCAGGCCGGCGATCAGGTCCACGTGCAGGTGCGCATGCGACTGCGACGACAGCCAGCGGATGTTGTCGGCGGCCTTGGCGTTGTCCTGCCGGCGCGATACCAGTGCCTGCACCTCCGGGTTGAAGCTCTGGATGCCGATCTCGAACTGGAGCGCGCCCGGCGGGAAGCGCGAAATGCTTTCCTTGAGCGCGTCGGGCAGGTGGTCCGGGACCAGCTCGAAGTGGGCGTACACCGGATCGTCCGGCGAAGCTTCCAGCTTGTCGAGGAAGAACTGCATGATGCGCAGGCTGGTCTTGACGTTCAGGTTGAAGGTGCGGTCGACGAACTTGAACAGGCGCGCACCCCTCTGGTACAGCGCTTCGAGCTGCGCGAGGAAGTCGTCCAGCGGGAACGGCCAGGCCGTCTTGTCCAGCGCCGACAGGCAGAATTCGCACTTGAACGGGCATCCGCGCGACGCTTCCACATAGATCGTGCGGTGCGCGATGTCTTCGTCCGAATACAGCGCATACGGCATCGCGATCTCCGCCATCGGCGGCTGCACGCCCGCATGCAGCTTCATCAAGGGCTTGGGGCCGTCCAGGATTTCCGTGCACAGCTTGGGGAAGGTGACGTCGCCCCAGCCGGTGACGACATAGTCGGCCAGCCTGACGATCTCCTGCTCGCCGGTTTCGTGCGACACCTCGGGACCACCCAGCACCACCACCACTTGCGGCGCCACGCGCTTGAGCATCGCCACCACGCGGGTGGTGTCCTCGACATTCCATATATAGACGCCGAAACCGACGATCGAGGGTCGGTGCGCCAGGATCCGCTCCACCACCTCGGTGGTTTTCGCGCCGATCACGAATTCCTGCAGGCGGGTGCGCTCGCGCAGGCCGCCCATGTTTGCGAGCAGGTAGCGCAGGCCAAGCGAGGCGTGGGAATAGCGCGAGTTGAGAGTGCTGAGCAGGATCGTCATGGAAAGGCTGGTGCGGGCGAAGCTGCGTATTCTACGCTTCGCTCACTCCAGCTGCCCGCTGCGCGACAGTCTCTTGTACACAATATACGAATGCACGACGGCAACTAACGCACCTGCACCCGCCAGCGGAATCACCAGCCATCCCGGTGCGCCCACCAGCAGCGCAAGGAGGCCGATCACTCCCGCCGCGACCATCAGCTGCCCGGTCAGGCGGTGGGTCGCGTGCCAGACGCGCGGGCTCGCCAGGGTCCATGGCGTGCGCACGCCGAGAAAGAAGTTGGGTTTTACCTTGCCCATCGGGTTGCCGAGCAGGATCAGCAGCACGGAGAGCGCTGCCGGGATTGCCCAGTCGATGCGGACCGGGTAGCCAAGTGCCGCGCCCAGCACGGTGGCGTAGATGAAGCCCAAGAAGGCATTGATCACCGTGAACGAATAATCGAAAGTGCGGCGGAAGGGTTCGATCTCGAAGCGCTTCGGCGAAATCTTCGGCAGGACGACGTTCAGGGCCAGCATCGCTGCCATCAGTCCGGGTCCAAGCACCCACATCATCCACCGCGCGCTGTAGCCATCGACCTCGCCGCGCACGTTCCAGTGCGAGGGCACGGTTGCAGGCAGGTCGGGGTAGAAGACAACCGTGGCCACGGCCGCCGCGAGCACCATCGCGATATTCAGGGTCTTGTACGGCATGTTCATGACGGCTCCTTTTTATTGACGAGATCGAGGGTCCAGGCGACGAGGTCCTCCAGGACGGATGTGTTTACAGAGAACCAGATGGTCTGGCCCTCGCGCCGGCGCGAGATCAGGTCGGCGTCGGCCAGCACCGAAAAGTGGTGCGACATGGTTGGCTTGGTGATGTCGAAGTGCGCGGCGATGTCGCCGGCGCTCATTTCGCCCTGCCGCAGCAGGCGCAGGATTTCGCGCCGCGTGGGGTCGGCGATGGCCTTGAAGGCAGAACTCGCGTCGGTCATTTTGATATCCGTCTAATTCGATAGTTATCTAACTATAGGTTCGGACTGCGCGCGTGTCAAGTAGCGGCGCGTCATCCCAGCGCAGGCTGGGATCCATACTGAGCTATATATATAGGCATTGCCGGAACTCCGCTTCAGCATGGATCCCTGCCTACGCAGGGATGACGGCACCGGGCTGTATATATATAGGCACCACCGGTGCTGCCGAGTCAGCATGGATCCCTGCCTTCGCAGGGATGACGGCGCTCCGGTGGCGGTGCTACGGACGAAAAAAAGCCGCCTCGGCTTGCGCCGGGCGGCTTTTCCAACTTGCGGGAATTACTTGGTGACGGTACGGGTACCAACCACTTCGATGGTCACGCGACGGTTCTTCGCGCGGCCTTCTGCGGTGGCGTTATCCGCGACCGGCTGGGTTTCGCCCTTGCCTTCGGTGTACAGGCGGGCTGGGTCC
>DASTVB010000004.1:0-2845 GCA_035759315.1 Telluria sp. | reverse complement strand
GCATGGCCTTCAAGCTGGGCGCCGCGCCATTCCACATGTGGGTGCCCGATGTGTACCAAGGTTCTCCTACCGCCGTGACGCTGCTGCTGGGCGCCGCGCCCAAGCTGGCCGCGTTCGCGAGCGTCATGCGCATCCTGGTCGAAGGCCTGCTGCCGCTGGCGTTCGACTGGCAGCAGATGCTGCTGGTGCTGGCCGTGGTGTCGCTCGCGATCGGTAACCTGACCGCGATCGCCCAGACCAACATCAAGCGCATGCTGGCTTATTCGACCATCGCGCAGACCGGCTTCGTCCTGCTCGGCATGATGGCCGGCGTGGTCGGTGGCGACTCCGCCAACCTGGGCGACCCGGCCAACGCCGGCGCCGCCTACAGCTCGGCGATGTACTACTCGATCACCTACGTCCTGACCACGCTCGGCACCTTCGGCCTGATCATGATGCTGGCGCGCGCCGGTTTCGAAGCCGAAGAACTGGCCGACTTCAAGGGCCTGTCCAAGCGCAGCCCATGGTTCGCGCTGGTGATGACGGTGCTGATGTTCTCGCTGGCCGGCGTGCCGCCCGCGATGGGCTTCATGGCCAAGTGGGCGGTGCTGCAGGCGGTGGTCGACACCAACCAGCTGTGGCTGGCCGTGGTGGCGGTGATGTTCTCGCTGATCGGCGCGTTCTACTACCTGCGCGTGGTCAAAGTGATGTGGTTCGACGAGCCGGCCGATAAATCGGTGATCGCCACCCCGTTCGACATGCGCGTGGTGCTGTCGCTGAACGGCATCGCGATCCTGGCGCTGGGCCTGGTGCCGGGCGCGCTGCTGAACGCCTGCCTGTCGGCCATCAGCAAGACGATGGCGTCGTAAGCGGCGGTGGATGCATCCGCCGCCAGCTGGTTGGTGATCGCGCTCGCACTGGCGCTCGCCAACCTGCCATTCATGAACGAAAAGCTGTTCGGCTTCATCCCCTTGGGCAGCGCAGGGCAGGGGGGCGCACGCGGCAAGCACTTCGCGCTGCGCCTCGTTGAGCTGATTGTTTTATACTTTGTTGTCGGTGCGCTGGGCTACGCCCTCGAATCCCGGATCGGTAACGCCTTCCCGCAAAACTGGGAGTTCTACGCGATCACCGCCTGCCTGTTCATCGTGCTGGCGTTTCCGGGTTTCGTGGTGCGCTACCTGCTCCGACGCCGCTGACCGCCCGGTCAGCGGGCAACGGTATGAAACAGGAGCCCGGATGGATTCAAATCTCAAAGAAACCCGCATCGACGGCGGCACCGTCTTCGAGGGCGGCTTCCTGAAGGTCCAGCGCGACCAGGTCAGGCTTCCCGACGGTTCGTCCACCTACCGCGAATACATCCGCCACCCCGGCGCGGTGGTCATCCTTCCCTTGCTGGACGATGGCCGCGTGCTGCTCGAACGCCAATACCGCTACCCCAACGACCGCATATTCATCGAATTCCCGGCCGGGAAAATCGATCCGGGCGAGGACCACCTGGCCTGCGCACAGCGCGAGCTGCAGGAGGAAACCGGCTACACGGCGACCGACTGGCAGTTCATCTGCACCATCCACAACGCGATCGCGTACGCCGACGAGCACCTCGAGCTGTTCGTCGCGCGCGGCATGGTGGCGGGCCAGGCAAAGCTCGATGCCGGCGAATTCCTCGAAACCTTCACCGCCACCGTCCCCGAGCTGCTCGGGATGGTCAAGCGCGGCGAAGTCACCGACGTCAAGACCATCATCGGCGCCTTCTGGCTCGAGAAAATCATCGCCGGCACCTGGCAGCCCGACTGAGCCCGATGAAGTGGTTCGTGCTTGCGCTGTCATTGCTGTTCGCGTCCAGCGCTGCCAGTGCGCGCACGCCGTTCCAGGCGCGCTGCGAGGACACCATCGGCAAGACCGTGTCGGTGCTGTCGGCGCGCGATGGCGGCTACCGGGTCGATAACACGGTGTCGATACGCCAGCTGGCCCAGATGAAGCGCATCACGACACCCAACAGCTATGTGCTGGGGCTGACCCGCACCGAGTCGCGGGTGGCGGTGGGCGCCGGCGGCAAGCTGCTGCAGGACCCGGCCAGCGGCTACGAGTGCGTGGCGCCGCGCATCGACGTCAAGCTGTTCTACGTGCCGATCGTGGTGTATGTCGGCAGCGAGTTCAGCCCCGGTAGCTGTGCATATCGGGAAATTCTTGCGCATGAGATGCGCCACCTCAAGACCTATCTTGACCATCTGCCGAAAGTGGAAGCAACGGTGAGCGCAGCGCTGGCGCGCCGGTTCGAGGGCAAGCCGCTGTACGCGCCGAGTGGCCAGGCCAGCGCGCTGTTGCGGGGCGAGCTCAACACTGGCTGGATGGCGTTCATCAAGGGCGAAATGGAAAAGGTCGAACCTTTGCAGGCCGCTATCGATACGCCACGGGAATATGCGCGGCTCAGCGAAGTTTGCGGCGGTGAGGTACAGTCTCTGATTAGATTGTCAAAGCAGCGTACGAAACCTTAATGAACCAGCAAGCACCTCGTTATTTTGCCCTGATTCCAGCCGCCGGCGTCGGCGCGCGCATGGCCGCAGGCGGCCCCAAGCAGTACCTGCAAATCTGCGGCAAGCCGATGCTGCGCCATACGCTCGATGCCTTCCTGTCGAGCGACGTGGTCACCCATACCTTCGTCGTCGTCAGCGCCGACGATCCGCACATCGCCGCGGTCGCGCCGCAGCATGGGGTGACCGTCCTGCGCTGCGGTGGCGCGACCCGCATGGAGTCGGTGCGCAATGGCCTGCGCGCGCTGGCCGACACGGTGCGCGATGGCGACTGGGTGCTGGTGCACGACGCCGCCCGGCCCGGCCTCGACGCCGCCCTGATTGAAACACTGATC
>DASTVB010000003.1:0-55634 GCA_035759315.1 Telluria sp. | reverse complement strand
GTTCCTTTTCGGCTTGCAGGCGCAGGTGCAGCGCCCGGGCGGCGGCGCGCTCCGATTCGCTGTGCGCCACGGCGATCGCTTCGCGTTCCTGTTCCAGGTGCGCCAGCGCACGGGCTTCCTCCAGCGCGCGCGCTTCGGCCGCGGCGCGGGCAAACGCCGACGCCAGCGCGACCTGGTCGGCGCGCTCGCGCTGCACCGTCAGCTCCAGCGCTTCCGCTTCCGCCGCCGCCAGCTGCTCGGCGGTCTGGCGCGCGCCGCGCGCCTGGCGTTCGCGCTCGCGCGCCAGCGTGGCCAGGCGCGCCTCGGCGCTGGCGATGTGCAGCACTTCGTCCTTGGCCGCTTCCACCGCCGCCAGGCGTTCGACCGCGTGCAGGCGCGCCTGCTCGCTCTCGGCCAGCAGCGCGCGCTCGGCGCTTTCGGCGTCTGCGTCCAGCGCCGCCTGCGCTTCCAGCTGGGCGGCGGCGCGCAGGCGCGCCTCTTCCTGCGCCTTCTGGCGCGCTTCGGCGGCCTGTTTCATTCGGGTTTCGGTTTCCACGCGGGCGCGCAGTTCGGCGGTTTCCTGGCGCACCGCGTCGAGGCGGTCGGCGCTGGCGCGCGCGGCGGCGCGCAGCGTCTCGAGACGGTCGCGGTTCGCTTCGATCACCTGTTCGGAGGCGGTGGCGTGTTCCAGTGCGGCGGCCGCGGCGGCGGCGTCCATGGCCGCGCGCTCCTCGGCCAGGCTGCGGGCGCGCGATTCGGCCACCACGCGGCTGCGGGCGGCGCAGCTGGCCTTCGCTTCGGCTTCGACGCGGGCGATGGCGGCATGGATCGAGTCGATATCGACCGCGCCGGTCGCGGCGTCGGCAGCGGGCGCGGCAGGCGGCAGGACGTCGACGTTCCCATGCGCGCCGGGCAGGCTGATGGTGAAGTCGGTGTCGTCGTGCGGGGCTGCGCTGTGCATCTGGTCCTCGTGGGGGTTTGGGTAATCTACCAACGATTATCCCGTCCCCCACGCGCGCACAGAACCCGGATCAGGACCGGGAAAACCCCTTTTATCGCCGCTTCAGGCCGGCCACAGTGGCTGCTCGTCCATCAGGGCGACCTGTTCGCGCAGCTCCAGGATGCGGTCCTGCCAATAGCGTTGCGTGTTAAACCACGGGAAAGCGGCCGGGAACGCCGGGTCGTGCCAGCGCAGCGCCAGCCAGGCCGAATAGTGGATCAGGCGCAGGGTGCGCAGCGCTTCCAGCAAATACAGCTGGCGCGGATCGAAGTCGCAGAAGTCCTCGTAGCCGGCCAGCACGTCGGACAGCTGGCGCACCATCTCGTGGCGCTCGCCGGACAGCAGCATCCACAGGTCCTGCAGCGCGGGGCCGCTGCGGCAGTCGTCGAAGTCGACGAAGTGCGGGCCGTCGCCGGTCCACAGAACGTTGCCGCCATGGCAATCGCCGTGCAGGCGGATCACGTCGACCTTCCCGGCCCGTTCGAAGCAGCGCTCCACGCCGGCCAGGGCCAGGTCGGTCACGCTGGTGTAGGCCTGCAGCAGGTCGGGCGGGATGAAGTCGTTCGCCAGCAGCCAGTCGCGCGGCTCGCGCCCGAAGGTGAGCGGCGTGATCGCGGGGCGCAGCGCGAACGGCCGGCGCATGCCGACCGCGTGGATGCGGCCGATGAAGCGGCCCACCCATTCGAGCACCTTGGGGTCGTCCAGCTCCGGGGCGCGCCCGCCGCGGCGCGGGAACACCGCGAAGCGGAAGCCGGCGTGGGTGTTGAGGGTGGCGCCGGCCAGTTCCAGCGGCGCGACCACCGGGATCTCCTCGGCGTATAGCTCGGCCACGAAGCTGTGCTCCTCGAGGATCTGCTCGTCGCTCCAGCGCCCGGGGCGGTAGAACTTGGCCACCACCGGCGCGCCCTCGTCCATGCCGACCTGGTACACGCGGTTTTCGTAGCTGTTGAGCGCGAGCAGGCGGCCGTCGCCGCGCAGGCCGACGCTGTCGAGCGCGTCGAGCACGCAATCGGGCGAAAGCCCGTCAAATGTCTGGGGAACGAGTGTCATATCCGCCATTGTAAGGTGCGGTGGAGTAAACTACGCCCTTCAACTTAACAAGAGCACCCCATGCAACTCGACCAGCCCCTCAGCGATAAAGAATTCGACGACCTCGATGCGTTCCTCCTCTCGGACAGCTGTCCGGAAGACGCCATGACCATGGACATGCTGCACGGCTACCTGACCGCGATCGCGATCGGCCCGGAGCCGATCATGCCCGCCGAGTGGCTGCCGCGCGTGTGGGGCGACGATCCCAAGCAGGGACCGAAATTCAAGAACGCCAAGGAAGAGGAACGCATCCTCAACCTGATCATGCGCTTCATGAACGAGATCCTGGTCACCTTCGAAGTCGCGCCCAAGGAGTTCGAGCCGCTGTTCGTCATGCACGAGGTCGAGGGCGAGACCCTGATCGATCCGGAATCGTGGTGCTGGGGCTTCTGCGAAGGCATGGAGCTGCGCGAAGGGTCGTGGGAAGCGATCTTCGAATCGGAGCAGACCGAGCTGATGATCCCGATCATGCTGCTGGGCGCCGACGAGATCGAGGAAGAAGACCTGCCGCTGGTCGAGGACCCGCACAACGTGCACAAGATGGCGCTGGAGATCGAAGCGAACCTGCCGCTGATCCACCGCTTCTGGGTGCCGCTGCGCAAAGCGCCGGTGCAGACGCTCAAGCGCGAAGAGCCGAAGGTCGGACGCAACGACGACTGCCCTTGCGGCAGCGGCAAGAAGTACAAGAAGTGCTGCGGCGCTGAGGCGTAAGCCACACGTCATCCCCACGAACGCGGGGACCCATGCGGAGTTACCGAAGCTGGCTCAGGATGGGTCCCCGCGTTCGCGGGGATGGCCCAATCAGGCCAGCCGGGTTTCGTAGAGCGCGGCCACCAGGTCGGCCTGGGTCACCATGCCGGCGAAGCGCCCCTCGCTGTCGATCACCGGAATGTGGTGGTATCCCGCATTCGCCATCAGCGGCACCAGCTCCACCGCGGCCATGCCCATGCGTGCAGTCACCACCGGGTGCGTCATGATCTGGCCCACGGTGTGCGCCCTCCTCCCCTTGCGCATCAGGCGCGCCAGCCGGCCGCGCAGCGTCCCGTAGTCGTCCATTCCCAGCGCCCGCAGGAAGTCGCTCTGCGACACGATCCCCTGCACCCAGCCATCCTGGTCCAGCACCGGCAGGGCATGGATCTTGTGCCGCCGCATGGTGCGCCAGGCCTCGGCGACCGGCGTCCCCGCCTCCACCGCGATGGCGTCGGACGACATGATGTCGCCGCAGGTGACCAAGCCGAAGCGGCGCGAGTATGCGTGCATCTCGGTTTGCAGGAACAGCGATTCGAGGTCGTCACGGCTGACGTCCAGCACCTGGCCGTAGCGCGCCAGCACGCGGTCGAGGTCCTCGGGCGTAAAGCCCAGGCGCGCGGTCGGCGGCTGGTCGCGCGTGCCATGGACCCTGGCCTGGACCGGCTGCGGCCAATGGGGATAGCGGCGGCCGGTGGCGTTGTTATACAGGAGCGCGACCAGCACCAGCAGCAGCGACTCGAAGCCGACCGGCGTCAGCGCGAAACCGTAGCCGGCGGCCTGCACCTGCGGGCCGCCCAGCACGGCGGTGAGCGCCACCGCGCCGCCCGGCGGATGCAGGCAGCGCAGCAGGAACATCGCGCCGATCGCCAGCGCCAGCGCCAGGCTGGCGGCGAACACGGGATCGGGGAAGGCGCGCGCGCAGGCGACGCCGATTGCGCCGGACAGCATGTTCCCGGCGATGACGGGCCAGGGCTGGGCCAGCGGGCTGGCCGGAACGCAGAACAGCAGCACCGCGGTGGCCCCCATCGGCGCGATCAGCAACAGCGGGGAAACGCCGCTCCCCCACATCGCGGCCACGACACCGGTCACCGCCAGGCCGACCAGCGCGCCCGCGCCGCCGCGCAACTGCTCCACCGGGCCCACCGTGGCGGGATGGGGCCTGAATCGTTTCAACCAGCTATTCAAAAATCAAATCTTTATTTTTTGCCCCGCCGTGATCCCAGCGAACGCTGGGAGCCGTCGGTCGACGATTGCGCCCTCTATGGACGCTCAGTATGGATCCCAGCCTCCGCTGGGATGACGGAGGATGACGGCGGATCGGTGGCAGGTCGTTATCGTTTGCTTGCCGCAGCCTGCGCCCACGCCGCGATGCTTCCCGCGTCCATGGCACCTGCCTGGCGCGCCACTTCCTGGCCGCGCATGAACAACATCAAGGTAGGGATGCTGCGGATGTTGTAGCGGCCGCCCAGGTCCTGGGCCTGCTCGGTATCGACCTTCAGGAGCCGCATGCGCGGTTCGAGCTGGCGCGCGGCGGCCTTGTAGGCCGGGGCCATGGTCCGGCACGGACCGCACCAGGGCGCCCAGAAATCGACCAGCACCGGGATATCGTTACGCCCGATGTGCTTCTCGAAGCGCGCGCTGGTGCATTCGACCGGCTCGGCGGCGAACAGCGCCTTGCCGCACTTGCCGCAGGTCGGCGCTTCGGCCAGTCGCTCCGCCGCCAGCCGGTTCACCGCATCGCACTGGGGACAGACGATGTGGATGGGTTGCGAATCTTCCATGGTGACCTCCTTATGAAACAAGGTCACAGTTTAATGAAATGCTCCCGATAGTAGCGCAGCTCTTCGATCGACTCGACGATATCGGCCAGCGCGGTGTGCTTCTGGTGCTTCTTGAAGCCGCTCGCCAGTTCCGGCTTCCAGCGGCGGCACAGCTCCTTGAGGGTGGACACGTCCAGGTTACGGTAGTGGAAGAACGCTTCCAGCTTCGGCATCCCGCGCGCCATGAAGCGACGGTCCTGGCAGATCGTGTTGCCGCACATCGGCGACTTCCCGGCCGGGACGAAGGTCTTGAGGAAGGCGATCAGCGCCGTCTCGGCGTCCGCTTCGGTCACGGTCGACGCCTTGACCCGGTCGATCAGGCCCGAACGGCCGTGGGTGCCCTTGTTCCAGGCGTCCATCTTGTCCAGCGTTTCGTCGGACTGGTGGATCGCGAACACCGGGCCTTCGGCCAGCACATTCAGGTGCATGTCGGTGACCACCACGGCGACTTCAATGATCCGGTCGTTGTCCGGATCGAGTCCGGTCATTTCCATGTCGACCCACACGAGGTTGAACTCGTTCGGGCGGGTGCTGACGGCTGGGGCTGGGATATCGGTCGCTTGTGACATAATTCTCTCTTGGTGCGTAATCAATACCGCCATTTTCTCACAGGCACAGCATGTATTCATTCGCGTTTTCGATTTTGTTCGTCGTTTTCTTCGTCCTGACGCTCGGATTGAGGTTCTGGCTGGCCAACCGCCAGATCCGCCACGTCCTGCGCCACCGGGACGCCGTCCCTGCGGAATTCAGCGAAAAAATCTCGCTCGACGCGCACCGGAAAGCCGCCGACTACACCGTGGCCAAGACCCGTTTCGGCGTGCTGGCCACCCTGGTGGGCGCCGCAGTGCTGATGGGCTTTACCCTGCTGGGCGGGCTGCAGCTGCTGTCCACCACCCTGCTCGACCGCATGGGCCCGGGCATGGGCTACCAGCTGGCGCTGGTCGCGGCCTTCGCCATGATCTCGGGCCTGATCGACATCCCCTTCGATTATTACAAGCAGTTCCGGCTGGAGGAGAAATTCGGCTTCAACAAAATGACGCCGAAGCTGTTCTTCGCCGACCTGGCCAAGGGCGTGCTGCTGGGCGCCGCGCTCGGCCTGCCGCTGCTGTGGGTGGTGCTGGCGCTGATGGAAAAGACGGGCGAGCTGTGGTGGCTGTACGCATGGATCGTGTGGAGCGCGTTCCAGCTGCTGATGATGGTGCTGTACCCGACCGTGATCGCGCCGATGTTCAACAAATTCACGCCGCTGCAGGACGAAAGCCTGAAGCAGCGCATCGAAGGCCTGATGCAACGCGTCGGCTTCGCCTCCAAGGGCCTGTTCGTAATGGACGGCTCGAAGCGCAGCGCGCACGGCAACGCCTATTTCTCCGGTTTTGGTGCCAACAAGCGCATCGTATTCTTCGACACCCTGCTCGAGCGCCTGGCGCCGCAGGAGATCGAAGCGGTGCTGGCGCACGAATTGGGCCACTTCAAGCTACGCCACATCGTCAAGCGCATCGTGGTGATGTTCGCGCTGTCGCTCGGCTTCCTGGCGCTGCTCGGGTACCTGAAGGAGCAGGCCTGGTTCTACACCGGCCTGGGCGTCGATCCGCAGATGGGCGCGCCTAACGACGCGATGGCGCTGATCCTGTTCATGCTGGCGCTGCCGGTATTTACCTTCGTGCTGTCGCCGCTCACCTCGATCACCTCGCGCAAGCACGAATTCGAGGCCGACGCATTCGCGGCCAAACATGCGCAGGGCCACGACCTGGTCTCGGCGCTGGTCAAGATGTACGAGGATAACGCTTCGACGCTGACGCCCGATCCGCTGCACTCGGCCTTCTACGACTCGCATCCGCCGGCTTCGGTCCGGATCAGCCACCTGAACCAGGCGGTGCCGGCATGAGGCTGACCGACATGCGCTCCACCCGCGACGCGCCGGCGCTGGCCGCCGACGACATCGCCGCCCTGATGCCGCAGCTCGATGCCTGGAGCATGGACGGCTCCAGCCTGGTGCGCGAGTACGGCTTCCGCAACTACCACGAGACCATGGAATTCGTGAATGCGCTGGCCTGGGTATCGCACACCCAGGACCACCATCCCGAGCTGCTGGTGACCTACAAGGCGTGCCGCGTGCGCTACAGCACCCACTCCGCGGGCGGCGCTGTCTCGCTCAACGACTTCGTGTGCGCGGCGCGGGCCGACGCCATCTACAGCCAGCGGGCCGGCGCATGAGCGCCCAGCTGACCGGCACCATCATCGCCGCCCACGGCCGCCACTACCTGGCCGAAGCGGGAGGCCAGATGCTCCAGTGCGTCACGCGCGGGAAAAAGACCAACGTCGCCGTGGGCGACCAGGTCAACCTGGTCATGACCTCGGCCAACCAGGCCGTGATCGAATCGATCGCCGAGCGCAAGACGCTGCTGTACCGCTCCGACCAGTACAAGTCCAAGCTGCTGGCGGCTAACCTGACGCGCCTGTTCATCGTGGTGGCGACCGAGCCGAGCTTCGCCGACGACCTGATCTCGCGCTCGCTGGTGGCGGCCGAGGCGGCCGGCATCGACGCCCACATCATCCTCAACAAGGTCGACGTCGACGAGCAGCTGGCGCGCACCCGCCAGCGCGTCGACGTGTACGGCTCGCTCGGCTATCCGGTGCACGAGGTGTCGGCGCGCACCCGGCCCGAACACACGGTCGAGACCCTGATGCCGCTGCTGAAGGACCAGTGCTCGATTTTTATCGGCCAGTCGGGCATGGGCAAGTCCTCGCTGATCAACCTGCTGGTGCCCGACGCCGACATCGCCACGCGCGAGATTTCGGCGGCACTCGACACCGGCAAGCACACCACCACCTTCACCCGCCTGTACACGCTGCCGGGCGGCGGCTCGGTGATCGACTCCCCGGGCTTCCAGGAATTCGGCCTGTACCACCTGTCCGAAGGGATGCTGGAGCGCGCCTTCCGCGATTTCGCGCCTTACCTGGGCGGCTGCAAGTACTACAACTGCCGCCACCTGTCGGAGCCGCAGTGCGCGATCCTCACGGCGGTCAACGAAGGCAAGATCGCCCGCATGCGGCACGCCCTGTACGCGCAGCTGTTGCACGAATCCTCGCAAACCCTCTACTAGTGTATTCACAAGCGTCTCGTTCTCTCCTAGAATCAGGCAACACAGCCGCACTGGGAGTTGGGATGGACCTGTTTACTGCCGACGACAACGTCGCGTCCTGGGAAAAAGAACTCCTTTCCCTGCGCGGCAGCGATCGCATTGCCCTGCTGGTGCCGCTGGCCTGGCACCTGCGCCAGCGTGATCACCGGCGCGCGCTGGAACTCTCCTCACAGGCGCTGTCGCTGCTGTCGGTCTCCACCCTCCCCGGCCCCCGGGCCGAACGCGTGCGCCTTCGCATCGGGCTGGTACGCGCCGAAACCATGCGCCTCGAAGGCCAGCTGGACGCCGCGCTGGCAGAAGTCGAACGGCTGCTCCCGCTGTGGGAAGCGCTGGGCGACGCCTGCGGCTGCGCCGACGCACACTGGATGCTGGCCTGGATCGCGATCGACCGCGGCGACCACGCGCGCAGCAACGGCGAGTTGGCGCGGGCGGCCCTGCGTGCGCGCGAATGCGGCGACGCCGAGCGCGCCGGCATCGCCGACGCCGCCACCGCGCGCTGGGCCGTGCTGCATGACCGCAACGCCGCCGTGGCGGTATGGGGACAGCGCTTCACGCCCGCGGCGGCGCAGGCGGCCAGCCCGGCGTTGGCCACCTGGATCTACGATTACCTGGCGCTGGCCGCCGGCGAAGCGGGCGACTTCGCGGCCGCCGCCGGCTACTTCATCCGCTGCTACGAATGCGCGCTGCAGACCGGCCAGCTGCGCGCCGCGATCACCGCCGCCAACAACCTGGGCGAAAACTTCGCGGCGCTGAACGACCACCAGTCGGCGCTGGAATGGCTCAAGCGCGGCCTCGACCTGGCGCGCCCCACCGGCCTGCCGCGCGACGTCGGCGGCTGCCTGATGAACACCGCCGACACGCTGCGCCGCCTTGGCCAGCTGGAGCCGGCGCGCGAGATGCTGGACGAAGCGCTGGCCATCCTGCGCCCGCTGGCCAACGGCCGCAGCTACGCGATGGCGCTGCGCTACCTGGGCGACATGTGCCTGGACCAGAAGGACTACGAAGGCGCGCTGGACGCGTTCCGGCGCCTGGCCGAACGCGCCCTGGCGCTGGGGCATTCCGATTTCCGCAGCGTGGCGCTGCGCGGACAGGCGCACGCGCTGCTCCTGCTGGGGCGCGGCGCGCTCGCGCGCGACGCTGCGCTGGAAGCGGAACAGCTGGCGCGCGAGCAGAACCATGTGCACAACCAGATCGCCGCCCTGCGCGTGCTGGCGATGATCCACAGCCGCCACCAGCTGCCGCCGCCGGACGGCATGGCCGAACCGACCGCAGCCCTGCACTACCTTCATGCGGCGCTGGCGGCCGGCTCCGGCATCGACGGCTTCCTGGTACCCGGCGAAATGCTCGATGCGATGGCCGCCCAGTACGCGGCGCTGGGCGACTACCGGCGCGCCTACGAAATCGCCACCCAGGCCTCGGCCGCGCGCGAAACGACGCACAGCCGCGACGCCACCAACCGCGCGGTCGCGATGCACGTCCATAACCAGACCGACCGCGCCCGCAACGAGGGCCAGCACCTGCGCCAGCTGGCCGAAGCCGAGGCGCGCCGCGCCGAAGTCCTGCAGCGCACCAGCAGCACGCTCGAGCGCCTGTCCGCGATCGGGCGCGAAGTCACCGCCCACCTCGATCCGGCCGCCGTGTTCGAGACGCTGAACCGCCACATCCACGGGCTGATGCCGGCCACCACCTTCGCGATCTACCTGACCGATCCCGGCGGGACCATGCTGGTGCGCGTGTTCGGCGTCGAACAGGGCGCGCCGATGGCCCACAACTCGTTCCTGATGTCCAACCCGGCTGCCATCTCGGTCCGCTGCATCACCGAACTGCGCGAGATCTACATCGAAAACTGGGGCGACAGCCCCAATCGCTACGTGGTGCCGGGGACGGTCGACAACATGACCGGCCTGTTCGCGCCGCTGATGGCGGGCGACCGCGCGATCGGCGTGATGACGGTGCAGGCGCTGGAGCCGTATGCCTACGGCGACCTGGAACGGCTGGTGTTCCGCACCCTGTGCGCCTACGGCGCGATCGCACTCGACAACGCGCGCGCCTACACCCAGCTGCGCGACGCCCAATCGCAGCTGGTGGCCCAGGAAAAGCTGGCGGCGCTCGGCTCGCTGATGGCCGGCGTCGCGCACGAACTGAATACCCCGATCGGCAACAGCCTGCTGATCGCCAGCACCCTGCAGGACCGCACCACGGAACTGGCGAAGCAGGTCGAAGCGGGAACGCTGCGCCGCTCGGACCTGCAGCGCTACGTCGACGATGCCGGCAAGGCCACGGTGCTGGCGATGCGCGGGCTGACCAGCGCCGCCACGCTGGTCAACAGCTTCAAACAGGTGGCGGTGGACCGCACCACCGAGCAGCGCCGCAGTTTCGACCTGCGCCAGGTGTGCCAGGAGATCGTCGCCACGATGATGAACCGGCTGCGGGCGGCGGGACACTCGATCGAGGTGGAGGTGCCGCCCGGGCTGGTGCTGGACAGCTATCCCGGCCCGTTCGGGCAGGTGATCACCAACTTCATCAACAACGCGCTGCTGCACGCCTTCGACGGGCGGCGCGACGGCCGCATGCAGCTCAGCGCGCAGCAGCTGCCGGACTCGCGCATCCAGGTGCAATTTTCCGACGACGGCTGTGGCATCCCGGCCGAGAACCTGGCGCGCATCTACGACCCCTTCTTCACCACCAAGCTGGGACAGGGCGGCAGCGGGCTGGGCTTGTCAATCAGCTACAACATCGTCACGGCGCTGCTGGGCGGGCAGGTCACCGTCACCAGCGGCGACAGCGGCACGACGTTCACGCTCGAGCTGCCGCTGGCGGCCCCGGAAAGCGCCCAGCCCGAGCCCGAGGCCATCTATTAAAGTGGGGACTGTCCCTCCGGGACTGTCCCCTGCCTTCGCCTGGAACCGCCGAAAACACCAAAGGCGGGGGACAGTCCCAAAGGGACAACCCCTTCCCGTGTATAATTGACGGGCTAACAGCTAAGAAAGATCGCCCGCGCCCGCCGCAGGCTGACCACCCCGTCTCCATGACAACCAACAAATCGATCAGGCACTTCCTCCAGTTCTCGGACTTCTCACGTGAAGAATTCGAGTACGTGATCAAGCGCGCCGCCATCATCAAGCACAAATTCAAGAACTACGAGATCTACCATCCGCTGGTCGACCGTACCCTGGTCATGGTGTTCGAGAAGAACTCGACCCGCACCCGCCTGTCGTTCGAGGCGGGCATGCACCAGCTGGGCGGCGCCGCCATCTACCTGAACACCCGCGACTCGCAGCTCGGTCGCGGCGAACCGGTGGAAGACGCCGGCCAGGTGATGTCGCGCATGTGCGACATCATCATGGTGCGCACCTTCGGCCAGGACATCATCAACCGCTTCGCGGCCAACTCGCGGGTCCCGGTCATCAACGGCCTGACCAACGAGCACCACCCGTGCCAGGTGCTGGCGGACATCTTCACCTACTACGAGCACCGCGGCCCGATCACCGGCAAGACGGTGACCTGGATCGGCGACGCCAACAACATGCTGTACTCGTGGCTGCAGGCCGCCGAAGTGTTCGGCTTCCACCTGAACGTGGCGACGCCGAAAGGCTACGACATGGACATGTCGCTCGTGACGACCGACCGCTACACCGTTTTCGACGATCCGCGCGCCGCTTGCGAAGGCGCGGACCTGGTCAACACCGACGTGTGGACCAGTATGGGCTACGAGAAGGAAAACGCCGAGCGCCTCCAGGCGTTCGCCGGCTTCATCGTGGACGACGAAAAGATGGCGCGCGCCCACAAGGATGCGCTGTTCATGCACTGCCTGCCTGCCCATCGCGGCGAGGAAGTGGCCGCCAGCGTCATCGACGGCCCGCAGTCGGTGGTGTGGGACGAGGCGGAAAACCGCCTGCACGTCCAGAAGGCCCTGATCGAATACCTGCTGCTCGGACAGCTACCTGACTAATCTCCCCCTCTCTACGGAAACACCATGAGCGACGTTAAAAAAGTAGTGCTTGCCTATTCGGGCGGCCTTGACACATCCGTTATCCTGAAATGGCTGCAGGATAACTACAAATGCGAGATCGTGACCTTCACGGCGGACCTCGGCCAGGGCGAAGAGCTCGAGCCGGCGCGCGCGAAGGCGATCAAGTTCGGCATCAAGCCGGAAAATATCTACATCGACGACGTGCGCGAAGAATTCGTGCGCGATTTCGTGTTCCCGATGTTCCGCGCGAACACCGTGTACGAAGGCGAATACCTGCTCGGCACCTCGATTGCGCGTCCGCTGATCGCCAAGCGCCTGATCGAGATCGCCAACGAGACCGGCGCCGACGCTATCTCGCACGGCGCGACCGGCAAGGGCAACGACCAGGTGCGCTTCGAGCTGGGCGCGTACGCGCTGAAACCTGACGTCAAGATCATCGCGCCGTGGCGCGAGTGGGACCTGCTGTCGCGCGAGAAGCTGCTCAAGTACGCGGAAGACGCTGGCATCGCGGTCGACATGAAGCACAAGGCCGGCGGCGCGCCGTACTCGATGGACGCCAACCTGCTGCACATCTCGTTCGAAGGCCGCCACCTGGAAAACCCGGAAGCGGAAGCCGAGGAATCGATGTGGCGCTGGACCGTCAGCCCTGAAGCGGCGCCGGACCAGGCCGAATACCTCGACGTCGAATACGAAAAAGGCGATATCGTCGCGCTGAACGGCACCCGCATGTCGCCTGCCACCGTGCTGGCGGAACTGAACCGCCTGGGCGGCAAGCACGGCATCGGCCGCCTCGACCTGGTCGAGAACCGCTACGTCGGCATGAAGTCGCGCGGCTGCTATGAAACCCCGGGCGGCACCATCATGCTGAAAGCGCACCGCGCGATCGAATCGATCACGCTGGACCGCGAAGTGGCGCACCTGAAGGACGACCTGATGCCGCGCTATGCCTCGATGATCTACAACGGCTACTGGTGGGCGCCCGAGCGCGTTGCGCTGCAGACCCTGATCGACCACACGCAGCAAAGCGTGAACGGCTGGGTGCGCATCAAGCTTTACAAGGGCAACGTAATCGTGGTCGCGCGCGACTCGAAGACCGACTCGCTGTTCGACAAGAACATCGCGACCTTCGACGAAGACGGCGGCGCCTACAACCAGGCCGACGCCGGCGGCTTCATCAAGCTGAACGCGCTGCGCATGCGCATCGCCGCCGTCGCCCGCGCCAAGCGCGGCAAATAAGCCAAGAACGGGGCCTGTCCCTCCGGGACTGTCCCCTGCCTTTTGGCGGATTCGGCATATTCATGTCCGATTCCGCCAAAAAAAAACCGCCTCCCGGCGGTTTTTCTGTTATCCATCTCGCTTTTTTGTCCGATTCGGCACAATCATGCTCGATTTCGCCAAAAACGCCCTCCCGGGCGTTTTTTATTTGGCGGCGCGATTGCTATCCACACGATCAAATGTGCCGACCTCGCCAGTCGGATCGAATTGTTTTCGATATATCCGTACGGCAGGAATTTATTGCCATTTCCACTAATATTCAATTGAATATGGTCATTTTGTTTCTTGCCGTATATTGAATTACCGAATTCAAATACAACAACAGGAAAAACAAAATGAAACTGATTGCCCCAGCATTAATCGCCTTACTTGCAAGTTCGTCCCCCGCATGGGCGGAACCGCTCCTCGGACCCGACTTGACGACGTTTGGAATCCTGGGCGCATCGACGGTGACGAACGTCCCGGGCAGTGCGATCGATGGAAACGTCGGTGTCTGGTCACCAGGCGGCGCCAACGCTATCACCGGGTTTGCCTCCTCACCGGGAGTGGCCGTTTCGGATCCCCAGCTCAGCACCGGGCTGGTCCATGCCGGGACGGCAACGGCTGGAGCCGCCCAAGCGCAGCTCGCGATCGCAAGGCTGAACCTTGACTCGCTGGGGCCAGGCACGACCCTGGTGAGCCCCGACCTGAGTGGTCTCACGCTCGCGCCCGGCGTCTACACTGTTCACGCGGGCACAACCAACCTGTCTGGCATGTCCGGCGCGCTGACGCTCGACGGCCTGGGAAATGCCAACGCGGTGTGGGTGTTCCAGATGGACGACACGCTCATTACGTCCCCGTATTCAGTGGTGAACCTGATAAACGCAGGACCAGGCGCGGGATTGTTCTGGAATGTGCGCAGTTCCGCCACGGTTGGCGCCGGCACCGATTTCCAGGGCAATATCCTGGCGCTCGCCAGCATCTCGCTGAATAGTGGAGCTTCGATCGGGTGTGGCAGTGCATTGGCAGGCACGGGTGCCGTAACTGCGATCCAGAACTCCATCGGTATCGGCTGCAGTGGTGGCCTTGACGTCCCGACGGGAGGCGGAATACCGGCCTTCCTGCCCTTCGCTTCAGTTGTGCCTGAGCCAAGTAGCTATGCGATGCTTTTAGCGGGACTCGGCATATTGGTCATGCGGAGACGCGCGAAAGCGGCTTGAGGCGCGCAGTCGGTATGGTCTCCGCCTGGCTTACTTCGCCCGCATGACCTGCAGCTTTGTTTTCTTCCCCGAACGGTAGGTGTACAGCGTCAGCGCCGCGTCCCGCAGGTCGCCTTTGGCGTCAAATGCGATCGACCCGGTAATGCCCTCGTGGCGGATCTTCGCCAGCACCGGCAGGAACTTCGCAGGGTCGGAGGACTGCGCCTTCTGCATCGCCGCAGCAAACACCATCACCGCATCGTAGGCATAGGGCGCATACGTCTGCAGCGGAATCCCGTAGTGCTGGCGATAGCGTTCCACGAAGGCGGCAAAGACCGCCTCCTGCGGTCCGCTGACGCCGCCGGCCACTGCGCAGAAAACCCGGTCCTCCCCGAGCGCGTCGCCGGCCAGCGACGGCAGCTTTTCCGAGCATACGCCGTCGCCCGCGACCAGCCGCGCGTTGATTCCCAGCGCCTTCATCTGCTTGAGCATCGGGCCTGCCACCGCATCCATGCCGCCGTAGAAGATCACGTCCGGCTTGCGCGCGCGGATCTGGGTCAGGATGGCATTGAAGTCGGTCGCCTTGTCGTGCGTGAACTGGCGGCTGATGATGGTGGCGCCATGGCCCGCGCGTTTGACCTCCTTCACGAACTGGTCGGCCAGTCCCTGGCCAAACGCGGTGCGGTCGTCGATGACGGCGATATTCCGGGCCTTGAGCGTGTCGACCGCGTAGCGCGCCAGCGTACGGCCGATCAGGTTGTCGTTGGCGACCACGCGGAACGCAGTCTTGTAGCCCTGCTGGGTGTAGAGCGGCGTGGTCGCGGCCGGGGAAATCTGCGGGATGCCCGCAGTGGCATAGATTTTCGAGGCTGGTACCGTGGTTCCCGAATTCAGGTGACCCACCACGGCTGCCACGCGCGCATCGACCAGCTTCTGCGCCACCGCCGTTCCTGTCTTCGGATCGCTGGCGTCATCTTCCATGGCCAGGCGCCACGTGACTTTCCTGCCGCCGATGGAGATGCCTTTCGCGTTGAGGTCGTCGATCGCCAGCCTGGCGCCGTTTTCGATGTCTTTGCCGAGGTGGGCTCCGGGGCCTGACAGCGGCGACGCGGCGCCAATCACGACCTCGGACTGGGCCAGGACCGCCGGCGCGACGGCCAGCGACAGGGCGAATGACAGGATTACGGAGAACGGACGCATGGCAGCCTTTTTCGGATAGATGCGCTCGATTGTACTTCCGGGCCGGCCGACGGCAACTCCCCGCATCCCGGCTACCCGCAAAACCGTCATCCCAGCGGAGGCTGGGATCCATGCTGAGGGACCGAAGCGAACAACGTTACTTGCTGCTCAGTATGGATCCCACCCTTCGCTGGGATGACGGTAACTGGGGATAGCGGCAAAAGGAAACGGGGCTAGATGAACACGGGTTCAGGGTCGAGGTGGACGCCGTAGCGGTTCTGCACGTCGGCCTGGATGGCGTGCGCCAGCGCGACCACTTCGGCGCCGGTGGCGCCGCCGCGGTTGACCAGCACCAGCGCCTGCTTTTCATACACGCCGGCGTTGCCGAGCGATTTGCCCTTCCAGCCGCACTGGTCGATCATCCAGCCGGCCGCCAGCTTCTCGGTGCCGTCCGGCTGCGCATAGTGCACCAGCGTAGGGTATTGCTCCAGCAGTGCCGCGCACTGCGCCGCCTGCACCACCGGATTCTTGAAGAAGCTGCCGGCATTGCCGATCACCGCCGGATCGGGCAGCTTGCGGCTGCGGATCGCGATCACCGCCTCGCTGACGCGGCGCGCGTCCGGCGCATCGACACCCTCGAGTTCGCGCGCCAGTTCAGCGTAGCGCAGGTTGGCGGCCCAGTTCTTCGGCAGCGCGAAGGTCACGTCGAGGACGATCAGCGATGCCCCGTCGGCATGCTTGAAGATGCTGTCGCGGTAGCCGAAACGGCATTCGGCCGCGCCCAGCGTGCGCAGCTCGCCGGTGGCGGTGTCATAGGCCGTCAGCGACTGGAACACGTCCTTGATCTCGGCCCCGTAGGCGCCGATGTTCTGGATCGGTGCAGCGCCGACCGTACCTGGAATGAGCGACAGGTTCTCCAGCCCGCCCAGTCCCTGCGCCAGCGTCCACTGCACGAAGCCATGCCAGTTCTCGCCGGCCGAAGCCCGCACATAGGTGCAGGCGTCGTCGCTGCCGGTCACTTCGCGCCCTGCCCCGCACATGTGCAGCACCAGGCCGTCAAAGTCACGCGTGAGCAGCAGGTTGCTGCCGCCGCCCAGCACCAGGCGCGGCATCGCGGCCAGCACCGGGTCGGCAAAGGCGGCGGCCAGGTCGGCCGCGCCGGTCACGCGCAGGTAATGGCGGGCATGCGCGTCGATCCCGAAGGTGTTGAGCTGGCGGAGTGAGAAATCGTGCAGGACTGACAATGGAAGTTGCATGGGGTACCGTTATTTTTCACTCAATTATAGTGGGAAGCCTCTAAATCCGGGTCGTTGTCGATTAAAATACCGGGATCGTCATATTGGCAAGACAAAGGATTGAATTATGCCGTCGTTTGATGTTGTCTCCGAAGCGGACATGGTCGAAGTACGCAATGCGATCGACCAGACCAACAAGGAAGTCTCCAATCGCTTCGATTTCAAGGGCAGCGACGCCCGCGTCGAGCAGAAGGAAAATGACCTGACCGTTTTCGCTGATGCGGAATTCCAGCTGCAGCAGGTCAAGGAAGTGATGACCAACAAGCTGTCCAAGCGCGGGGTCGATGTGCGCTTCCTCGACGAGGGCAAGATCGAGAAGATCGGCGGCGACAAGGTCAAGCAGGTCATCAAGATCAAGAACGGCATCGAAGGCGACACCGCCAAGAAGATCGTCCGCGTGGTCAAGGACAGCAAGATGAAGGTCCAGGCCAGCATCCAGGGCGATGCGGTTCGCATCCAGGGCGCCAAGCGCGACGACCTGCAGGCTGCCATGCAGATGCTGCGCAAGGAAGTTCCGGACACTCCGCTGGAGTTTAACAATTTCCGCGACTAAGTCCCGGGCAGCAACAGCAACAAAGGAATTGAATGAAATGCGTTGACGATTTCCGCCTGAAGCTCGGCGGCAAGGAATATGTCCCGATCATGATCGGCGGCATGGGTGTAGACATCTCGACCTCCGAACTGGCGCTGGAAGCGGCCCGCCTCGGCGGCATCGGACACATCTCGGATGCGATGGTCCCGGACGTCTCGGACCGCAAGTTCGACACCACGTTCGTGAAGGACAAGACCAAGACCTACAAGTTCAACATCAACAACATGGACAAGTCGGTGGTCAAGTTCGACCTCGAACGGCTGGCGGAAGCAACCCGCCTGCACGTGGGCTCGACCATGCAGGCGAAGAAAGGCAATGGCCTGATCTTCGTGAACTGCATGGAGAAGCTGACCATGAACGCGCCGCGCGAAACGCTGCAGACCCGCATGTCGGCGGCGCTGGACGCGGGCATCGACGGCATCACCATGTCGGCCGGCCTGCACCTCGGTTCATTCGCGCTGATCGCCGACCATCCGCGCTTCCGTGACGCCTACCTCGGCATCATCGTGTCCTCGGTGCGCGCGCTGCAGCTGTTCCTGCGCAAGGTCTCCAAGCTGAACCGCAATCCCGACTACATCATCGTCGAAGGCCCGCTCGCGGGCGGCCACCTCGGCTTCGGCATGGAAGACTGGAAGGACTACGACCTGCACACCATCATGGACGAGATCCACGCGTACATGAAGGCGGAAGGCCTGGACATCCCGATCATCGCCGCGGGCGGCATCTTCACCGGCAGCGACGCGGTGGGCTTCCTTGAAAAAGGCGCGGCCGGCGTGCAGGTCGCGACCCGCTTCACGGTCACCCACGAATGCGGCCTGCCCGACGACGTCAAGCAGGAATACTTCAAGGCCAGCGAAGAAGACATCATCGTCAACGGCGTGTCGCCGACCGGCTACCCGATGTGCATGCTGAAGAACACGCCGGCGATCGGTTCGGGCATCCGCCCGGGCTGCGAGTCGTATGGCTACCTGCTGGACGCGACCGGCAACTGCTCCTACATCAACGCCTACAACCGCGAAGTGCTGGCCAATCCGGACGTCAAGCAGGTGGTGGTGATGGACAAGACCTGCCTGTGCACGCACATGCGCAACTTCAACTGCTGGACCTGCGGCCACTACACCTACAAGCTGAAGGACACCACGCACAAGCTGGCCGACGGCACCTACCAGGTGCTGAGCGCCGAGCACGTGTTCAAGGACTACCAGTTCAGCATCAACAACGAAGTGAAGCTGCCTGAGCGCGAAGAAGTCACCGCCTGATCACCGGGCGCGGCAAGAAGAGGCACATTCCGAAAGGTCTGTGCCTTTTTTCATGGGGATGGGCACGGCCGGGTCCATCCACCTTGCAAACCAGTCCGCTTATCCTGCAGGCTGTCGCATTGCCGGGCCGTGCCGCGCCCCAACGCGGTACAGTTGCATCGTCCCAACATAATTTGTCATTTAATTAGCTTTTATTCGAGCAATCGGCTGGCGGGCCTTACACTCGCCGATTGCATTCGCTGACTGGACTGGAACCTGAATATCATGGAACAAGGGCGCAACCATCTTTCGACCGTCGGGGCCACGCTCGCGTGGCTTCACCGCGCCTTCGATGCCGTCGCCACCTGGGTGACGCAGCTGTCGTGGTGGAAGTTCTTCCTGTTCGCGGCGCTGTCGCTGATCGCCGCGTCGATCCTGCAGGATGAGCTGTTCTCCGGCCCGACCGAGGAAATCGTCGTGCACCACGACCGCGGCGCGAAGACCCGGCCGGATACCCAGATCACGATCGACGACCGCGGCATCCACTTCAATCCCGGCAAACGTGTGCCGGGCGCGCCCGAACTCGACCTGCCGGCCGAGGCCAGCGCCGACGCCACCGCCGACGCGACCGCGGACGCCTCGGCCGATGCCGCCGCCGACGCCCCGCCGGCCCCGCCGGCGCGCCCTGTCCCGCCGAAACCTGGCGCTGCGGGTGATGTGCACATCCCGCTGCCGCCGCAAATCGGCGACGAACTCTCGATCGCGATCGAACAGGCAGTCGAAGACGCAGCTGAGCAGAAGGTCACCCGCTACCACAAGCAGGCGTCGACCTGGTTCAAGAGCTTCGTCTCGCTGCTGCTGCTGGCCCTGTTCGCCACCAAGGCGCTGGTCGGCGGCAAGAAGCGCGCCGAACTGCAGAGCCGCGAAGCCACCGAAGCTGCCGAGCGCGAATCGATGCACCGCCAGCTGTCGGAAGCCAAGATGCAGATGATGCAGGCGCAGGTCGAGCCGCACTTCCTGTTCAATACGCTGGCTTCGGTCGAGCACCTGATCGAAACCGACCCGCCACGCGCGTCGGCGATGCAGCGCAGCCTGATCCAGTACCTGCGCGCGGTGCTGCCGCAGATGCGCGACAACAACGTAGTCACCAACCTCGGACGCGAGGCCGACATGGTGCGCGCCTACCTGAACCTGCTGAAGATGCGGATGGAAGAACGCCTCACCGTCAGCATGGAGGTGCCTGAGTACCTGCGCAGTGCCGCGTTCCCGCCGATGATGCTGCAGTCGCTGGTCGAAAACGCGATCAAGCACGGCCTGGAAACCAAGCCGGAAGGCGGCACGCTGCGCATCTTCGCCGACGTGGTGGGCGACCGCCTGCGGGTGATCGTCAGCGACAACGGCGCCGGCTTCGGCGTGGTGCCGAGCACCGGAACCGGGACCGGCCTGACCAACATCCGCGAGCGCCTCAAGATGCTGTTCGGCGAACGCGCCACGCTGCGCATCGGCGCCAACGAGCCCAGCGGCGTGGTGGCCACCATCGAGGTTCCCTACCATCCGGCGAAGTAATCGACGTAGTTGCCTATTGGGCGAAATCGTTGAATAATGAACCACCTAAAATCACAAGAAACTGCAGCCATGCCGACCGCTATCATTGCCGACGACGAAAGACTGATGCGTGACCAGTTGCGCATGCGACTGGGCCAGGTATGGCCCGAACTGGAGATCGTTGGCGAGGCCAAGAACGGTGAGGAAGCCGTGGACCTGGTGCGCGAGCTCAAGCCGGACCTGACCTTCCTCGACATCCGCATGCCCGGCAAGACCGGCATGGAAGCGGCGCGCGACATCGGCCATGACAGCAATATCGTGTTCGTGACCGCCTACGACCAGTACGCGGTCGAAGCGTTCGAGCGCGGCGCGATCGACTATGTACTGAAACCGCCCGAGCCCGAGCGCCTGTCCGTGACGGTCGAGCGCCTCAAGGAACGGCTGGCGACGCCCAAGGCGTCCGGCGGCGCATCCGCCGCGCCCGACGTGCAGGCGATCCTGTCGCAGCTGGCCGAAAAGATCGCGGCGCCCAAGCCGAAGCACCTCCAGTGGATCCAGGCCAGCATCGGGTCGGACCTGCGCATGATCCCGGTCGAAGAAATCCTGTTCTTCCGCTCGGACGAAAAATATACCTGCGTGCAGACCGAGAAATTCGAAGCGCTGATCCGCAAGCCGGTGCGCGACCTTGCCGACGAACTCGATCCGTCGCTGTTCTGGCAGATCCACCGCGCCACGCTGGTCAACGTAAACGCGATCGAAGGCGTCACGCGCGACCTGCGCGGCCGTCACCTGGTGATGGTCAAGGGCCGCCCGGAAAAGCTCGAAGTGAGCCGAAGCTTCCTGCACCTCTTCAAGCAGATGTAAGCCGCCGGAACACCGCAAAAAGGGACGCACTGCGTCCCTTTTCCTTTTTTTGCGCATCGCATCCGGCATTATTCGCATCCAGAATGGGGACGTACCCCGAATTGGGAGTTGGTAATTGTGCGGGCGCAAGGCGGGCGCCGGCTGGCGGCTTTATGGTGAGGGCTGGAGCCCTACATCATGCCAAGCACCGTCCACCAGCCACGATTCGGCGGCCGCCGCGCCAGCGACGAGGTGTCGCACACGCAGCTGCGCCAGCTGTCGACCGCGTTGCAGTCGATCCGTGAAACGGAACGCGCGCACATCGCGCGCGAGCTGCATGACGACACTGCCCAGCTGCTCACGCTGCTGAGGATGGACCTGGCGCTGCTGATGCAGGACGAAGACGCCGCGCCGGAAGCGATGCACCTGATGCGCGACATGGACAAGCACCTGCTCGCCGCCATCACTTCGCTGCGCCGCATCGCGCGCAACCTGCGCCCGCGCGCGCTGGACGAAGGTGGCCTGTACTTTGCCCTGCGCTCGCTCTGCCACGAATTCAGGGAACGCAATCCAATCCGCTGCGACCTGTTCGCCGACGAGGATGAGCTCCAGCTCGGCGACGAGATCAGCACCGCCGCCTACCGGCTGGTGCAGGAAGGGCTGACCAATGTGGCGCGCCACTCCCAGGCAACCGAAGTCGCGGTCAGCGTGGGCCGCTCGAACCACGAGCTGCTGATCACGATCTCGGACAATGGACGCGGGATCGATCCGGCGGACCTGGACAAGCCGGAGTCGCTCGGGCTGGTGGGGATGCGGGAACGCGTGTGGGCGATGAAGGGTGAGATCAGCATCGGCCGCGAAGAGGTTGCGGGCACGCGGATCGATATCTCGCTGCCGATTCCGGATTGATACCAACGGCAGCAACGCCGTCACCCCAGCGAAGGCTGGGGTCATGCTGCGTTACCGGAATCTGACAGTCAGCATGGATCCCAGCCTGCGCTGGGATGACGGTGGCAACGGCAGCAGGCCGTCACCCCAGCCTACGCTGGGATGACTTATTTGAGGCGGCAGGTGAGCATCCAATAGTGCTCGAGCCGCTCGATCCGCACATTGCTCGCATGCGGCGCGAAGCGCTTGCGCAGGCTGCTGTCGGCCGGATAATTGCGCAGCACTTCGTAGCGCTGGCCCGACGGCGCGGCGTAAATCTGGAAGGTGTTCCCTTCGAGGTCGGTGCGCGCGATCGGTGGCGCCTCCTCGTCGTCTTCCATGAAGTTGTCGTCGATGAGCACCAGCACGACGTCCTTGCCCACCTTCGCGCGCAGCTGCTTGAGGTATTTTTCCTGGTCCTCGCGCATGACGTGCGACCACAGGAAGCCGGCGAAGATCGCCGTGAAGCGCCCCGTCATGTCCGGCAGCGCGAACGCGTCGCCCTGCTCGAACTGCACACTGGCCGCGTCCACGCGCTCGCGCGCCAGTGCCAGCATCGCCGGGCTGTTGTCGAGCGCGAGCACCGATTCGGCCGAGCAGGCCAGGGTTTCGGTCCAGTAGCCGGTGCCGCAACCAAGCTCCAGCACCTTGTGGTTGGCGAACAGGTCGGCGACGCGCTCGTGCAGCTCGTCCAGCTCGTCCTGGCGGGCGTCGTCCTCGTAGCGGCTGTCGTAGGTGGTGGCGATGTCCGCGTAGTAGGCGGCAAGCGTGTCTTGGTTCATGCGTTTTCTTTTCTTGTGATGCGCGGGCTTTACAGCTCGTAGTTGTCCTTGACGCCACTCATCGCCTGCTCGACCATCTTCCGGTTCAGAACCGGGGCAAGCAGTTCGATGAATGTATATATATAGCTGCGCAGGTAGGCGCCCTGCTTGATCGCGATCCGCGATACGTTCATGCCGAACAGGTGGCCGACCGGGATCGCGCGCAGGTTCTTGTCGCGCTCCGGATCGAAGGCCATGCCGGCGATGATGCCCACGCCCATGCCCAGTTCGACGTAGGTCTTGATTACGTCCGCGTCGATCGCCTCCAGCAGCACGTCCGGCTTCAGGTTGCGCAGGCCGAAGGCGTGGTCGATCTTGCTGCGTCCGGCGAAGGCGGCATCATAGGTGATGACGGGGAAACTGGCAATTTCCTCCAGCGACACTGCCTTCGAGCGCAGCAGCGGGTGGTCGGCCGGCACCACCACCACGTGCTCCCATTGGTAGCATGGCAAGGTCACTAGCCCGTCGACGCTGGCGATCGATTCGGTGGCGATGGCGATATCGGCCTGGTCGCGCTGGACCATCTCCGCGATCTGCTTGGGGTTGCCTTGGAGCAAGGACAACCGCACTTTCGGGTATTTCTGCATGAAGGCCTGCACCACCTTCGGCAGCGCGTAGCGGGCCTGGGTGTGGGTGGTGGCGATGGTGAAGCTGCCGCTGTCCTGGGCGGCGTACTCCTTGCCGATGCGCTTGAGGCCGTCGATCTCCTGCATGATCAGCTCGACCGACTGCAGCACCAGCCGCCCCGGCTCAGTCAGCCCGCGGATGCGCTTGCCGTGGCGGGTGAAGATGTCGACCCCCAGCTCCTCCTCCAGCTCGATGATGGCCTTCGAGACGCCCGGCTGCGAGGTGAACAGCGCCTTGGCCGCATCGGTCAGGTTGAAGTTCTGGCGCACGGCTTCGCGCACGAATCTGAGCTGGTGAAGGTTCATGCTGGTGAATGTTGGTTGCGCATGTACGCTATTTTATAAGATTGCTTATACCTCAGTCGCATATAAGCAAATAAATTCTCAGTCGTTTGGAATAAAGCACAAGGTCATTAGTATGGGGAGAACCATAGCATCAGGATTCCCCATGTACAGTTACGACCAGTATGACCATCTCATCGTCCGGGAACGGATCGCCCAGTACCGCGACCAGGTGCAGCGCCGCCTGTCCGGCGAGCTGACCGAGGAAGAGTTCCTGCCGCTGCGTCTCCAGAACGGCCTGTACATGCAGCGGCATGCCTACATGCTGCGCATCGCCGTGCCGTACGGCCTGCTGTCGTCGCGCCAGGTGCGCATGTTCGCGCACATCGCGCGTAAGTACGACCGCGGCTATGGGCACTTCACCACCCGCCAGAACATCCAGTTCAACTGGATCAAACTGGAAGATACCCCCGACATCCTGTCCGAACTGGCCTCGGTCGAGATGCACGCGATCCAGACCTCGGGCAACTGCATCCGCAACGTCACCTCCGACGAATACGCCGGCGTGGCGGCCGACGAACTGGTCGACCCGCGCCCATACGCGGAGATCCTGCGCCAGTGGAGCACCTTCCACCCCGAATTCATCGCCCTGCCCCGCAAGTTCAAGGTGGCGATCAGTGGCGCGCTCGAAGACCGCGCCGCGACCGCGGTGCACGACATCGGCCTGACCGTGGTGCGCAACGCAGCCGGCGAAGTGGGCTTCCGCGTGCTGGTCGGCGGCGGCCTGGGTCGCACCCCGATCATCGGCAGCGTGATCCGCGAGTTCCTGCCGCGCGAGCACCTGCTTACCTATATCGAGGCGATCATGCGGGTCTATAACCTGCACGGGCGCCGCGACAACAAGTACAAGGCGCGCATCAAGATCCTGCTCAAGGCAGTCGGCGCCGAGGAATTCCAGCGCCAGGTCGAAGCGGAATGGCTGGACCTGAAAGGCAGCCCGTCCACGCTGGCGCAGGAAGAGATCGACCGCATCCAGGCGTTCTTCCAGCCGCCCGCATATGCGCGGCTGCCGGCCATCGATCCTGCGGCCGGGCACGAAGGCGACAAGCCGTTCGCCAACTGGCTGCGCCGGAACGTCAAGCCGCACAAGGTGCCGGGCTACGCCGCCGTGGTGCTGTCGCTGAAGAAAACCGGCGTGCCGCCGGGCGACGCCACCGACGGCCAGATGGACTTCGTGGCCGACATCGCGGACCGCTACAGCTTTGGCGAAGTGCGCGTGACGCACGAGCAGAACCTGGTGCTGGCTGACGTCGAGCAGTCGCGCCTGTTCGAACTGTGGCAGGAAATCAGGGCACAGGGACTGGCGACGCCGAACATCGGCCTGCTGACCGACATCATCAGCTGCCCGGGCGGCGACTTCTGCTCGCTGGCGAACGCCAAGTCGATCCCGATTGCGGCCGCGATTGCGCAGCGCTTCGACGACATCGACTTCCAGCACGATATCGGCGACATCGAACTGAACATCTCGGGCTGCATCAACGCCTGCGGCCACCACCACGTGGGCAGCATCGGCATCCTCGGGGTGGACAAGGACGGCGCGGAGTTCTACCAGGTCTCCATCGGCGGGGCGCAGGGCAACGACACGGCGATCGGACGCATCATCGGGCCTTCGTTCTCGGCGCCGCAGATGCCGGAGGTGATCGACCGCCTGCTGGCCGTGTACCTGAAAGAGCGCTTCGAGGACGAGCCGTTAGCGTCCACGGTGCAGCGCCTGGGCATCGGCCCGTTCAAGGATCATGTGTACGCCACGCCGATCGGCGAGGACGCGCACGCGGAGGAAGAAGCATATGCTTGAGTTGCATGAACTCGTGATCAAGGGCCGCGAGGTGGTTGCGGACGACTGGGCTGTGCTGCGCCTCGACGAAGGCGCCGATGCGGCGAGCGTCGAGGTCCCGGACGGCAAAGTGATCGTGCCGCTGGCGGTGTGGCAGGCGCAGAAGGAACAACTCGCAGGCCGCGCCGCTCTCGGCGTGTGGCTGCCACCCGATGCCAGCGCCGACGCCCTAAGAGACGAGCTGGACGCGTTCGAGGTCATCGCAGTCGACTTCCCGAAGTTCTCCGACGGCCGCGGCTACTCGATCGCCTACAACCTGCGCATGCGCCTCGGCTGGACCGGCGAACTGCGTGCCATCGGTGACGTGCTGCGCGACCAGCTGTTCTCGATGCACCGCGTCGGCTTCGACTGCTACGCCACGCGCAAGGACCGCTCGATCCACGACGCGCTCAAGGGCCTGACGGTGTTCAGCGAAACCTACCAGGCCTCGGTGGACGTCAGCCTGCCGCTGTTCCGCCGCCACCACCGCAGCGCGGAGGCAGCATGAACAACGACGCCCTGAGCGGCTACGACCTGCGCCTGGCCGATACGCGCGCCACGCTGGAGCGCATCGCGCGCGACTTTTCGCCGGCGGTGTTCGCATCCAGCCTCGCGGCGGAAGACATGGTGATCACGGACCTGATCCTGCGCGCCGGCCTGCCGATCGGGATCTTCTCGCTCGAGACCGGGCGCCTGCACGCCGAAACGCTGGCCGTGCTGGACAAGGTGCGCGAGGTTTACGGCTACGAGATCGCGCTGTACCGCCCGCAGGCAGACAGCGTGGAAGCCTACGTTGCGCAGAACGGGTTGAATGCCTTCTACGACAGCGTCGAGATGCGGCGCGAATGCTGCCGTATCCGCAAGGTCGAGCCGCTGGGCCGCGCACTGGCCGGCAAGCGCGCATGGGTCACCGGCCAGCGCCGCGCCCAGTCGAGTACCCGCGCCGAGCTGGCGGTCGAGGAAATCGACGCGGCGCATGGCATGAGCAAGTTCAATCCGCTGGCCGACTGGTCGGAGGAAGACGTGTGGCATTACATCCGCTCCAACAATGTGCCGTACAACGCACTGCACGACCGCGGCTTCCCTTCGATCGGCTGCGAGCCGTGCACCCGTGCGGTGGAACCGGGCCAGGACGTGCGCGCCGGACGCTGGTGGTGGGAGAACCCCGAATCGAAGGAATGCGGCCTGCACATGGTCGATGGACGACTGATCCGCATCAAGCCGGTCGCGGCATAAAAGAGAGACAGACGAATGAATACTGTGACCGATAACATCCTCGCCGACGTCAACGCGCGCCACCTGGACACGCTGGAGTCGGAAGCGATCCACATCCTGCGCGAGGTGGCGGCCGAATGCGCGAACCCTGCCCTGCTGTTCAGCGGCGGCAAGGATTCGGTGGTACTGCTGCGCCTGGCCGAGAAGGCGTTCAGGCCGGGCAAATTCCCGTTCCCGCTGGTACACATCGACACCGGCCACAACTTCGACGAAGTGATCGCCTTCCGCGACGCGCGCGTGGCCGAACTGGGCGAGCGCCTGATCGTGGGTTCGGTGGAAGACTCGATCCGGCGCGGCACCGTCAGGCTGCGCAACCCGCTGACCGACTCGCGCAACGCCGCGCAGGCAGTCACGCTGCTCGAAACGATCGAGGAATACGGCTTCGACGCCTGCATCGGCGGCGCCCGGCGCGACGAGGAAAAGGCGCGCGCCAAGGAGCGCATCTTCTCCTTCCGCGACGAATTCGGCCAGTGGGATCCGAAGGCGCAGCGCCCCGAACTCTGGGACCTGTACAACACGCGAGTGCATCCGGGCGAGAACATGCGGGTGTTCCCGATCTCGAACTGGACGGAGCTCGACGTGTGGCAATACATCGCCCGCGAAAAGCTGGCGCTGCCGTCGATCTACTTTGCGCACCAGCGCGAGGTGATCGAACGCAGCGGCCTGCTGGTTCCGCTGACGCCGCTCACGCCGCCGCGCGAAGGCGAGACGGTGGAGACGCGCACGGTCCGCTTCCGCACCGTGGGCGACATCTCCTGCACCTGCCCGGTCGCATCGACTGCGGCCACGCTGCCCGAGATCATCGCCGAAACGGCGATCACCGACATCACCGAACGCGGCGCCACCCGGATGGACGACCAGACCTCCGAAGCCTCGATGGAAAAACGTAAGAAACAGGGTTATTTCTGATGAATGCGATGAACGAACAACCGATCGAACACAGCCTGCTGCGCTTTATCACGGCGGGTTCGGTCGACGACGGGAAAAGCACCCTGATCGGCCGCCTGCTGTTCGACAGCAAGGGCATTTTCGCCGACCAGCTGGCGGCGGTTTCGCGCGCCAGGAACAAGCGCACCGTGGGCGACACCATCGACCTGTCGCTGCTGACCGACGGCCTGGAAGCGGAACGCGAACAGGGCATCACCATCGACGTGGCCTACCGCTACTTCGCGACGCCGCGCCGCAAGTTCATCATCGCCGACACACCGGGCCACGAGCAGTACACCCGCAACATGGTGACCGGTGCATCGACCGCCGACGCCGTTGTGATCCTGATCGACGTGTCGAAAGTAAAGCTGCGCGAGGACGGCGGCGTGGACCTGCTGGTGCAAACCAAGCGCCATTCCACCATCGCCAAGCTGCTGCAGATCGAGCACGTGGTGGTCGCGGTCAACAAGATGGACCTGGTCGGCTACGACCGTGCGGTGTACGAGCGCATCGTCAAGGCCTACCGCGAGTTCGCGGCTGCGCTGGGCCTGTCGTCAGACATCACGGCGATCCCGATGTCGGCGCTGGCCGGCGACAACGTGGTCGAACGCGGCCAGCACATGCCCTGGTACGACGGCCCGACGCTGATCGAGCTGCTCGAGTCCCTGACCGTGTACGACGAAGCGCACCGCGCGCCATTCCGCTTCCCGGTCCAGCTTGTGGCCCGCCACAACGGGCACGAGGCGAACGACTTCCGCGGCTACATGGGCCGCATCGAATCGGGCAGCGTCAGCGTGGGCGACCGGCTGGTGGTGCAGCCGTCCGGCCAGCAGGCGATGGTGCGCGGGATCGCCACCTTCGACGGACCGCTGCAGGCGGCCGCCGCCGGCCAGTCGGTGACGCTGCTGCTGAACGAATACCTGGACATCTCGCGCGGCGACACGCTGGCGGGCGCGGAGCAGCCGGCCACCCTGCTCAGGCAGGTGCAGGCAGACGTGTGCTGGTTGTCCGAGGAGCCGCTCGACCTGCGCCGCAAGTATCTGGTCAAGCACGGCACACGGCAGACCACCGCGAAGGTCAAGGCGGTCGAGTCCATCCTCGACATCAATACGCAGCAGCGCCATCCGGCCGATGGCCTCAAGCTCAACGACGTCGCGCGCATTTCGTTCGCGGTGCAGCAGCCGCTGGCCGCCGATGCGTATTCGGCGATCCGCGCCACCGGCGCCTTCATCCTGATCGACGAGGTGAGCAACCAGACCGTCGCGGCGGGCATGATCCGCCTGGACGGGCAGGAATGAGCGTGAGCGGCAAGGTCTACCTGGTCGGCGCCGGTCCCGGCGCACAGGACCTGATTACCTTGCGCGGCGCGCGCCTGCTGGCGCAGGCCGACGTGGTGCTGTACGACGCGCTGGTCACGCGCGACATGCTGGAACTGTGCGCGCAGGCGGAGCTGATCCCGGTCGGCAAGCGCAGCGGCCAACGGTCCACTGCGCAGCACGTGATCAACGAACAGCTGGTGGAGCAGGCCCGCAAGCACCGCATCGTGGTGCGCCTCAAGGGCGGCGACCCGATGATGTTCGGCCGCGCGGACGAAGAGCTGCGCGCGCTCGAAGCGGCGGGCATCGAAGTGGAAGTCGTCCCGGGCATCACGACGGCGCTGGCCGCCGCCGCCAGCACGCGCCAGCCGCTGACCAAGCGCGGCGTCGCGCGCAGCGTCGCCTTCTTCACCTCGAGCACCGCGCCAGGCCATCCGGAAGAAGCGGCCCTGCCCTCGACCGACACGCTGATCCAGTACATGGGCGGGCGCGAAGCCAGCGCCACCGGCCAGCGCCTGCTGGCGCAAGGGCTGGCGCCGGACACGCCGGTGGTCGCGATCGAGAACTGCAGCCGCGACGACGAGCGCATCCTGCGCATGGACCTGGCCAGCCTCGCGCTCGGCCTGGAGCAGTCGCACGGGCCGGTGCTGGTCATGGTCGGCAACGCGATGGCGCGCCGGCCGCACCAGGCGCCGGACCGCGCCTCAGCGCAGGTCGAGCTTGCGGGTATCGATGCCTAGCAGGCGGTAAAGCGGGTCCCATCCCACCAGCGCCGTCGCCAGCGGTATCAATCCCAGCAGCGCCCAGTTCCGGCCCGCTTCGTCGATAACGAAGTACGCGCCGAGAATTACCAGCCCCAGCACCAGCCGCACCACGCGATCCACCTTCCCAACGTTCGGTTCCATGCGCCCTCCTGCGCGACTCAGTTGACGCGCCTCACCTTTCCCGGAATCCCCCTGGTGTGCCAACGACGAGGGAGTCATCAAGGGATAACATCCGAGGGTCTCTGCATTCGGTTCTATACTATCTTCTAGAGGATTTCATGTCGATTCCAGCCATGCCGATCGATACCCAGCAGGTGGTTGACAAACTCACTGGCGCCGGCGTTCCCGACCAGCAGGCGAAAGCGCACGCTTCGGTTCTTTCGGAGGCGCTGCGCACCTACGATGCCCAGCTTGCCGCGCGGATTTGCACCAAGCAAGATCTTGCCGCCGCGCTAGATCCGATTGTCGCCACGCTGGCCAGGCTGGAGGCGTCAATCAAGGCGCTGGATGCGAAAATCGATGCGACTGCGGCGCGCCTCAACGCGAAAATCGATGCGACTGCGGCGCGCCTCGACGCGAAAATCGATGCGGCTGCGGCGCGCCTCGACGCAAAAATCGATGCGAGCGAATCGCGCCTTGACGAGAAGATCAGCGCGGCGGGTTCGAAGATAAAAGGTGAACTCATCGGCTGGATGATATCCATCTGGGCATTCCAGAGCGCCCTGATCACTGCGCTGGTCCTCAAGGTTGCAAGCTGAGCCTGGACTAGATGCCGAGCGAGGAAAGGCAGTAGTTGGCGAGTGCCTGCAGCACCGCGGGGTCCTCGCCGGCCGCGACGACGACATCGAGGGTCAGTTGCGGCAGCTCGGCGCGCAAGGCGTCGGCCATCAGCGGAAGGTCGCGCAGGACGTGGCCGCCCTGCCCGAGGAAAACCGGAACCACCGTAACATGCGTGACGCCGGACGCCGCCAGTGCGCGTACGTGCTCCGGCAGGCGCGGCTCCATCAGTTCAAGGAAAGCCAGCGACACGCTCACATCGGGCCGCTGCGCCTGCACGATGTCGCGCAGTCGCTCGAACGGCGCCGCCCAGCTGGCCGAGCGGGCGCCATGCGCAAACAGGACCAGTGCGCGCGCGCCCATCAGTGCCGCTCCACCCATCGCAGCGCGAAGAACGCCAGCAACAGGAACAGCGCGCTCGGCGCGATCGCCGTGACGAACGGCGGCAAGGCGCTCAGCATGCCCACGTGCGAGAACAGTGTATTGATCAGCATGAAGGCGACGCCAATCATGATGCCGACAAAGATCTTGAAGCTGACCCCGCCGCTGCGCGTGTGCAGGTAGGCGAACGGCAGCGCCATCGCCATCAGCACGAAGATCGCCAGCGGGTCGACCAGCTTCTTCCAGAACGCGATCTTGAAACGGTCGGTCTCCTGGCGGTTTTCCGCCAGGTGGCGGGTGTACACCGCCAGTTCGTTGGCCGACATGCGCTCCGGGTCCGCGCTCGACACCGACAGGATCTTGGGAGTGATCTCGGAAGTCAGCTCGCGGCTCGGCAGCTTCTCGGTCTTGACCACGCTGGTTTCCTGCCCAAAGTGCGGCAGCGGCGGCTCGCCCGGCTTGGGCAGCGGCAGCGTGTTCTCGAAACGCGTTTCGGTGACGTCGGTCAGGACCCAGGTGTGCTCGCCCTTGAAGGTGCCCTTGGCCGCGGTGGTCAGCGAGCGCAGGCGCAGGTCGTTATCGAATTCGTACAGCTTCAGGCCGATCAGTTCACCATCGTTGCCGATCTTGCTGACATTGAAGAAGCGCGAACCCACCACCTCCCCTTTGGTGCCTTCGGAACGCACCACGTCCTTGGTCCACAGGCCGGAGCGGAATTCGGCGGACACGGTCGCGCCGCGCATCGACAGGCGGAAGGTCTCGGCGTACGGTGCGATGCGCGGCGTGATCAGTTCGCCGAAAATGAAGGTGATCCCGACGAAGATCACACCGATCTTGAAGAGCATCCACGCAGCCATGCGGGTCGACATGCCCGAGGCGCGCAGGATCGTGAATTCGGACGATGCCGCGAACTGCGCCATCGCGTAGATGGTGCCGATCAGCGCAGCCACCGGCATGGTCTCGTACACGTGGCCCGGCATCAGCATAAGCACGTAGCCCAGCGCGTGGTGGAATTCGTAGCCTCCCTTGCCGACGTTCGGCAGTTCGGCGGTGAGGTCCATGAAGGCGGTCAGCGCCAGGAAGGCGGCCAGCACGAAGAACACCGCCTGCGCGATGGTGGTAAGGAAGTAGCGTTCGACGATCTTCATGCCACGGCTCCCTTCGCCATGCGCTTGCGCTTGTAGCGCGCATAGATCGCGAGCGGGTGGAAGCGGTGGTTGACGTTCAGGCGCAGCATGAACATGCCGACCACCAGCAGCGCCGCGGCCAGGTGCAGCGGCCACCATGCCGCCTCAAGCGACAGCTTGTCCTGGCGGACCGAGGCTTCCATCATCTTGTTGAGGTTATTGTAGGAGAAGAAAATCAGCAGCGCGATGATCAGGTTGGCCGAACTGCCGGCGCGCGGGTTGACGAAGCCGAGCGGAATCGCCAGCAGGATCAGCAGCAGGCAGGTCACCGGCAGCGCGATGCGCCACAGCAGCTCGGCATCGGTGAACGGGTTGCGGTTGACCAGCAGCTGCGAGGTCGGGAGCGCGGAGGCGGCCTGGTCGACGCCGGTGACCGGGACCTTGGCAGCGACCCGCATGTTGTAGCGCTCGAATTCCATCGACTGGAAATCGGCCTGCCCGGGCGTGCCCTGGTAGCGGCGGCCGTTCTTGAGCACCAGGTAGCGCATGCCCTTGTCATCCTGTTCGATCACGCCTTCCTTCGCGACCACCACCGTGTTGCCGCTCGCTTCAGTCGTATTGACGAACACGTTCTGGACGATCGCCGAATCGCCCGCCACGCCTTCGACGAAGAAGATGCGGTTGGAGGCGGCCGATTCGCGGAACTGGCCGGGCGCGACCTTCTGCAGGTCCTCGCGCTTTTCGAAGCGCTCGATGTACTCGTCGTTCTTCTGTTTGGCCCAGGGCTGGGCGACCAGCGAGAGCAAGGCGGTCAGGATCACCAGCGGCAGTCCGAACGACAGCACCGGGCGGATGAAACCCACCAGCGACTGGCCGGAGGCGAACCACACCACCATCTCGGAGTCGCGGTAGGTACGGGTGATCACCGCCAGCACCGAAATAAAGCTGGTGAGGATGATCACAGTTGGCAGATAATTCAGGGCTGCGAACGCTATCAGCGCGATCACGTCGCCAGGAGCCACTTTGCCCCCGGCCGCAAGGCCCAGGATCTTGATGAGCGACCAGGTGACGAGGATCGAGAACAGCACCGTGAAGGTCGCGCCGGCGGTGGCTAGCAGCTCTCGTCGAAGGGCGCGTTGAAAGATCATTGAAAAGTTATAATTAGTGGTTGGGCCGAGCGCCGCACAAAAACACGAACGGAGATCCAAATGGACTTTAGCATAAAAGCATTCGATACAAAAAACACCATCCAGGCCGCAAAATCCGGCTGCATCGCAGTAGCGGTTTTTGAAAACAAGAAGATGTCGGCGCAGGCAAAAGCGCTCGACCAGGGCGGTGAAATCGCTGCAGCGCTCAAGTCCGGCGACATCTCCGGCAAGCCGGGTTCGACCCTGATGCTGCGTAACGTATCGAAGTCGGGCGCCGAGCGCATCCTGCTGGTCGGCATGGGCAACGACGAAGCGGTGTCCGAAAAAGCGTTCACCACCGGCGTCCAGGCGACCATGAAAGCCTTCGGTTCGATCGGTGCGGCGGACGCCATTATCGCACTGCCGCTGGAGAATGTGAAAGGCCGCGACCTGGCCTGGGCCATCCGCGCCTGCGTAATCGCCGGCCACGAATCGGTGTTCCGCACCGACGCGCAGAAGTCGAAGAAGGACCCTGCCCCCGCCGGCGTGAAGAAGGTCGCGCTCGCGGTGCCGGTCAACGCCGCCTCGAAGGCAGCGCTGGTGCAGGCCGAGGCGATCGCCAACGGCATGGACCTGACCAAGGAACTGGGCAACCTGTCCCCTAACGTCTGCACCCCGACCTACCTGGCCAACCTGGCCAAGACCATGGGCAAGGACTTCGGCTTCGACGTCGAAGTCCTGGAACGCAAGCAGCTCGAAGCGCTGAAGATGGGCAGCTTCCTGTCGGTGACCAACGGCAGCGAGCAGCCGCCGAAGTTCATCGTCATCAAGCACATGGGCGGCAAGGCGAAGGAAGCGCCGGTGGTCCTGGTCGGCAAGGGCATCACCTTCGACACCGGCGGCATTTCGATCAAGCCGGGCCCGAACATGGACGAGATGAAGTACGACATGTGCGGCGCCGGTTCGGTGCTGGGCACTTTCCGTGCGATCGGCGAGATGAACCTGAAGCTGAACGTGATCGGCGTGATCGCGACCTGCGAGAACATGCCGTCCGGCCGCGCCACCAAGCCGGGCGACATCGTCACCTCGATGAACGGCCTGACCATCGAAATCCTGAATACGGACGCCGAAGGCCGCCTGATCCTGTGCGACGCGCTGACCTACTCGGAACGCTTCAACCCGGCCGCCGTGATCGACATCGCGACCCTGACCGGCGCCTGCGTGATCGCGCTGGGCAACCACAACTCGGGCCTGTTCACCCGCGGCGACGACGTCCACAACGCGCTGGCCGACGAGATCCTGGCGGCCGGCCGCGAAGCCAGCGACACCGCATGGCGCATGCCGATCGAAGAGGCTTACAACGAGCAGCTCAAGTCGAACTTCGCGGACCTGGCCAACATCGGCACTCCGGGCGGCGCGTCGGTGACGGCAGCCTGCTTCCTCGAGAACTTCACCCGCAAGTACACCTGGGCTCACCTCGACATCGCCGGCACCGCCTGGAAATCGGGCGGTGCGAAAGGCGCGACCGGCCGTCCGGTCCCGCTGCTCACCACCTTCCTGCTGAACCGCGCAAGCTGACCAGCCGGGGACTGTCCCTGCAGGGACTGTCCCCGCCTTTCGCAACACACCGCAACAAGCGAAAAAAAAGCGCCGGATCGAGATCCGGCGCTTTTTTTGTGTCTGGCGATGCCAGACCGCTAATAGAGGGGCGTCCCAGCTACCGCGACCGCTTCGTCGGCGCCAGCCCCGCCCTCTTCCTGCACAGCGGGCGCGGCCTTTTTCATCACGATGGTGATCGTTTCCGGGTAGTCGTGACCCGCGCCCGTGTTCCGGTCGACCAGGTAGCCCACGCCAGCGGAGATCACGACATTGCCCCACAGCGCTCCGGCACCGGCGCGCGACGGCACCGCCTCATAGCCGGCGGCGTCGCCGGCCTTGCGGCAGTCCACCGAGAGCGGCCAGGCCCGCTTAGTGACCACGACCCGCCCCGGCGCATTGACATACCAGCGGCCGGCGTCGTTGGCCAGCAGGCAGCCGACATTGGCGAGCGGCCGGTGGCCTTCGATGGCCTGGACGTACACGGTCTGGGTGGCCGGCTCGGTCAGCGTGGCGCAGCCGGACAGGCCGGCCAGCAGCAAGGCTGCGGCGATGGGGCGGAACGTGGCGGCGCGGGATGTGATCGGCATGCGTCTATAACGGCACGCCGCGCCACTTCATGAGGGGTAGTTCGGGAGTATTACGCCGTCACCGGCGCGAAACGCGGCACTTTCTGGCCATCGACGTCGACCAGCTCGAAAAATACGTCTTTCGGCCGGGTCCAGATGGACCCGTTGGCCGCGCGGTAGACGATCATTTCGGAATGATCGGATTCGAGCGTGGCGACGCAGACAAGTTCGTACAGGCCGCCTTTGTAATGCCGGTATTGCATCAGGTGGTGGCGTCTTCCTCGACGCGGGACCGGCGGTTTTCCTTGAGGTCCTGGATCACCTTGACGATGCGTTCCTTGCCGGTGGTGCCGTCAAGCGAGCTGAAAGCGGCCAGCACTTCGTTCAGCACGCGGTTGCGCACCGCGGTTTCATCGGCGGCCGGGGCCTTGGCCGCTGCCGGTGCGCGGCGGGTGGCCGGCTTGCCGGCTTCGGCGACCGCCTGTCCATGGGCCAGTGCCGCCTGCCAGATTACCCAGCGGCGCTGGGTTTCGAACACAAGGTATTCTTCCGGCTTGTCTTCGCGGCGGCGGGTGATGTGTCCGTCACGCTGTGCCCACGCTTCAAATGCTTCACGCATTTCGTTTCCCTTTAGATGCTAAGAATCGCAATGACTCGCTGTAACTAGTGTGCTTACAGCAAAATCATACCACGGTGCATGTTGCGCACAGTTGGACGTTCTTACAATTGTCGTAGTTTGGGATGAGTTGATGTTCCCTTGGAGAAACAATAGTCGATTTAATCTTGCTTGTCTGCCACTTGTTACGTCCTGCTACAAATTTAGCTAAAAATGATGCCGTACAGCAACACAGTTGCACGAATTGTTGCTCAAAAGCATCACTCGCTGGAATCGTTCCCAGGGCGATTGGCTGTAATTTTCATACGTCGCCCCGGCGCTGACCGGGCGGTAGTGCCTCAGGCCACGTTCTGTTTCAGCCATTCGATGTAGCGCGCCACGCCGGTCGCAACATCCATGAACTCGCGCTCATACCCGGCCGCCCGCAGCGCGCCGATATCGGCCTGGGTGTAGCTTTGGTACTTGCCCTTCAGCTTGTCCGGGAAGGGAATGTATTCCAGCAACCCGCTGTCGACGATCCCGTCCAGGCCGTGGCTGCCGGCTTCCGGCTTCATCGCCCTGACGACCGCCAGCGCGATGTCGTTGAACGGCTGCGCGCGTCCGGTGCCGAGGTTGAAAATCCCCGACTGCAGGGGGTGGTCAAGGAAGAACAGGTTGACCGCCACCACGTCGTCGACGTGGATGAAGTCACGCATCTGGGTTCCGGGGGCGTAACCATTGTATTCGCCGAACAGGCGCACCCCGCCATTGGCGAGGAATTCCTTGTACTGGTGGAACGGAACCGAAGCCATGCGCCCCTTGTGGGTCTCGCGCGGCCCGTAAACGTTGAAATAGCGCAGCCCGACCACCTGCGACGCGCCGGCCGCGCGCTGTTCGCGCCGGAACCGGCGCACGTACTGGTCGAACAGGAACTTCGAATATCCGTAGACGTTGAGTGGTTTTTCGTTGGCGCGCTCCTCGCCGAAGGTCTCGCTGGCCCCGTACACCGCGGCCGAAGACGCGTAGATGAACGGGATCCGCTCGCGCTGGCAGAATTCGAACAGGGCGACGCTGTAGTCGTAATTGTTCTTCATCATGTAGCGGCCGTCCTGCTCCATGGTGTCCGAGCAGGCGCCCTGGTGGAACACGGCGCTGAACTTGCCCGCATATTCGCCGCGCTTCAGGCGCTCGAGGAATTCGTCCTTGTCGAGGAAATCGGCGATGCTGGTGTCGACGATGTTGTGGAACTTGTCCGCCTTGGACAGGTTATCGACCGCGAACACGTCCGAGCCGCGCGCGCACAGCGCGTGGACCAGGTTACTGCCGATGAAGCCTGCTGCGCCTGTGACCAAAATCATGTGTAACCTCTTACGAAATAAGTTCTGTTGCCATGCGGGCCGGCAGCATCTGCCGCAGCGGCTCCCATGCCATCTGCGGCGAAATGCCGCGCATGCATTCGTGGTGGCCCAGCGGGCACTCGCGCTGCTGGCACGGCGAACAGGCGATGTGCAGCCACAGCACCTTTGCCAGGTCCGAATGGGGCGGCGTGTGGCGCGGGTCGGTCGGTCCGTAAATGGCGACGATCGGGCGGCCCAGCGCCGCTGCGATGTGCATCAGGCCGGAGTCGTTGGTCACCATGGCCGAAGCCTGGGCGATCAGCGCGATCGCTTCCTTGAGCGAGGTCGCGCCGGCGATGTTGCGGGCGCCGGGCGCCAGCGACACGATCTCGTCGCAGACCTCGCCGTCCTTGGGGGATCCGAGCAGCAGCACTTCGGTGCCCGGCTGCTCGTGGCGCACCATGCGCGCCAGCTCGGCGAACCTGTCCACAGGCCAGCGCTTGGCGGGACCGAATTCGGCCCCCGGCGCGAACGCCACATAGCGCGTGCCGGGATCGATGCCAAGCTTGCGCATGGCGGCGGCCGAGTCTTCGGGCGAGACCTGCATGCGTGGCTGCGGCAGCCTGTCGGGACGCGCCAGTCCGCGCACGGGCGCGTCGGCCAGCGCCTGGTAGAACTGCGCCATCGGCCGCTTGGCCTCGCGTTCGTCGTGGTGCATCACGTTCACCAGGCCGTAGCGCATCTCGCCCTTGTAGCCGACGCGGCGCGGAATACCGGCCATCCACGGGATCAGGGCGTACTTGAGGGTATTCGGCAGCACGTAGCTGTCCACGTAGCCCTTCCCTGCCAGTTCGCGCGCGAACTTGCGGCGCTCGCCCAGCTGCAGCGCGCCGTGGCGGAACGGAGTTTCCATGACGGTGTCGACTTCGCGCATCGCTTCCCAGGCGGGAGCGACCCATTTCGGCGCCAGCACGTCGATCGCGCGGCCCGGGTGCAGTTCCTTCAGCCGGCGCAGCAGCGGCTGCGCCATGACGGCGTCACCGATCCAGTTTGGCGAAATCACCAGCGTGCGGCCATTTTCGTTGTTCATCGTTCCCTGTTCGTTCCTGCGCACCTCGCATCGGCGCGCGCATCGCTAAGGGTACATTTTACCGGCTTCGGAGAACGCCGGGGCGGCGAGGCTTCGCTTGCCGATATGCCAAGCTCAGAGGAATCCGCCAATTTCCGCGAGCGGGACTGGTTCGGAGAACAGGTAGCCTTGCGCATAGTCGCAGCCCTGCTTGCGCAGCTGGGCGAACTGGCCTTCGGTCTCGACGCCTTCGGCCACTACTTCAAGCTGCAGGCTGTCCGACAGCGCGATGATCGCGCCGACGATGGCGCGGTCCTCGGCGCTCTCCTCGATGTCGCGGATGAAGGCGCGGTCGATCTTCACCTTGTGCACCGGGAAGCGCTTCAGGTAGGCCAGGCTGGAATAGCCGGTGCCGAAATCGTCGATCGACAGGCGGATCCCCATCGCGCTGATCTGGCCCAGCACCTCCAGCGTGTGCTCGCCATGCTGCATCAGCGCCGTTTCGGTGATCTCGAATTCGATCAGCGCGGGATCGATGCCGGTTTCGTCGAGGATGCGGCGCACCGAGTCGACCAGCCCGCGGTGCATGAACTGGCGCGGCGACAGGTTGACGGCGAGCGGCACCGGGGTGCGGCCTTCGCGCAGCCACGCCACGCTCTGCTCGCAGGCCTTGCGCATCACCCATTCGCCGACGGTGACGATCTGGCCGTTTTCTTCGAGGATCGGAATGAACTGGTCCGGCAGCGACAGGCCGAGGCCCGGCCGCACCCAGCGCAGCAGCACTTCCAGCGTGTGCACGCGGCGCGTTTCGATGTCCATGATCGGCTGGAAGTAGAGCTCGAACTCGCTGCGCAACTGCGCGTTGCGCAGGCTGCTCTCCAGCTCGAAATACTGGCTGGCGGCCTGGTTCATCCGCTGCGTGAAGAACTGGTAGTTATTCCGGCCGCTGGCCTTGGCGTGGTACATGGCGGCGTCGGCGTGGCGCATCAGCGTCTCGACGTCGGCGCCGTCGTCCGGATACACGCAGATCCCGATCGACGGCGTGATGTGCAGGGTGTGGCCGTCGAACGGCACGGGCGCGGCCAGCGTGTCGATGATCTTCTGCGCCACCTGTGCGCTTTCTTCGCTGTCGCGGATGCCCGGCACCAGAACCACGAACTCGTCGCCGCCTAGGCGCGCGACGGTGTCGCTGGCCCGCACCGACGCGCACAGGCGCGCGGCCACTTCCTTGAGCAGGTAGTCGCCGGTCACGTGGCCGAGCGAATCATTGATCGTCTTGAACCGGTCGAGGTCGAGGAACATCACCGCCAGCTTGCGGCCGGAGCGCTCGGCGCCCAGCATCGCGCGGTCGAGGCGGTCGGCCAGCAGGACGCGGTTCGGCAGGCCGGTCAGGCTGTCGTGGTATGCCATGTGGTGGACGCGCGCCTCGGCCTGGCGGCGCTCGACGATTTCCGCCTGCAGCAGCGTATTGGCGCCGGCAAGTTCCGCGGTGCGCTCCAGCACCCGCACTTCGAGTTCGTCGCGCGCGCGGACGATCGCCTCGGCCGCTTCGCGCCGCTGCGTCACGTCGTCCACCAGCCACACCGAACGCCCGCGCGGCTGCGCGAAGTCGAACGGCCGGCCGGACAGGCGCGCCCAGAAACGGGTGCCGTCCTTGCGCACCAGCTGGTACTCGCCCATGCTGGCGCGGCCTTCGCGGAATTCGCGCGCCGTTTCGCTGCGCGCCAGTTCGCGCCCTTCATCGTCGGGATACAGGTCGCGGACCGGCAGGCCTTCGATTTCGCCCAGTTCGTATCCGAACAGCTCGGCCATCTTGCGGTTGCAGCGCAGGTTGCGGCCGCCGTCGACTACCGCGATTCCGAGCACCGCGGTATCGAGGATCGCCTGGTTCTCGAGCAGCGCGTTGCGCAGCTCCTCCTCCGCGCGTTTCTGCTCGGTGCGGTCTTCCAGTATCCAGATGGTGCCCTGCGACGGGTCTTCGGGATTGACCACGTAGGCGATCACCTGCGCCCACAGCATGGTGCCGTCCTTGCGCACCATCTCGGCTTCGCCCTGGAACGGCTTGGACTGGGCCAGCAGCGGGGCCGCCTTGGCGCGTACCGCCAGGTGGGCTTCGTCGGAGGTGTACAGCGCCCTTCCCGACATCCCGAGCACCTCGTCCTCCTGGTAGCCGAACATGTCGGCGAAGCCGCGATTGCAGCGCGTGATCACCCGCTGCCTGGTGAACAGGATGCCGATCGATGCGTTGGCCATGATCGCGTGCACCTCGATCAGGCGCTGGCGCGCCTCGGTCACGTCCTCGAGGATCCAGATCGTGCCCTTGCCGGTATTGTCCGGGTCGACCGGCTTGGCGCGCACCCGGCACCAGAACACCGAACCGTCGCGGCGCATGAACTGGTACTCGGCCTTCTCGAACGGCTGTCCGCTGCCGAGCAGCGGCGAAGCTTCGCTATCGAACTGCAGGTAGGACTCGTACGTGGGGAACACTTCCTGCGCCGAAAGGCCAGCCATCTGCTCCGGCGTGTAGCCGAACATCTCGGCGATGCGGGGATTGCCGGACACGATGACGCCGCGCGCGGCGAACACGATCCCGACCGATGCATTGTCGAGGATCGCCTTCTGCTCCAGCACCAGGCGGCGCGTGGCCTCCTCGCGCGCCTTTTGCGCGGTGCGGTCGTCGATGATCCAGACCGTGTCCCGCTGCGGGCCGCCGGGGTTGATCGCATACACGTAGAAATGCGCCCAGAACAGGCTGCCATCCTGGCGCCGCAGGTGCATTTCGCCTTCGTAGGTCAGCCCCCTGGCCAGCTGCGGCATCGCCTCGGCATGGATCGCGTCGAGCTGGGTGCTGGTGGCGAACAGTTCGTCGGCGTCGCGCCCGACGCCCGCGTCGCCGGCATAGCCGAAGAATTCGCCGAAGCGCTGGTTGTAGCGCAGGATCACCCGGTTGCGCATGAAGCCGATGGCGACCGGAGCGTTGTCCATGATCGCCTTCATCTCGAGCGAGGTGCGGCCAAGTATCGCCTCGTTGCGGTACTGCGCATCGATGTCTTCGATGATCCAGATCGAGCCGCTGGTCGGCTGCGCGGTATTGATGGCGCGTCCGTGCACGCGGGTCCACAGCAGCGTGCCGTCCTTGCGGCGCAGCTGCGTCTCCATCGAATAGGAGCCGCCCTTGGCCAGCAGTTCGAGCGCCTTGAGGCGGAATGTGGCATACACCGCCGGATCGGTAAACAGCGCATGCACCGGGCCGCCCACCAGATCGCGGCCGCCGTAGCCCAACATCTGGGCGGCGCGCAGGTTCCATTCGCGGATGCAGCTCTGGCGCACGAAGACGATGCCGACCGCGGCGTTCTCCAGCATCGCGCGCTGCTCCATCAGCATGTCCTGCAACGCAGCGTGGTTGCTCGACAGGTTGCTGATGTCGTGGAACAGCAGGGTGACCGCCGGGCTGGCGAGTTCGTGCGGGAGGGGTTTCGCGCTCACCTGGACCGCCAGCTGCCGGTCGCCGGCCAGCAGCACGGCATCCCACGCGGCGTCGAAGAAGCACGCGTCGTGCACCTGCGCCGCGGTCACGCCCGAGAGCTGCTCGACCAGGTTCACGCCGACGGGATCGATGCCCATCAGCGCAGTGAAGCTCGTGTTCGCATATCGGATCACGCCCGCGGAATCGCAGACGCAGGCGGAAACTCCAACCAGCTCCAGTGCGGCGCCAACAAATTCCGGATTACTCGGTACTCGATCCATGGAGTGTCCCCACGCGCTTGTCCCTCAAGCCGCCATGGGTATTATCAGTGTGGGCAGATCATAATGCAAAAATTGAATCTAATTACAGCTTTTTTTCCGCTGCACTGCGGGGCAAAAAGCAGCCAGCCGGCCGCCCTTCCCCGCGATTTCATCCGAACAGAGTCAGAAGGCGTCGCCGGGAATCCGTACCCAGCCTTCCATCAGCACGCGCGCGCTGCGGCTCATGATTGCCTTCTTCACGCTCCACTCGCCGTTCACCTGGGTCGCTTCGGCCCCGACCCGCAGGGTGCCCGACGGGTGGCCGAAACGCACCGCGTGGCGCGCGCCGCCGCCGGCCGCCAGGTTCACCAGCGTGCCCGGCACGGCTGCCGCGGTACCGATGGCGACGGCCGCCGTTCCCATCATGGCGTGGTGCAGCTTGCCCATGGAGAGCGCACGCACCAGCAGGTCGATTCCGTCCGCCGGGACCTGCTTGCCGCTCGACGACACGTAGGCGGCGGGCGGCGCGATGAAGGCAACCTTCGGCGTGTGCTGGCGCTTGGCCGCCTCGCCGATGCTGGAAATGAGGCCCATCCGCACTGCACCATGCGCCCGGATCGCCTCGAACATCGCCAGCGCCTTCGGGTCGCCGTTGATCGCGTCCTGCAGTTCGGCGCCGGTGTAGCCGATCGCGTCGGCGTTCACGAAAATGATCGGGATGCCGGCGTTGATCATGGTGGCCTTGAGCGTGCCGACGCCCGGCACCTCGAGCTCGTCGACCAGCTGGCCGGTCGGGAACATCGATCCGCCGGCGCCCTCTTCCTCCGCAGCCGGGTCGAGGAACTCGATCTGCACTTCGGCAGCTGGGAAGGTCACGCCGTCCAGTTCGAAGTCGCCGGTCTCCTGCACCGCGCCGCCGGTCATCGGCACGTGCGCGATGATGGTCTTGCCGATGTTGGCCTGCCAGATGCGGACGGTGCAGACGCCGTCGCGCGGGATGCGGGCACTGTCGACCAGGCCGGCCGAGATCGCGAACGATCCGACCGCGGCCGACAGGTTGCCGCAGTTGCCGCTCCAGTCGACGAAGGCGGAGTCGATCGACACCTGGCCGAACAGGTAGTCGACGTCGTGATCCGGCCTGGCGCTGGCCGACAGGATCACGGCCTTGCTGGTGCTGGAGGTGCCGCCGCCCATGCCGTCGATCTGCTTGCCGTACGGGTCGGGGCTGCCGATCACGCGCAGCAGCAGCGCGTCGCGCGCGGCGCCGGGAATCTGCGCGGCTTGTGGCAGGTCCTGCAGGCGGAAGAACACGCCTTTGCTGGTACCGCCGCGCATATAGGTTGCGGGGATTTTGATTTGTGGTGCGTGGGCCATGAATGTCATCCAGTGAATTGCCGCCGTCACCCCAGCGCAGGCTGGGGTCCATACCGAGCTGCCGAAGCTGGATGCTCAGTATGGATCCCGGCTTCGCCGGGATGACGGGTCAGGCGGCGCGCGAGGTTTGCGAGTTTTCGAGGAAGTCCTGGGCGAATCGCTGCAGCACGCCGCCCGCTTCGTAGATCGAGACTTCTTCGGCCGTATCGAGGCGGCAGGTGACCGGCACTTCTTCGCGGTCGCCGTTCTTGCGGTGGATGACCAGCGTGAGGTCGGCGCGCGGCATGCGCTCGCCGATCACGTCGAAGGTCTCGGTGCCGTCGATGCCCAGCGTCAGGCGGTTCACGCCCAGCTTGAACTCCAGCGGCAGCACGCCCATGCCGACCAGGTTGGTGCGGTGGATGCGCTCGAAGCCTTCGGCCACGATCACCTCGACGCCAGCCAGGCGCACGCCCTTCGCCGCCCAGTCGCGCGAGGAGCCCTGGCCGTAGTCGGCGCCGGCGATGATGATCAGCGGCTGCTTGCGCTCCATGTAGGTCTCGATCGCTTCCCACATGCGCGTCACTTTGCCTTCCGGCTCGATGCGCGCAAGCGATCCGGCGACGACCTTGCCATCCTTCTGAACCATCTCGTTCTTGAGGGTCGGGTTGGCGAACGTGGCGCGCTGCGCGGTCAGGTGGTCGCCTCGGTGGGTGGCGTAGGAATTGAAGTCTTCCTCCGGCAAGCCCATTTTGGCGAGGTACTCGCCGGCCGCGCTGTCCGCCATGATCGCGTTCGACGGCGACAGGTGGTCGGTGGTGATGTTGTCGCCCAGGACCGCGAGCGGACGCATCCCGGCCAGCGTGCGGGTGCCCGCCAGCGCGCCTTCCCAGTACGGCGGACGGCGGATATAGGTGCTCATCGGGCGCCAGTCGTACAGGGGACCGACCTTCTGTCCGTCGTCGACCTGTACCGCGAACATCGGCGTGTACACCTTGCGGAACTGGTCCGGCTTGACGCTCGATTCGACGATCGCGTCGATTTCCTCGTCCGACGGCCAGATGTCGGCCAGCCGGATCGCCTGCCCTGCCGCGCCGTAACCGAGGATGTCCTTCTCGATGTCGAAGCGGATGGTGCCGGCGATCGCGTAGGCCACCACCAGCGGGGGCGAGGCCAGGAAGGCCTGCTTGGCGTACGGGTGGATGCGGCCGTCGAAGTTGCGGTTGCCCGACAGGACTGCGGTCGCGTACAGGTCGCGCTCCACGATTTCCTTCTGGATGACCGGATCGAGCGCGCCGCTCATGCCGTTGCAGGTGGTGCACGCGAACGCGACCACGCCGAAACCGAGCTTCTCGAGTTCCGGCATCAGCTGCGCTTCTTCCAGGTACAGCGCCACGGCTTTCGATCCCGGCGCCAGCGAGCTCTTGACCCATGGCTTGCGCGTGAGGCCCAGGCGGTTGGCGTTGCGGGCGATCAGGCCGGCGGCGATCATGTTGCGCGGGTTGTTGGTGTTGGTGCAGCTGGTGATGGCGGCGATGATCACCGCGCCGTCCGGCATCAGGCCAGGCTCGTTTTCGACCACGCCCGAGATGCCGCGCGCGGCCAGCTCGGAAGTCGGCACGCGCTTGTGCGGATTGGACGGGCCGGCGATATTGCGCACCACCGAAGACAGGTCGAAGCTGAGCGTGCGCTCGTATTCGGCATCTTTCAGGCTGTCCGCCCACAGGCCGGTTTCCTTCGCGTACAGCTCCACCAGCTTGACCAGTTCGTCGTCGCGGCCGGTGAGCTTCAGGTACTTGATGGTCTGCTCGTCGATGTAGAACATGGCGGCGGTCGAACCGAATTCCGGCGCCATGTTCGAGATCGTCGCGCGGTCGCCCAGCGTCAGGTGCGATGCGCCCTCGCCGTAAAACTCCAGATAGGACGAAACCACCTTGGAATTGCGCAGGAACTCGGTCAGCGCCAGCACGATGTCGGTGGCGGTGATGCCCGGCTGCGGCTTGCCGGTCAGCTCGACGCCGATGATGTCCGGCAGGCGCATCCAGGATGCGCGGCCCAGCATCACGCTTTCCGCCTCCAGGCCGCCCACGCCGATTGCGATCACGCCCAGCGCGTCCACCATCGGCGTGTGCGAATCGGTGCCGACCAGGGTGTCGGGGAAAGCCACGCCGTCCTTGACCTGCACCACCGGCGACATGCGCTCGAGGTTGATCTGGTGCAGGATGCCGTTCCCCGGCGGGATCACGTCGACGTTCTTGAACGCCTTCTTGGTCAAGTCGATGAAGTGGAAGCGGTCTTCGTTGCGGCGGTCTTCGATCGCGCGGTTCTTCTCGAACGCGTCCGGATCGAAACCGCCGCACTCCACCGCCAGCGAGTGGTCGACCACCAGCTGGGTCGGCACCACCGGGTTCACCAGCGCCGGGTCGCCGCCTTCGGCAGCGATGGCGTCGCGCAGGCCGGCCAGGTCCACCAGCGCGGTCTGGCCAAGGATGTCGTGGCAGACCACGCGCGCCGGGAACCAGGGGAAGTCCAGGTCGCGCTTGCGCTCGATCAGCTGGCCGAGCGAAGCATTGAGCGCGCCCGGGTCGCAGCGGCGCACCAGGTTTTCGGCCAGCACGCGCGAGGTGTAGGGAAGCTTGTCCCATGCGCCAGGCTGGATCAGTTCGACCGCGGCGCGCGCGTCGAAGAAGTCCAGGCTGGTGCCGGGCAGGCGTTTGCGGTGAGCGAAATTCATAGACATTACTTGCGGTCCTTGAGCGGCACGAACTGCAGGTCATCCGGACCCACGTAGTTCGCGCTCGGGCGAATGATCTTGTTGTCGATGCGCTGTTCGATGATGTGCGCGGCCCAACCGGAGGTGCGCGAGATGACGAACAGCGGCGTGAACATGGCGGTCGGCACGCCCATCATGTGGTACGACACGGCGGAGAACCAGTCCAGGTTCGGGAACATCTTCTTGATGTCCCACATGACCGTTTCGAGGCGCTCGGCGATGTCGAACATCTTCATCGAACCGGCTTCCTGCGACAGCGAGCGCGCCACTTCCTTGATGACCTTGTTGCGCGGGTCGGAGATCGTGTACACGGGGTGGCCGAAACCGATCACCACTTCCTTGTTGGCGACGCGGTTGCGGATGTCCGCTTCCGCTTCGTCGGCGTTGTCGTAGCGCTCCTGGATCTCGAGCGCGACTTCGTTGGCGCCGCCGTGCTTCGGTCCGCGCAGCGCGCCGATCGCGCCGGTGATGGCCGAGTGAATGTCCGAACCGGTGCCGGCGATCACGCGTGCGGTGAAGGTCGACGCGTTGAACTCGTGTTCCGCGTACAGGATCAGCGAGGTGTGCATCGCCTGTTCCCACGACTTCGACGGCTTCACGCCGTGCAGCAGGTGCAGGAAGTGGCCGCCGATCGACTCGTCGTCGGTTTCGGTTTCGATGCGCTTGCCGTTATGGCTGAAGTGGTACCAGTACAGCAGCATCGAGCCGAACGAAGCCATCAGGCGGTCGGCGATGTCGCGCGCGCCCGGCACGTTGTGGTCGTCCTTTTCCGGCAGGGTGCAGCCCAGCACCGAAACGCCGGTACGCATCACGTCCATCGGGTGCGCGCCTGCCGGCAGCGCTTCCAGCGCCGATTTCACAGCCTGCGGCAGGCCGCGCAGCGACTTGAGCTTGGTCTTGTAGGCGGCCAGTTCGGCCACGTTCGGCAGCTTGCCGTGCACGAGCAGGTAGGCGATCTCTTCGAACTCGCAGGCGCCGGCCACGTCGAGGATGTCGTAGCCGCGGTAGTGCAGGTCGTTGCCGCTCTTGCCCACCGAGCACAGGGCCGTGTTACCGGCGGCGACGCCGGACAGCGCGACGGATTTCTTTGGCTTGAAGGCGACTGCTTCTGCTGGTGCTTTTTCGGACATGTTCAGTTCTCCTGATGATTTATTTGTTTTTGGCCTGGGCGAACAGCGCGTCGAGGTGCTGTTCGTAGCTGTGGTAATCGATACGGTCGTACAGTTCGGCGCGGGTCTGCATCGTGTCGACCACGTTCTTCTGGGTGCCGTCGCGGCGGATCGCGCCGTAGACGTTTTCCGCAGCCTTGTTCATGGCGCGGAAGGCGGACAGCGGATACAGCACCAGGCCGACGTCGGCGCCCTTCAGTTCGTCCACGGTGAACAGCGGCGTCGCGCCGAACTCGGTGATGTTGGCCAGGATCGGCACTTTAACCGCTTTCGCGAACTGCGAATACATCTCGAGGCTGGTGATCGCTTCCGGGAAGATCATGTCGGCGCCCGCCTCCACGCAGGCGACGGCGCGGTCGATCGCCGACTCCAGGCCTTCGACCGCCAGCGCGTCGGTGCGCGCCATGATCACGAAGTCCTCGTCGGTGCGCGCATCGGCGGCGGCCTTGATGCGGTCCACCATTTCGGCTTTGCTGACGATTTCCTTGCCCGGACGGTGGCCGCAGCGCTTGGCGCCGACCTGGTCTTCGATATGGCAGGCGGCGGCGCCGAACTTGATCATCGAGCGCACGGTGCGCGCGACGTTGAAGGCGGAAGCGCCGAAACCGGTGTCGACGTCGACCAGCAGCGGCAGGTCGCACACGTCGGTAATGCGGCGCACGTCGGTCAGCACGTCGTCCAGGTTGGAGATGCCCAGGTCCGGCAGGCCCAGCGAGCCGGCGGCGACGCCGCCACCGGACAGGTAGATGGCCCGGAAGCCGGCGCGCTTGGCCAGCAGTGCGTGGTTGGCGTTGATCGCGCCCACGACCTGCAGCGGGGATTCTTCTTGTACGGCCTTGCGGAAAGCGGCGCCTGCGGACTTGATGGACATTGCCTGTTCCTTTGTAGTGATGTGTGCGCCCCATATTGCAAGGGGCGTGCCAGCACAGCAATTTGCATCGATTCAAAGACTTATATTGTACTCCTTGCCGTGAAACGTGTTTCATGTTGCAACATGAAACATCGATTGCACTATAATTGAAACATGCAACCATCCGCCCCCGGCGAAAAGCCCGTTATCTGGACCGTCTCGGTCTCGCGCCTGTCCGACCTTTTCCGCGACATCACGCTCGAGTACGACCACCTTGCCACCATCGAACCGATTAACCTCGGCTTCGACGAGGCGGCGCGCCACATCCGCGAACGGATGGCGAACGAACGCTGCGACGTGGTGATCTCGGCTGGTTCCAACGCCGCCTACCTGAAGGGACGGGTGTCGGCGCCGGTCGTCATCGCCAAGGCCTCCGGATTCGACGTCATGCAGGCCCTGGCGCGAGCCCGCAGCGTATCGGACCGCATCGGCGTCATCACCTACCAGGAGCCGATGCCGGAACTGGCCGAGTTCACCTCGACCTTCGGCGTCGACGTCGCGCAGCGGACCTACGTGACCGAGGAAGATGCGCGCGCCCAGATCAACGAACTGAAAGCGGCCGGCATCCGCGTCATCGTCGGTGCCGGCCTGATCACCGACCTGGCCGAGGAAGCCGGCCTGGCGGCGGTATTCGTCTACTCCGCGGCCTCGATCCGGCGCGCGTTCGACGACGCGCTCGAACTGGCGCGCCTGACCCAGCTGGAAGCGAACAAGGCGCGGCGCGGCGCAGTGCCCGACACGCTGCGCGCGCGCCACGGCCTGAACGACCTGCGCGGCGAATCGCGCGGCATGGAGACCCTGCGCCAGTCGGTGGTGCTGTATGCGCGCTCGCCGGCGACGGTGCTGATCCAGGGCGAGACCGGCACCGGCAAGGAAATGGTGGCGCAGGCGATCCACCGGGAAGGACCGCGCAGCCTGGGCGCCAACCGTCCGTTCGTGGCCGTGAACTGCGGCGCGATCGCCGAATCGCTGCTCGAATCGGAGCTGTTCGGGCACGAGGAAGGCGCCTTCACGGGCGCGCGCCGGGGTGGCCACGCCGGCCTGTTCGAGGCGGCCAACGGCGGCACCCTGTTCCTCGACGAGATCGGCGAGATGCCGCTCGCGCTGCAGACACGCCTGCTGCGCGTGCTGGAGGAACGCGAAGTGGTGCGGGTCGGCGGCACCCGCCCGGTCCCGGTCAGCGTGCGCGTGATCAGCGCAACCCACTGCGACCTCGAAGCGCGCATCCGCGAGGGACGCTTCCGGGCCGACCTGTTCTACCGGCTCGCTGTGCTGCGGGTGTCGATTCCGCCGCTGCGCGAGCGGGCCGCCGATATTGCGGCGCTGGCCAGCTGGTCGCTCAAGAGCGCCATGGCCGCGCTGGGCGCGCGTCCGCACCCCAACCTGGGGGCGGAACTCGAGGCCTGCCTGCCGATGCTGGAGCGCTACCGTTGGCCGGGCAATGTGCGCGAACTGCGCAACCTGATGGAAAGGCTGGCGCTGTTCCTGGCCAACGAGCCGCTGCAGGCGCTCACGCCGGCGTTCCTGCAGTCGATTGCGCCGGAGCTGCAGGCCGCCGCCGGCGCCACGCCGTCGCGCCCAGCGGAGGAAACGGTCGAGCAAGTGCTGGAACGCTTCGGCGGGCGGCGCGACGAAGCCGCGGCCTATCTCGGCATCAGCCGCACTACCCTCTGGCGCAAGCTCAAGCGCTAGCCGGGGACAGTCCCGAAGGGACAGTCCCCTATCCCACGTTACAATGGGGACGACTCGATAACTTGAAAACGGAAACCGGATGCCGCATGACATCAGCCTGATCACGACCATTTCCGCGGCGCTCGGTTTCGGACTCATTTTCGGCTTGCTGGCGGTGCGCATGAAGTTGCCGGCACTGGTCGGCTACCTGGCCGCGGGTATTTTCATCGGCCCCGCCACTCCCGGCTTCGTCGCCGACGTCCAACTCTCGCAGCAGCTGGCCGAAATCGGCGTCATGCTGCTGATGTTCGGAGTTGGCCTGCACTTCTCCGTCAAGGACCTGATCGACGTGCGGCGCATCGCGCTGCCCGGCGCCGTTCTCCAGATTGCAGCGGCAACCGGCATGGGGGTCGGACTCTCCTATCTATGGGGCTGGAGCTTCGGCGCCGGCCTGGTGTTCGGCCTGGCGCTGTCGGTGGCCAGCACCGTTGTACTGCTGCGCGCACTCGAAGACCGCGGCATGCTCGACTCGATCAACGGCCGCATCGCGGTCGGCTGGCTGGTGGTCGAAGACCTTGTGACCGTGCTGGTACTGGTGCTGCTGCCTGCCCTTTCCGGCTGGCTGGGCGGCAAGACGACCGGCAGCGAAGGCTCGATCTGGATGGCGCTGCTGACCGCGATTGCGCAGATGGGCGCCTTCGTCGTGTTCATGCTGGTGGTGGGGCGCCGCGTGTTCCCGTGGGTGCTGTGGCGCGTCGCCAAGACCGGCTCGCGCGAGCTGTTCACGCTGTGCGTGGTCGCCACCGCGGTCGGCATCGCCTATGGCTCGGCCGCGATCTTCGGTGTCTCGTTCGCGCTGGGAGCATTCTTCGCCGGCATGGTGCTGCGCGAGTCCGCCCTCGCCCACCGCGCCGCGCATGAATCGCTGCCGCTGCGCGACGCATTCTCGGTCCTGTTCTTCGTCTCGGTCGGCATGCTGTTCGACCCGGCGGCGCTGATCGACAATCCGATCCGCGTGCTCGCCGTGGTCGCGATCATCATGTTCGGCAAGTCGATTGCCGCCTTCCTGCTGGTGATTGCGCTGCGCTACCCGCTGAACACCGCGCTTACGGTTTCGGCCAGCCTGGCGCAGATCGGCGAGTTTTCATTCATCCTGGGCGGCCTGGGACTGTCGCTGGGACTGCTGCCGGCGGAAGGCCACAGCTACATCCTGGCCGGTGCCATCATTTCGATCGCGCTCAACCCCCTGCTGTTCAAGGCGATCGAACCCATCCAGCGTGCACTGCGGGAGCGATCGGACATCGCGCGCCACTTCGAGCGGGGCGGCGACCCGCTGGCCGAACTGCCGGTTGCGACACCAGAAGAGAAGCTGGCCGGGCATGTGGTCTTGGTCGGTTACGGCCGGGTCGGGCGCCGCATCGCGGAAGACCTGGATGCGCGCGGCATCCACTACGTGGTGGCGGAACAGAACCGAGAACTGGTCGAGGAATTGCGGCGCGGCGGCACTGCGGCGGTGGCGGGCGACGCTGCAGAGCCAGCGGTGCTGATCCAGGCGCATATCGCGCGGGCGCGCATGCTGGTGGTGGCCACGCCGGATACCTTCGGGGTGCGGGCGATGATTTCAAACGCGCGCGCGCTCAATCCGGATGTGTTGACGGTGGTGCGCACGCACAATGAACAGGAAGCGGAGCTGCTGCGCGAGGAACACGCGGGCCAGGTGTTCGTGGGCGAGCATGAGCTGGCGCACAATATGGCCGGCTATATCTACCGCAAGCTCAAGCGCGTTCCTGTAGAAGCCGAATAGCAGCATCGCGTCGTCCCAGCGAAGGCTGGGACCCATACTGAGGTGGTGTTACGCCTGCGCCTCTGTGGCCGCTCAGTATGGATCCCAGCCTTCGCTGGGATGACGGTTTCGCGTGTAAAGGTCAAAAAAAACCGCGCCTTTGGGCGCGGTTTTTTGTTTTGCTGCGAAGGGTTAGCGCTTCAGGGCCGGAATCTCGCCCGGCTTGTACGGCTTGACCGGCTGCTCCTTCATCTTCTTCTCCAGCAGTGCGATCGCCACTTCGAGCTGGCGGTCGCGCCCGTTGAAGGTTTCGTGCGGGAGGTTCTCGACTTCCACGTCCGGCGCAACCCCGACGCCTTCGATCAGCCACTGGCCGTCATCCGACGAGAACTGGCCGTTCTCGGCCACGCGCGCCATGCCGTTGTCGGCCAGGCGGTTGCCGTCGCTGAGCCACACGCCGGCGCCGGCGGTGCGCTTGCCCACCAGCGGTCCCAGTTTGAGCGCCTTGATGCCGGCAGCGAAGGTCTCGCCGTCGGAGTAGGTCAGCTCGTCCATCACCACGACGAGGTGGCCGCGGAAGGTGTTCTGCATGTTCGACGAAGGCTGGCTGCCGTTCGACGCCCAGAACGCCCACGCCTTGCGCAGCAGCTTTTCGATGATCCAGCTGTCGATGTTGCCGCCGTTATTGCGGCGCACGTCGATCACCAGGCCTTCCTTGTTGATGTTGGCGTAGAAGTCGCGCGCGAAGGCGTTGATGTCGCGCGCACCCATCGCCCGCAGGTGCAGGTAGCCGATCTTGCCGTTCGATGCCGCATCCACCTGCTGCGCCCTGCCCTGTTCCCAGTCGGAATACCGCAGCGCGCCGTGGCGCGCCATCGATACCGGCGTCACGATCACCGGACGTGCCGCGCCGCCCGGGCTCTTCACGTGCAGCAGCACCTGCCGGTCGGCCTGGTTCAGCAGCAGGTCGGCGATATCGCGTTCCTCCGACAGGTCCCGGCCGTTCACCGCGGTGATGATGTCGCCGACCTTGACGTTCACGTCCGGGTGGGCGAGCGGGCCGCGCTCGGACGGCAGCTCGGGTTCGCTGCGGTAGATGCGGTCGACACGGTAGCCTTCGCCGGTGCGGGTCAGCACCGCACCCAGGCCTGACGGCACGCCTTCCGAGGTGGAACGGCGCACGTCGCCCGGACGCACCTGCGAGTGCAGCGCGCCCACTTCGCTGACCATCATGCCGAGAATGTCGTCCAGCTCGGCGCGGTCGGTGACGCGGTCGACCAGCGGCGCATAGCGCGCACGCACGGCGTTCCAGTCCACGCCGCGCATCTTCACGTCGTACAGGAAGTCGCGGTGCATGCGCCACGCGTCGTTGAACATCTGCTTCCATTCCATGCGCGGATTGGTGGTGATCGCCCAGTCCTCGATCCGCACCTTGGCCTTGGAGATATCGGGCTGCTGCTTCGCGCCCGCATCGACGATCAGCATGTCGCCCGGTCCGGTGCGGCTGGCAGTGCGATAGTAAATGCTCTTCTTGTCGGTGGTCAGGCCAAAGTCGCGCACGTTGGCGGCGAATACTTCGGGCTGCGGCGCGGTGCGGCTGATCGCCAGCGTCTTGAGCGTGCCCTTGCCCGGCTCCTCGATATCGAGCAGGTACAGGCGCTTGTCGTCCACCGCGAGCGAGCGGTAATTGCCCGGGGCGACCGGCACTTCGTACAGGCGGTCCTTCATGCCGGCGTACACCACCGCCGGCAGTCCCGGCCTGCCCGCAGGTTTGGCGATCTTGGCGGCGACCGCCTTCTCGGCGGCTTCCTTGGCTTCCACCGCGACTTCGGTCGCAGGCTGGTCGTCCGGGCGGCTCAGTTCATCGTCGGCCTTGAACGGGAAGCGCGTGCCGGGTTGTAGGGCCAGCGCGTAGACGCCGACGCGCTTGTCGAACACGGGGCCCATGTTGCGGTCGCCCCATGGCGAGCCGTTGCCGAGGTTGAAGTTGCGCGCCGAGAGGAAGTACAGCCAGCGCCCGTCGGTGGAGAACGCGGGCGAGCCGGCGCCATAACGGTCGGAGGTCACGAAGCTCATCTGCTTCGATTCGAGGTTGTACATGCCGATCTGGTCGCGCTGTTCGCTGCTGCCGACGCGCACGAAGGCCAGGTTGCGGCTGTCCGGCGCCCACACCACTTGTTCGTTGCGGTCCACGCCGACCTTGCCGGCGTCGTCGATTACCACGTTGGCGCGGGTGGCCAGGTCCAGCAGCCAGGTGCGTCCGCGCTTGTCGGTGTGCGCCAGCCACTTGCCGTCGGGAGACGGGTACAGGTCCCAGCGATGGCTCTCTGCGTCCTGCGTCAGGCGTTCGCCCGAGCCCGAGCCGTCGGCTGCGTAGCGCCAGATCTCGTTTTCGCCGGATGCGTCGACGATCGCGTACACCCACTTGTCGTCGTGGCTGAACACCGCGCTGCGGGCGCGCGCGCCTTCGGGGATCGCGATTTCCACGCGGCGCTGGGTGCCGGTGCCGGCGATGGTGACGCGGCCGCGCGCGGCGATCACGACACGGCGCGCCTTGTTGGCAAGGTCGATGCTGGTCAGCGCGTCGAGCGGCGATTTGACCAGGCGGGTGCGCTGCTGGTCGAAGTCCGACACCAGGCTGGCCTTCACCAGCTTGTCTTCGCCGTTCGCGAGGTTCAGCACATGCAGGTCGGCGCCGAGCTGGTACACGATGCGGCCATCTCCGAGCGCGGCGTTGCGGACGTCCCACTCGGTATGCCTGATGTGCGCGCGGCGGTCGCTGCCGTCCGGGCGCGAGGACCACAGGTTGTCCGCGCCGCTGGCGTCGCTGATGAAGTACAGGCGGCCGTTCCACCACATCGGGCGCTTGTTGTTGCCGGTATCACCCTTGAACATCGGTTCGGCTTCGCGCTTCGATTCGAGGTCGAAGCGCCACAGCTGCGCGTGCGCGCCGCCGCGGTAGGCCTTGACGTTATCGTTGGTCATGGCCAGGCCCATGCGCGTGAAGTAGACCGCGCGGCCCTTGTCGTCCAGGACCGCATCGTTGGCATCGGCCAGCGGCAGCACGCGGCGCTGCATGCTCGCGGGGTGCACCGCGGAGACGACGCGCTCGCGCGCCGGTCCGGTGGAGTTATCGGAGCTGACCAGCACTTCGCCCTGCGGAGTCCAGCCCAGCACCACCAGGCCGCCATTCTCGAACGTGAGCCGCTTCGGCAGGCCGCCTTCGACCGGCATCACGTAAGCTTCGGTCGCGCCTTCGTACGAGGCCGCGAACGCGACCTGTTTGCCGTCCGGGGACAGCGCGGCGTGCGTTTCGGCCGACGCGTGGGTGGTCAGGCGCTGTGCCTTGCCGCCATTCGCGCTCGTGCGCCACAGGTCGCCCTCGGCGGTGAACACGATGGTGTCGCCGCGGATGGAGGGATAACGGAAGTAGGGATCGGCGGCGATGGCGGAACTGCCGGCCAGCGCCAGCGACAGCGCGAGGATGGTGCGGGACACTTTCATGTTCACTGGTGTTTTAGTTGTGAAGGAACACGAGTGTGCCACAGCTGGGCATGCTATTGCTGTGCATACATACGAAGAAAATGCGGCGCCGCCACCGTCATCCCGGCGGAGGCTAGGATCCATGCGAAGCGAGCGATGGAACGATGTCACGTGGTGGCGGGCGGCGTATGGATCCCAGCCTCCGCTGGGATGACAGTGTTGCGGATGCGCGAAAAAAAACCGCGCAATGGCGCGGTTTTTTAAAGGCGGGGGACAGTCCCAGAGGGACAGTCCCCTTACTCGATTTCGACGGTCTCGGGTGGCAGCGTCGGCGGCGCGGTGTCCCCTTCCGGGAACTCGAGGCGGACGTTGTCGTTCTCGTCCAGGTCCACGGTGACGCGTCCACCGCTGACCAGGCGGCCGAACAGCAGCTCGTCGGCCAGCGCCTTGCGGATCATGTCCTGGATCAGGCGTGCCA
>DASTVB010000002.1:0-3612 GCA_035759315.1 Telluria sp. | reverse complement strand
AAGGACAAGAAGATCGAATGGACTTGCCTGAGCCGCGACATTCCGGAGCAGCACCTGCCACCGGCATGCCAGGGCGGCGACGAGGCGAATTAAACCGCTGCGAAACCGATAGCGCAGCCACCCGTCATTCCAGCGCAGGCTGGAATCCATGCGGACGCGCCGCGGCGGCGACATGTGCTTCAACTTCGGATGCCCGGTATGGATCCCAGCCTGCGCTGGGATGACGGTCTCGATGCTGGTGGATCGTAGCTGCGAAACCCGTCGCGCAGCCACCGTCATTCCAGTGAAGGCTGGAATCCATGCGGACGCGACGTAGCGGCGGCGTGTCCTTCAACTTCGGACGCCCGGTATGGATCCCGGCCTGCGCTGGGATGACGGTCTCGGGGCTAGCGGATATCAGGCGTTGGGTGGAGGCGGGGTCTTATGCTTGTACTCGCACAGGTCGACGATGATGCAGTTCCAGCACAGCGGCTTGCGCGCGATGCAGGTGTAGCGTCCGTGCAGGATCAGCCAGTGGTGCGCGTCCATCAGGTATTCCTTCGGCACGAACTTCATCAGCTTCTGCTCCACGATCTCCACCGTCTTGCCCGGCGCGATGTTGGTGCGGTTCGACACGCGGAAGATGTGCGTGTCCACCGCCATCGCGACCTGGCGGAACGCGGTGTTGAGCACAACGTTGGCGGTCTTGCGACCCACGCCGGGCAGCTCCACCAGCTCTTCCATCGTCTGCGGCACTTCGCCATCGTATTTGTCGACCAGGATCTGGCAGGTCGCCATCACGTTCTTCGCCTTGGTCTTGTACAGGCCGATGGTCTGGATGTAGCTGGTCAGTTCGTCGATGCCGAGGTCGAGGATCTTCTGCGGCGTATTCGCGACCGGGTACAGGCGACGCGTGGCCTTGTTCACGCCGACGTCGGTGGCCTGCGCGGACAGCAGCACCGCGATCAGCAGTTCGAACGGCGTGCTGTATTCGAGCTCGGTCTTGGGCTCGGGGTTCGCTTCCCGCAGGCGGCGGAAAATCTCGGCGCGCTTGGCTGGATTCACTGGCCGCCTTTCGCCGCTTCGGCCTTCAGGCGCGCGCGTTCCATGGCCGCCGCGATGATGGCGCGCTTGCGCTCCTTCTCGGCGATTTCTTCCGGCGTGTTAGTTTCTTCCGCCGTCACCGCGCGCAGCTTTTCGACGGCCTTGGCGGCCAGGCGCGCATCGTTTTCTTCCTTCTCGCGCTTCAGGCGCATGGCGCGGAAGTCGTGGCGTTCGCGCGCCGCGTCGGCGTCCTGCTGCGACCAGGCCGACCAGCCGGTGCGCTCGCCGGTCACCGGCATCATGGTGATGCAGTCGACCGGGCAGGGCGCGACGCACAGGTCGCAGCCGGTGCACAGCGTGGGGAGGATGGTGTGCATCTGCTTGGCCGCCCCAAGGATCGCGTCGACCGGGCAGGCCTGGATGCAAAGGGTGCAGCCGATGCACAGCGATTCGTCGATGTAGGCGACCGGGCGCGGGCGCTCGACGCCGTTGGCGGGATTGATCGGGATGACCTTGCGGCCGAGCAGGGCGGCCAGGCGGCCGACACCTTCGATGCCGCCGGGCGGGCACTGGTTGATCTCGGCTTGCCCGTTGGCGATCGCTTCGGCGTAGGGACGGCAGCCGGCGTAACCGCACTTGGTGCACTGGGTTTGCGGCAGCAGGTCTTCGATCTGGTCGGCGAGCGGTTTGGTCACGGCGCGATAAGCGGGCGGTAAAGGCGACATTATCCCATATGGCCATGGCTTCCCCACCGTCATCCCCGCGGCCACCGTCATCCCCCCAGCCCCCGTCATCCCCGCGGACGCGGGGACCCATGCGGGGATCGATCAGAGGATCCGCGGCTATTTACTTCGGATGCTCACAATGGGTCCCCGCGTGCGCGGGGATGACGGGAAATGAAAACGCCTCCCGAGGGAGGCGTTTGCGTGCGTTGCCGCAAAGGGGCAGTCCACTTCGTTACGCGTGCTTCTGGATGAACTCGGCGATTTTCGGGCAGACCATCTCGCGCCATTTGCGGCCGGAGAAGATGCCGTAGTGGCCCGCACCGGGCGCGACGAAGTCCTGCTGCATGTCGGCCGGGATGCCGCTGCACAGGTCGTGCGCGGCCTGGGTCTGGCCGGCGCCGGAGATGTCGTCCAGCTCACCCTCGACCGTGAACAGCGCGACGGTCTTGATGTCCTGCGGGCGCACCTGCTTGCCGCCCACGTACCACTCGCCGCGCGGCAGCAGGTGTTCCTGGAACACGGTCTTGATGGTGTCGAGGTAGTACTCGGCCGGCATGTCCAGCACCGCGTTGTACTCGTCGTAGAACTGGCGATGGCTTTCGGCCGGTTCGTCGTTGCCGCGCACCAGGTGGTCGTAGAACTCGCGATGGCTCTGCGCGTGGCGGCCCGGGTTCATGGCGATGAAGCCGGCGTGCTGCAGGAAGCCCGGATAGACCTTGCGGCCGAAGCCGGGATAGTTCGCAGGCACCGAGTAGATCACCGTGTTCTCGAACCACGAGAACGGCTTTTCGACGGCCAGCGTGTTCACCTGGGTCGGCGAGCGGCGCGGGTCGATCGGGCCGCCCATCATGGTCATCGTCTTCGGCAGCATCGGGTCGTTCTCGGTCGCCATCAGCGAGATCGCGGCGAGCACCGGCACGGTCGGCTGGCACACCGAGATCACATGCAGGTCGGGGCCGAGCTGGCGGATGAATTCCTGCACGTAGAAGACGTAGTCGTCGAGGTGGAACTCGCCCTCGGACAGCGGCACCATGCGCGCGTCGGTCCAGTCGGTGATGTAGACGTCGTGCTTCGGCAGCAGGCCGCGCACGGTATCGCGCAGCAGCGTCGAATAGTGGCCCGACAGCGGCGCGACCAGCAGCACCTTCGGCTGCTTCATCGCGGCGACCACCGACTCCGGCAGGTTCTTGCGGAAGTGCAGCAGCTGGCAGAATGGCTTGGTGGTGACCGCGTATTCCAGGATGCCGACCGGCTGGCCGTCGACTTCGACCTGGTTGATGCCGAACGCCGGCTTCTCGTATTCCTTGCCGAGGCGGTACATCAGTTCGTAACCGGCGGCGATGCGCTGCGCGAAGGGCGTGTGCGCCAGCGGCGACACCGGATTGGAGAACAGCTTTGCAGACGCGTCCGCCCATTGCATCAGGGGGCTGAGGAAGGTGCGCTGCATTTCATGAAGTTGGTAAAGCATAAAGATATTTCCGTTCCACTAGTTATTTCCGGCCGGGTTAGGGTGACGATGCGCCCGGTTAAGATGTCTTTTTTTTCCGCAACTCTAATACAAATATGGTGGTCGCTGGAAATTATTAAAAGGCCTTGTTGGAAACGTTATCCAATGGTTCAGTTTTACATGCATATGCACTCTCGCTGCGTTAAGCGGAACACATAAAAACAAACGCCCCGCACAGGCGGGGCGTTGTCTGACAAGCCGGTGAGGCGTTGGCTGGCGCTGGGTTTCTTAATCGAAAACCGGGGACTCGACGCCGAGGATCTTGTGCAGTTTCGGCGAAGTCGTCGTGTACTGCATGTGGATCTTCTTGTCCGGGAAGATGTAGGGCGCCGCGCCGAAAGCAGCCAGGGCCGCTTC
>DASTVB010000001.1:0-15517 GCA_035759315.1 Telluria sp. | reverse complement strand
GCCTTGTGTTCGGTGGCGCCGTACACCAGCAGCGTGCCGGCCGCCTCGCCCGCCGTCTGGCGCGCGCGCACCGCGCACAGCGCCGACAGGATCGCGGTCTGGATCGCTTCGGTCGCGCCACTGGTGAAGATCACCTTCCCGGTCGCCGCCCCCAGCACCCGGCGCGCACGGGCGCGCACGTTATCCAGCAGCGCGCGGGCGCGCAGGCCGGTCGCATGGGTGCTGCTCGGATTGCCGTAACCCTCGCGCATGGCGGCGGCCGCGGCCTCGATCGCGGCAGGCATCACCGGGGATGTGGCGTTGGCGTCGAGGTAGATTTCCTGGCTCATATGAATTTCCGGCATAGATATATGTATAGATGCAATGCTTAAGTTTGGGTACTATGGTACTGAGCTTGGCGCGATAATACGTGCCAAAATTTCCGTATTCTCAGCACGATGTGGAATAAACCTTCTTTATTTGGTCGAAAGGCGTAAATGATTTCTCTCGACAAGTTCGACTGTGCCATCCTCGCTGCCTTGCAGGCAGACGCGACGCTGTCGATCGCTGCCCTGAGCGAAAAGGTGGGGCTGTCCAGCACGCCGTGCTGGAAGCGGGTACGGCGGCTCGAGGACGAGGGCTATATCCAGGCCCGCGTTTCCATCATCAATCGCCACAAGGTGGGCCTGCCGGTGACGGTGTTCGTCAGCGTGCGCACCACCGAACACGACGAAAAATGGCTGACCACCTTCGCCGAGGCGGTCACCGGCATGCCCGAAGTGCAGGAATTCCACCGCATGAGCGGCGACGTGGACTACCTGCTGAAGGTGGTCACCAGCGACATCGACGGCTACGACCGCTTCTACAAGAAGCTGATCAAGGCGGCCAAGCTGTCCGGCGTGTCGTCCGCCTTCTCGATGGAGCAGATCAAGTCGACCACCGCCCTTCCGCTCGACCTGGTGACCCAGCGACTGCCCGCGTAAAGCTTATCCGGGCGCCCCTTTTCATGCGATGATTGCCGCTGTTACTGAACAGTGGAGACACCCCGCATGGTTTCGAAGAAGACTTATACCGCCCCCCTCGCGCTGGCAGCACTGCTGCTCGCGCCGGCCGTCCAGGCCCAGGAACAGGTGGTGCGCATTGGCGTGAGCAGCCCGCTCTCGGGCGCGAACGCGTTCGCCGGCAAGGACAACGAGAACGGCGTCCGGCTCGCGGTCGAAGAACTGAACACGAAGAAGATGGTCATAGGCGGCAAGCCGGTGCGTTTCGAGTTGCGCGCCGAAGACGACCAGGGCGACCCAAAGGCCGGCGTGATCGTGGCTCAGAAGTTCGCCGATGCGGGCGTGAAGTACGTGCTGGGCCCCTACAATTCCGGCGTCGCCATTCCGGCGTCGCGCATCTACAACGACAACGGCATCGTGATGTCGACCGTCGGCACCAATCCCAAGATCACCCAGTCCGGCTACAAGCGGGTGTTCCGCATCGTCGCCAGCGACACCCAGGCCGGCGCGGCGATGGCCGACTACGCGGGCTCGAAAATCGGCGTGAAGAACGTCGGCGTGATCGACGACCGCACCGCCTTCGGCCAGGGCATCGCGATGGAATTCGTGAAGCAGGCGCGCAAGAACGGCATCAAGGTCGCCTCGCACGAGTTCACCACCGACAAGGCCACCGACTTCGCGGCGATCCTCACTTCGCTCAAGGCCAAGAAAGTCGATGCAATCTTCTTCGGCGGCTACGCGCCGCAGGCCGCGCCGATGGCGCGCCAGATGAAGGCGCTCGGCCTGAACGCGAAGCTGATGGGCGGCGACACCCTGTGCAGCCCGGAGATGGCCAAGCTGGGCGGCGACGCGGTCGGCGAGAACGTACTGTGCGCGCAGGGCGGCGCGATCCTCGACAAGCAGGCTACCGGCCCCGCTTTCCAGGCCCGCTACACGCAGCGCTTCAAGCAGAAGCCGGACGTGTACGCGCCTTCGTTCTACGACCAGACCATGTTCATCGCGCAGGCGATGAAGGCGGCCAACTCGATCGACCCGGCGGTGGTATCGCAGGCGATGCACACCCAATCGTACCGCGGCGTGGTGGGCAACTACGCGTACGACGCGGCCGGCAACATGAAGCAGTCGGCCGTCACGATCTACACCTTCCGCAACGGCGCGCCGGTGCCGGTGTCGAAATGATGCGCCGCCTCCCGCTTGGCCTGCTCGCCGCAGGCCTGCTTTGCTGCGCGCCGCTGTCCGGCGCCGCATCGCTGGCGCCGCCGCTTGCCCCGCTGGCGGTCCAGCCGCAGCAGTCGATGCCGAACCTGGTGCAGCGTTTCCGCCTCGATTCGCGCAGCATGGCGCGCCTGTACACGGTCGACAACGGCCCTGCGCTCGCGGCCAACTACAAGCGCTTCTATGAAGAGTGGCTGGCGGAGCTCGACAAGCTGCCGTTCGACAGCTACGGCGTGGACGACCGCCTCGACTGGGTCATGCTGCGCAACCAGATCAAGTTCCAGATGCGCGAACTGGAAGCCGCCGGCAAGCGTTACCAGGAAGCCGAGCCGCTGGTGCCGTTCCTGCGCCCGCTGATCAACATGGCGGAAACGCGCCGCATGATGCAGCCGCAGGAAGGCGCGGCCAGCGCCGTGGTGCTCAACAAGGCGCTGGCTGAAGTGCAGAAGGCGCAGGAAGCGCTGCTCGCCGCACCGGGCTACAAGGCGGCCAAGCCGCTGGCGCCACGCAGCACCGCTAGCCGCGCGCTGCAGATCCTGCAAACCGCCTCAGCCGACCTGAAGGCATGGCACGACTACTACGCCGGCTTCGATCCGATGATGACGTGGTGGATCAAGCGCCCATACGCGGACCTCGAGAAGGCGCTGGCCACCTACGCCGAGCGCCTGAACGAGCACCTGGTCGGCAAATCGTCGCCGACGCTGCTGAACGTCGCGGGCGACCCGATCGGCCGCGATGGCCTGGTCAGCGCGCTGCAGCGCGAACTGATCCCGTACACGCCGGAAGAACTGATGGCGCTGGCCGAGAAGGAGCTGGCCTGGGGCGAAGCGGAACTGCGCCGTGCCTCGCGCGAAATGGGCTTCGGCGACGACTGGCACGCCGCGATGGAGAAGGTCAAGACGCTGCACGTCGGCCCCGGCGAGCAGACCGCACTGGTGCGCAAGCTGGCCAAGGAAGCCGACGACTACGTCACCAGCAACGACCTGATCACGGTGCCGGAGCTGGCGCGCCACACCTGGCGCATGGACATGCTGTCGCCCGAAGACCAGCTGGCCAGCCCGTTCTTCCTCGGCGGTCCGACCATCCTGGTGGCCTACCCAACCGACACCATGACGCACGACCAGAAGCTGATGACGATGCGCGGCAATAACCCGCACTTCTCGCGCGCGGTCGTGCACCACGAGCTGATCCCGGGCCACCACCTGCAAGGCTTCATGGAAGAGCGCTACCAGCCACACCGCGCCCTGTTCGACACGCCGTTCATGAGCGAAGGCTGGGCAGTGTACTGGGAGTTCCTGCTGTGGGAGCGCGGCTTCGCTGCGAAGCCGGAGGACCGCATCGGCATGCTGTTCTGGCGTAATCACCGGGCGGCGCGCATCCTGTTCTCGCTCGGCTTCCACATGGGCAGGCTGACGCCGGAGCAGGCAGTAGACATGCTGGTCAAGCGCGTCGGGCATGAGCCGGACAACGCGCGTGCGGAAGTGCGTCGCTCGTTCAACGGCAGCTATCCGCCGCTGTACCAGGCCGGCTACATGATCGGCGCGCTGCAGCTGCGCACCCTCAAGCGCGAGCTGGTCGATGGCGGCAAGATGACGATCAAGCAGTTCAACGACAGCGTGATGCAGTCGGGGTCCATGCCGATCGAGATGCTGCGCGCGCGCCTGAAGGGCGAGCGAATCCCGCGCAACTACACCGCCTCCTGGAAGTTCTACCAATAACTTTGAAACCGTCAGGGGACTGTCCCCGCAGGGGACCGTCCCCAGGTGTTTGAGCGCAGCCTCAGTAAACAAAACACCGGGGGACGGTCCCCTGCGGGGACAGTCCCCTTCCCGACTCACACATCAACGACACGCCATGACAAAATTCCCAGCTCTGAGCGCAGCCTGCATCGCGATCGCGCTCGCCTTCGCACCGGCGGTACACGCCGCGGCGCCCGCCGCCACGGCGCAGGCCTCCCAGTCCACGGCCAAGCAGCAGCTCGATACGCTGGCCGACCGCTACTACGACGCGATCGCGCGCTTCGACCCGGTCGGCGCCACCGAAAGCGGCAGCGCGCGCTACGACGACCAGATCGGCATGGCGATTGCACCTGACGTGCGCGCACGCCAGTTCGCGCTATACGCCCGCTTCCAGTCGGAGCTGCACGCCATCGACCGCAGGGCGCTGGACCGAAAGGGCCAGGTCAACTACGACATCCTCGACGACGAGCTGAAACACCTGATCGCGCTGGGCCAGTTCCCCGACCACCTGCTGCCGATCAACCAGATGGACAGCATCCCGGTCACGCTGGCCAACTTCGCCGGCGGCGAAGGCGCCCAGCCGTTCGCCACCGTGAAGGATTACCGCGCCTACCTGAACCGCCTGGAGCAGCTGCCGGCGTGGATCGACCAGGCCATCGCCAACATGCGCAAAGGGATGCGCACCGGGGTGGTGCTGCCGCGCCCCCTCGCGGTGTCCGCCCTGCCCCAGTACAAGAAGCTGGCCAGCGAGACGGTGGAATCGAACATCTACTACACGCCGGTGACGAAGATGCCGGCCTCGTTCAGCGCGGAGGACAAGGCGGCGCTGACACGCGACTACGCGAGCGTCATCGGCGGCAAGCTGATGCCGGCGCTGAAGCGCCTCGCGGCATTCATGGAGAAGGACTACCTGCCGGCCACGCGCGCCACCACCGGCATCGACGCGGTGCCGAACGGCGCCGCGTGGTACCGCACACGTATCGGCGCGCAGACAACCACAACGCTCACGCCCGAGCAGATCCACGCGACGGGACTGAAGGAAGTCGCGCGCATCCAGGGCGAGTTCGCGGTGCTGGGTCCGCGCATGGGCTACACCGGTCCTGCGGCGGGCCTGCCGGGCTGGGTGTCGCAGCAAGCGAAGTTCAAGCCTTTCAAGCACGAGGACGAGATCATCGCCGAGTACCGCAGGCTCGATGGCGTGCTGCGCACCAAGCTCCCTGCCCTGTTCACGCTGATGCCGAAAGCGCCGCTGGACCTGCGGCTGGAGCCGGAACTGTCGCGTGCCACCGCGTCCGACCATTACACGGCGCCCGCAGCCGACGGCAGCCGGCCGGGCGTGTTCTGGTCGGTGGTGAATGATCCGGCCAAGTACGAGAGCCCGGGCATGGTGACGCTGTTCCTGCACGAAGGGCAGCCGGGCCACCACTTCCACATCGCGCTGCTGCAGGAACTGAACCTGCCGGACTTCCGCAAATTCGGCGGCAACAACGCCTATACCGAAGGCTGGGCGCTGTACGCCGAGACGCTGGGCAAGGAGATGGGACTGTTCGGCAAGCCGGAGCACTACTTCGGGCACCTGAACGACGAGATGCTGCGCGCGGTGCGGTTGGTGGTCGACACCGGCATGCATTCAAAGGGGTGGACGCGCGAGCAGTCGATCAGGTACATGCAGGACACGCTGGGGTATCCGGAGCGGCTCGCGAAGAGCGAGACCGAACGCTACATGGCGTGGCCGGCGCAGGCGCTGGGCTACAAGGTGGGTTCGCTGAAGATTGCTGAACTGCGGGCGAAGGCGACCAAGGCGCTGGGCGCGAAGTTCAGCCTGCCGGCTTTCCATGAGGTGGTGCTGAGCGACGGGACGCTGCCGCTGTCGCTGCTGGAAGCCAAAGTCGATCGCTGGATCGCAGCCACGAAGTAAGCAAGGAAGGGGGACTGTCCCTCCGGGACTGTCCCCAGCCTTTTGTTGCAGCGCCAGTGACGTTTGAGGTTTGGTAAAGGCAGGGGACCGTCCCAACGGGACAGTCCCCTAACTTCAGAAGACGGAGTAGACCGGGTAGCGCCCGCACTCCGGCTCGGCCCAGCGCTTGCAGTTGCGGAAGATGAAGTCGAGCACCGCAGTCTGGTCGCCCAGCAGCGACGGATTGGCCGCCTTCCACTTGTCGAACGCCTCGGCCAGCCCTGGCTCGGTGCGCAGCAGTTCTTCGGCATGGTCTTCGAACACGTAGTCCGAATACGCTTCCTTCTTTTCCAGCACGCCGTTGAAGAATCCCCAGCGGAAGAAGCTGTCGTGCCCCTGGGGCTCCAGCGTCTCGACAGCGTAGCGCGCGTTCTCCTGGTCCAGCGGAATCCACCAGTCGCCGGCCTTGAGCTGCATGGTCGCCGTGTGCGCCGACAGCGTCACGTCGTCGTGGTACATGTGGCCTTCGTACGCCTTCGGGCGCGACTGCACGTCGCATACGCTGTAGTACTGCACTTCCTGCAGCCTGTCCTCGGTCAGGCGCTCCATCTTCACGCCATTCCACTGCAGTCGCTCGGCGGCTTCGCGCCACGCCTGCGGCAGCACGTAGGCGCGCGGCGCGCGCACGGTGACGTCGGCAGTGAAGCGGTTGTAGTAGTCGATGTCGCGTTCCCACGGCTCGTTGCGGTCGTAAGCGAGTCGGGTGTAATTGCCAAGCCGGCTCGGGCTGTACTTCGCGGCGTAACCCTTGAAGCGGAACTTGGATGGATTGGCTTCGTCCATCACCCAGTGCACCGGCCATTCGGTGCGCGATGCGGTCTTGGCTTCGTGGCGCAGCTGCTGGATCTTGCCCGCATTGGCCACCGTGAACGCCAGCGCGCTTTCCACCAGCGCGCGCATCGATTCGTAGCGGTCGGCAAACGGCTTGAGCATGTGCGTCTCGGGCATGAAGCCGATGGTGTGGTGCAGCGCCGCGTAGCCGGTCGAGAAGCGTGGCGTCTCCAGGAATTCGGCGATGCCGTGGTCCGGGCAGTCCTTGACCGGGTTCACGTACGGGCACATTGGCCAGCCGCGCGCCTGCATGTCGGTGAACAGCGCCGGCAGCATGTCGTGGCGCAGGAACTCGCCCAGTGCACCGCCCAGCTTGTCCGCCTGCGTGTGGATCAGGGTCATGGTGTAGGTGTAGTCCGCACCGTTGGAGGTGTGGGTGTCGACCATCACGTCCGGGTCCCAGGCCGTGAACAGCTTGTTGAATACCTGAGCGGTCAGCGAATCGCACTTGATGAAGTCGCGGTTCAGGTCGAGGTGGCGCGCGTTGCCGCGGAAGCCGAAGGCCTCGGGGCCTTCCTGGTTCACGCGCGAAGTGTTGGCGCGGTTATGGCTGCCGTCCACGTTGTACAGCGGGACGAACAGGAATACCGTGCGGCCCAGCGCGGCCAGGCGCTGCGGCTCGAGGCAGAAGTCGCGCACCAGCGCCATGCAGGCGTCCACGCCTTCCGGTTCGCCCGGATGGATGCCGTTGTTGTTGAAGAAGACCGGACGGCCGGCGCGCTTGAGCTCTTCGCGGTCGAACACGCCGTCCGCGGTCACCACGCCTGCGTGGATCGGGATACCCGCGTCCGAGGTGCCGATCACCTCGAAGCGCAGCACGTTCGGGAAGCGGCGCGCGAGCTCTTCGTAGAAGGCGATGCACTCGGCGTGGGTGGTGGTCTGGTTACGGTTGCCCTTTTCGTAGGGCGTTTGCAGTTCAGTCAACATTTGGGTGCTGGAGTGATGGCGAAACCTCTACGATACAGCAAGCGGCAGGCTGATGGCGATGGTGGTGCCCGCCGCGGGGGCCGACTGGATGCAGATCGTCCCGCCCATCGCCACCACGCGCTCGCGCATGCCGATGATGCCGATGCCCTCTGACGCTACCGCCGGATCGAAGCCATCGCCGTCGTCGCTGATGACGATGTCCAGCGCGGCCTCGTTCATTTTCAGCATCACGCCGGCGCGGCTGGCAGTCGAATGCTTCATGATGTTCGACAGCGCCTCCTGCACGATGCGGTAGGCCGAGATGGCCAGCTCGTTGCCGAGCTTCGAAAATTCGCCGTCCGATTCGAACTCGAAGCGGCATTCGCCGCCGCTGTTGTAATGGCGGAGCATCTCTTCCACCGCGCCGTGCAGGCCGAGCATCTCCAGCACTTCCGGGCGCAGCCTGCGCACCAGGCGGCGCCCGCTGGCGTAAAGCTCCAGCGTCAGCTTGGTGATGGCGGCCGACTTGCGCTTGATTTCGTCGGCATCGCAGCCCGGACCAAGCTTGTCGGCGAGCTGGTAGATCGCCTGCGATTCCAGGCGCGCCGCGATCAGCGAGGCATTGAGCTCGTCGTGGATTTCGATCGCGATGCTCTTGCGTTCGTCCTCGACGATGGAATTGACCTTCTGGATCAGCTTGCGCTTCTCGGCGTCGGCCTTGAGGGCTTCGTTGCGCGACTCGAGCAGGTCACGGGTGCGCTCCGCCACCTTGTTCTCCAGGTCCTGCTTGGAACGGTCCAGCGCGACCGACATTTCGCCGATTGATCCCTGCAGCTCGCCCAGTTCGCCGCCCGTGGTCACCGGCAGGTTGACCAGGTAGTCGCCGCCGCGGATTTTGCGCAGCGCGCGCGTCGCCATCCTGAGCGGGTCGGCCATGCTGCGCGCCAGCAGCAGCGCAAGGGTCGCGGCGACCATCAGCGCCAGCGCGGCCATCGCCAGCTCGATGCGGAAGCGCGCCAGCTGCTTGGCCATCATGTTCGTCGGCGACATGGTCACGCGCACGTAGCCCACCTCCTCCACAGTCATGGTGGGTGGCTTGCTGTCGCTCGAGCCCGACACGTGCGGGGCGCCGTTTTCCTGGAACAGGTTCACCCAGATCATCTGCTTGCGGATCGGCGCCTCGAACGCACGCTCTTCCGCTTCGCGCCCGCCGTCGCCGGCCACGCTGACCACTTCGCGCCGCTTCGAATCGAGGATGTCGATGCGGTAGATGCTGCGGTCGGTCTGCACCAGGCCGTCGATGGTCAGGCGCAGGTCGGTCAGGTTGCCGGAGATGACGTTGTACTCGCTGGTCTCGGCCAGTGCGCGCGCCAGCACCTTGCCGCGTTCGGACAGCTCGTCCGCCACCAGCGCGCGGTGCGAGAACCAGGAGTACCAGACGAAGGAGCAGAATAGGTAGGCCACCGGCAGCATGGAGATGAACACCATGCGCCGGCCGATGCTCCAGTGGTGCCAGAACCGCCCCAGCCTCATTTATCGCCCCGCGGCCGGCGCGCAAAGCGGCGCGCCCTGTCGCTGACCGGCACCTTGAGCGAGCGCGCCAGCCCTTCGTTGACGGCGGTGCGGAAGTAGCGCGGAAACTCCGGTGCGCCAAGGCTGCCGGTGGCGGCGTATTGCGCCAGCATCTCGGCCAGCTGCGTGTTGATGTCCTCGGGATTGGAATAGGTGGTCGCCAGCGCGCCGGAGCTGACCATGTCGGCGGAGAAGCCGATCACGCCCTGCCCGCGCCGGTACGAGGACAACAGGATGTTGCGCACGTTCTCGGTGTTGAATACGGCGCGGTCGGGCCACGCCAGCAGCACCGGCAGCTGCGCCACGCGGTTGAGCGCGCGGTTGATGTCGCCGCCCTTGGCCGGCAGGCGCTCGAGCTTGAGGCCCGGCGCCAGCGAGGACAGGAACTCCGCCTCGCTGCTGACGATCGCCGCCACCGGCACCGGGCGCCCGTACAGCAGCGCAATCAGCTGCAGCTGGTCCTGCGGCGACGGCTCGGCGTAGATCCCGCTGACGAAGGCCTGGTCGGATTCGCTCACCACCTGGTGCAGCACCTGGCTGGAGGTATAGGCGGAAAACACGCGCCCTTCCTGGCGCTGGGTGACGGCGCGCCGCAGCGCGACCGGGCCGATCGCGATGGTCACGCGTTCCGGCAGCTTGACGATCGGGGCCAGCCGCGCGTACAGGTCACGCTCGATGCGGCGCGTCAGCTCGCTGTCGTCGGCGGTGACGATCTTCCACATCGGCGCGGCCTGCGCCGGCAGCACAAGCCCGAAGCACAGCGCCAGGGCGAGCAGGAAGGCAGCGCGCGCGCCCATGGTCAGGGATCGATCAATCCGTGGCGCACGGCCAGCTTGGTGATGTAAGCCTGGCGGTCGACGCCGAGCTTTTCCTTGATCGACTGGCTGATATTGCTGATGGTCTTGGTGGACAGGTTGAGCTTTTCCGCGATCTCGGCGTTGGTCAGGCCCTCGGCCATCAGCTTGAAGATTTCGAGTCCGCGCTGGTCCAGCTGCGACTGCGGCGAGACGTCGCCGCGCACCGACAGGTTGGCCAGGCGCTCGGCGATCTGCGGCAGGAAGTACAGCTTGTCCTTGTGCGCGTGGCGCACCGCGTTGGCCAGGTCGGCCGGGTCGCAGTCCTTGGTGACGAAGGCGCGCGCGCCGAGGCGGTAGGTTTCCTTGATCAGGCTGTCCTGGTCGAACTGGCTGAGGAACACGATGCGCGCCTTGGGGTAGCGCTGCAGGATGTTGCGCGCCGCGTCCAGGCCGGTCAGTTCGGTGCCGAATCGGATGTCCATCACCAGCACGTCCGGCTGGAGCGCCTCGTACATTTCCAGCGCCTCGTCCGGCGACTTTGCCTGCCCGGCAACTTCCATGCCGGTGGCGGACAGCGACATGGCAAAGCCGGTCATCACGATCGGATGGTCGTCCGCCAGCAGTACGCGGATGGCTTGCTCTTGTTTACTCATGATTTTGCACCCCTGCTTACCAGTCTGTAGAAGATATGTATGCCACCGAACGGCAAGGCATCTCCCTTTCATGGATTATTCCACACAACAAGCTGTTGTTGCGCCAATTACAAACAGATACGAAATTTCTAGCGTGCGCGCCCAACAATGCTATAAGATGGAATCATCCATTACCACTTGATAGCAATGATGAGTTCCTAGAAGCAGTAGACAGCCGCTAGCAGATGGGCACGACAATAAGAGGAGAACCATATGACAATGCATTTTGCCGATACAGGTCCCGACAACAAGTCGAAAGCATCAAAGGTAGCGGTCGTCGGACTGATCCACGTCGTACTAGGGTACGGGCTGATCCAGAGCATCAACGGGGCCGGCCACGTGGAATTGCCGAAGATTATGGAAACGATGGTGGAACTGGTCCCGCCGAAGATCGTGCCACCACCGCCAGAACCGCCAAAAGCAACACCGAAAACGGTGACGCCGCCGAAAGCGCTGGTGCCGCCACCGGAAGTCGTCGTAGAACCGCAGGTTGAGCCTGAACAAACGATCCAGGCTGATGTAATGCAGGATGTAGTACCGCCGCCAGCAGTGGCGTCGAGCCAGGGTGAAGCAGCTCCATCCACCGACAGCAGCGCGACGGGCACCATGCGTACCGCCGTGTTTTCTGAGGGCTGCGCCACCCCGGAATATCCGGCGCGGGCGGCACGCAATGGCGAATCGGGCACCGTCCGGCTCGCCCTCCTGGTCGGCGCCGATGGCCGGGTGACCAGCAGCCGTGTGAGCCAGTCTTCCGGCTCGCGCGACCTGGACAAGGCAGCAGTGCAAGCGTTGTCGCTGTGCAAGTTCCAGCCAGCGGTCAACAATGGTCAGGCGGAGGCAGGCTGGGCGCAGATTGATTACGTCTGGAAGCTGGAAGGCTGATTTCAAGTAGCAAGGCAGGTTAATGCCCCGTCCGACTCCAAGCGGACGGGGCTCTTTTTTTGTGGGTTAGGGACTGTCCCTTGCCTTGGCTTTCTCGGGCTGCACCCCAAAGGCCGGGGACAGTTCCGGCGGGACAGTCCCTATCTTGCTTGCAGGAATGTCATACAATGCAAGTCCCACTTTTCATTTAGTCCAGGAACCATGCAAAAGATGATTTCCTCGCTGGTGGCGACTACGCTGGCCACGAGCCTCGCGATCGCCCTGCCGGCCAGCGCTGCCAACCAGGCCGCCACCGTCCAGGAAGCGCCCCTGCGCGCCCACCTCGAATTCCTTTCCAGCGACCTGCTGGAAGGACGTGGCACCGGCCAGCGCGGCGGCGACCTCACCGTGGCCTACCTCGAAGCGCAGGCGCGCGCGATCGGTCTCAAGCCGGGCAACGGCAACAGCTATCGCCAGTCGGTCCAGATCGCGGGCATCAAGGCGGTTCCGGAAGAAAGCACGCTCGCGCTGCACGCTGGCGGCGCCGCGCAGCCGCTGACCTACGGCCAGGACTGGGTCTGGGGCCCGGGCGACGCGAACAACGCGCGCTCGTTCGACCACGAACTGGTGTTCGCCGGCTACGGCATCGTCTCGCCGGAAGAAGGCTGGAACGACTACGCGGGCCTGGACTGCCGCAACAAGGTTCTGGTGGTGATGGTGAACGACCCGAAGCCGACCGCCGCCGAAGCGAACCGCTTCAACGGCAAGGGCCTGACCTACTACGGCCGCTGGACCTACAAGTTTGAAGAAGCCGCGCGCCAGAAGTGCGCCGGCATCCTGCTGGTGCACACCGACGAATCGGCCTCCTACGGCTGGAGCGTGGTGCAGAACAGCTGGCTGGCGGAACGCTTCCAGCTGGCGCAGGGTGAGCTGGGCACCGGCCTGCAGGGCTGGATGACCGACGCCACCGCGCGCAAGCTGTTCGCGGCGGCTGGCCAAGACCTGGACGCGCTGCGCGCGGCGGCCGAAGTCAAGGGCTTCAAGCCGGTGGCGCTCAACGCACGCATCAAGGGCGACATGAAGTCGGTGGTGCGCAAGCTGGAGCAGTTCAACGTGGCCGGTGTGGTGCCAGGCACCGATCCGAAGCTGAAGGACGAAGTCGTCATCTACACCGCGCACTGGGACCACCTGGGCAAGCAGGGCACCAGCGGCGACACGATCTACAACGGCGCAGTCGACAACGCCTCCGGCACCGCGGGCCTGCTCGCGATGGCGCAGGCGGCGGTCAAGGCGCCGGCCAAGCGCAGCCAGATGTTCCTGTGGGTCGCGGCCGAAGAACAGGGCCTGCTGGGCAGCGCCGCGTACGCAAGCGCACCGCTCTGGCCACTGGAAAAAACCGCCGCGGCGCTCAACAACGACAGCCTGAACTTCGTCGGCGCGGCGCGCGACATCGGCGCCGCGGGCAGCGAGCACACGGAACTGGGCGCGATGGCGCAAGCGGTGGCGAAGAAGATGGCCCTGGTCATCTCGCCGGCCAAGCCGGACCTGTCGGGCGGCTACTTCCGCAGCGACCACTTCAGCATGGCGAAGGCCGGCATCCCTGCGTTCTCGGTCGGTGGCGGCAGCGACATCATCAAGGACCCGGAAAACGCGAAGAAGATGCGCGCGCAGTATTCGAAGAACTACCACCAGGTGGGCGATGAATACGATCCGAAGTGGGACCTGGCGGGCATGGTGCAGCAGGTGCAGTTCACGCTGAACCTTGGCCGCGCGGTGGCCGACGCTCCGAAGATGCCGAGCTGGAAGGCTGGCGATCCGTTCGGTGCGGTCCGCGTAAAGAAATAAGCGGTTCGAGCTCCACAAAAAACGGCACCCTCATCGGTGCCGTTTTTTTTTGCCCGTCGTCCCAGCGAAGGCTGGGACCCATAGACCGCGTCCACAGAGGCACCCGCGTTCATCCACCTCAGCATGGGTCCCAGCCTTCGCTGGGACGACGGAGCGGTTCATTCCCGGATTTCGCGGAATCGGGCCGGATTGCCAGCGGTTCGTCGCAAACTACGTCACCCGCCCGGGCAAGCGTCTATAGTCATTTCAACACCCGAACAACACACGGTAAGGACTATCCCATGACCCGTCATCTATTCGCCCTCGTCGCCGGCCTGCTCGCCGCCGGCTCCGCGCTCGCCCAGGTGCCCGTCGCCGACCACCACCAGCATGGCTTCAGCCCCGCCATCATCGACCTGATCAAGCCCGGCCCCACCGGCCCGCACCAGCTGCTCGCGGCGGACCTGATCAAGCACCTCGACGACGCTGGCATCAAACGCGCCACCCTGCTCTCCACCGCCTACATGTTCGGCAAGCCGGGCCGCGCGGTGGAGAACGAGTACGCCAAGGTGCGCGCCGAAAACGACTGGACCGGCGCCCAGGCCGCGCAGTACCCCGACCGCCTGCGCGCCTTCTGCGGCATCGCGCCGTTCGCCCAATATGCGCTGGAAGAGATCGAGCGCTGCGCACGCAGCCCGCACCTGAAACACGGCATCAAGCTCCATCTGGGGAACTCGGACGTGCAGCTGGAAGATCCGGCGCACGCCGAACGCCTGCGCCAGGTGTTCGCCACCGCGAACAAAAATGGCATGGCGATCGTCGTCCACATGCGCGCGAGTATCAGCAAGAAGCGCCCGTATGGTCTCGAGCAGGCGCGCGCCTTCATCGAGAAAGTGATGCCGGGTGCGCCGGACGTCCCGGTGCAGCTGGCGCACATGGCCGGCACCGGCCCAGGCTACGACGACCCGCCGTCGCAGGCCGTGACGTCGACGATTGCTGAAGCGGTGGCAAAGGGCGATCCGCGCACGAAGAACCTGTGGTTCGATGTCGCCTCGGTTGCGAACGGCGCCACGCCGGAGCAGGCCGCGCTGCTGGCGCGCCATATCCGCCAGGTGGGCGTGAACCGTGTGCTGTACGGATCGGACGCGGCCGCCGGCGGCAACCTCGCTCCGCGCGAAGCATGGGCCGCGTTCCGCAAGATCCCGCTGACCGACGCCGAATTCGCGACCATCGCCTCCAACGTCGCCCCCTACCTCCGCTAAGGGGACTGTCCCTCCGGGACTGTCCCCTGCCCTTTTGACCGCCGCGAGGGATACCCCCTGGGGTATCCGCGCTTCCAGCTGCTAGTGCGGCATACCCCCAGGGGGTATGCTTGCCGGCGCCTTGTATTCGCCTATACCCCCAGGGGTATATGCCACCTACCCCGCACGCCGCGCGTAGCTCACCGTCAGCGCTTCCCACACATGCCCGCCCGGCTCATTCCAGTACACGATCGAGCCTCCGTGCTGGGTGTTGATCTTGCGGTCGTCGGGCCCATGCGGCGTGCCGCGGTACGGAATGCCGGCCTCCTGGAGCCGCGCCACGATCTTCGCGAAGTCCGGTTCGCCGACGCGGAAGCAGTAATGCATAACCGGATACGGGCCTTCAGCTTCGTCGAAGTCCAGCGTCAGTCCATCGTTGAGGTAGACCGGCGCAAACGGGCCGATGCCCGATTCGGACCATGGGACATCGAGGATCCAGGCGAGCGTTTTGGCAGAAGCGATCTTGTCGCGTACAGGGATCAGGATATGGTCGAGTTCAATGGTCATCGGAGCCTCCCGTGGTCCTGAAAGACTACGACGCGGGCCGCGCGATGGCAAGTCCGTCTATTGACCCTTACTAGCGAAGGTATCGTGTGGTGCCGGCCGTGGCGCCAGTGGCCAAACCGGAATCCCCATCAGCAAATACTCCCTCCGATGCTTTTCCCCGTCACGAGGTCGAACCCGAACCTGCAGCTATATTCGCCTTCGATCCATGTGCAGCGGAGGTTGTCGTTATCACGTCGTCGGGCGCGATCGGGTTTTTCCAGACATTCGTCGTGGACATCCGGCCCGATCGCCTCGAAGATCTCTTTAGCGGCGGCTCCTTTGATGACAAAGGCGAT